>NZ_PSRR01000285.1 GCF_004296405.1 Bradyrhizobium sp. Leo170
GAAAAGTGGGTACTAGTCCGAACGTTTCAGATTGTCAGGGAGCTTCGCGGTCTCACCGTGCTTGAGAACCTGTTGCTTTCGCCGCCTCGTCAGGTCGGCGAGCGGATTGGCGGCGCATTGTTCGCGCGGCCCCTGGTCAAGCGGCAGGATCAAAAGAACGCGCTCAAAGCGCGCGAGATATTGCAGCGTCTTGGGCTCTGGCACGTCGCCGATCCATCCGCGGCTGCGCTTTCGGGTGGCCAAAAGAAGCTGCTTGAGATCGCGCGCGCCCTTTTGCTCGACCCCAAGTTCATTCTGCTCGATGAACCAGCGGCCGGCGTGGCGCCGCCTCTGCTCAAGGACATCATCCAGCTGATCAAGGAACTGAATGCGGAGGGCGTCTCGTTCGCCCTGGTCGAACACGACATGCGTCTGATCAGCGAAGTCTGCCACGACGTCCATGTCATGGCGGAAGGTACGGCGCTGGTCTCCGGCTCGTTTGCTGACGTCACGGCAGATCAACGCGTGATCGATGCCTATCTGGGGATGGCGCTGTGAATCCGGACGATATCATCCCGGCCCTTTCGATTCGCGATCTTCGCGCCGGATATCCTGGCGGCGGAGACATTGTGCGCGGGGTCACGCTCGATCAGCCGCCCGAGACGATTCTCGCGGTCATCGGCCCGAACGGCTCCGGAAAATCCTCGTTCGTAAAGACGCTGGCAGGCCTGCTGCGTTCACGGGAAGGATCGATCGAGGTGACGGGAGAGGCCGTCACCTCGCTGTCGCCAGCGAAGCGCGTCATGGCAGGGCTTGCCTACGTTCCCCAGGAAGAGAATGTCTTTCGCAATCTGACGATCCGGGAAAATCTGAAGCTCGCAACGGAATTCCTGCGCGGCCGCAGCGGCGTTGGCCCAGCGCAGGAAGCCCAGGTGCTGTCGTTGTTTCCGGAAATCGGCCGGAGGCCCAAGACGCTTGCGGGGGATCTGTCCGGCGGACAGCGGCAAATGCTGGCGTTCGCCTGTGCCTTGCTGTCCAACCCTGAGGTTCTGCTGCTCGACGAGCCAACCGCCGGGCTGTCGCCGAAATTCGTAAGCGAGACGATGGAAGCCGTCGCCCGCGTACGTGAAGCCGGTGTCGCCGTGCTTTTGGTCGAACAGAACGTGGCCGCGGCGCTGCGCATCGCCGACGAGGTGATGGTGCTGGTGGCCGGCCGCAAGAGCCTGCAGGCCCGCGCGTCCGACATATCGAATGCCGATCTGGCCGATCTGTTCTTTGCAAAGATGCAGTAGCGCATGTTAGGCCAATTGATCATCAACGGTCTCGTTTCCGGGCTATTGCTCGCGCTTCCGGCGCTCGCGCTCACCTTGGTGTTCGGCATCCTGAAATTCCCGAACTTCGCCGTTGGTGCGACGCTGACGTTTGGAGGTTATGCCGCCTGGGTCATGAATCATCAGGTCGGCGCGCCCCTGTTTGTCGCAGCGGCGGTCGCCGCCACTATTGCGGCCGGATTGGCCATTGTCTGCGACAGATTGATCTTTGAAAGGTTGCGTGACGCCGGTTCGATCGCGTTGCTGGTCGCCTCGCTCGGCCTCTCGCTCGTTCTTGAGAACATATGCCGGTTCGTGTTCGGTAATTCCACCCGCAACTTCGACGTCGAAATTGCACGACCGATCCGCTGGAACGGCCTGCGGATCAATCATGAGCAGATCGTCACGGCGGTGACCGTAATTCTCTGCGTCATCATCCTTCAGCTTCTGCTTTCCGCCTCGCCGCTCGGCCGCGCCATGCGCGCAACGGCGGACAACCCAGCGCTTGCCGCGGTCCGAGGCATCGAACGCAACACGGTCGCGCGCATCACGTGGGCGCTGTCGGGCGTGCTTCTGGCGCTGTCGGGGGTTCTGGCGGGACTGGACCGTGCCGTCGATCCGCTGCTCGGATGGAGCTACCAGCTTCCGGTATTTGCCGCCGCGATTCTCGGCGGGCTTGGTAGCCCGATTGGAGCGGTCTTCGGCGCTCTCGTGATCGGTCTGGCCGAGGAACTGTCGACACTCGTTTTGCCGACCAATTACCGACAGATCGTCAGCTTCGCGATCATTCTCCTGTTGCTGCTCATGCGGACGCGCGGGTTGTTCGGGGCAAAGGCGGTGCGCAAATGATGATCTATCTCTCCACCGTCATCGTCTTGGTATCCGTCGCTGCCCTCGTTGGGCTGGGCCTCAACTTCCAATGGGGCGTGGCTGGCCTGGTCAATTTCGGAGTGGTCGGCTTTGTCGCGCTGGGTGCCTACACTGCGGCTCTGTCGGTGTCCCATGTCGGATGGCTGTCGGCCATGGTGCTCGCGGCGGCTGTAAGCGCCGCCGCGAGCACGATCCTTGCGTTCCTCTCGATACGTCTTGCCGACGATTACCTCGCCATCGTCACCATCGGCTTTGGCGAGGTGATCAATATTCTGCTCCTCAACGAGGATTGGCTGACCGGAGGAGCGTTGGGAATCGCAAACATTCCGCGTCCGCTGTCCTCGATCATTCCAGCCGCGCAATACGATACGATCCTGCCGTTGCTGGCGATGCTGTTGGTCGCCCTGACGTTCGCGGCGCTTGAAACGCTGGTGCAGTCGCCGCTTGGCCGCGCGCTGCGGGCCGTGCGCGACGATCCCACGGTGGTGAGCGCGCTAGGCAAGCCGGTCCTGGTGCTTCGCATCAAGGCGTTTGCCGTCGGCGGCGCCGTGATGGGGATCGCGGGCTCGCTCCACGCCTTCTATCTCACCTATATCGATCCCGGTCAGTTCACTTCCATCATCACGGCCTATGCTTTCATGGCCGTCATTCTCGGCGGGCGAGGATCGAACCTCGGCCTGCTGATCGGCGCCTGCACGATCATGAGCCTGATCGAGGCGACGCGCTTCCTCAAGGACACGCTGAGCATCGTCGATGGCGTGCAACTGGCCGCGTTGCGCCTCGGCCTGGTCGGTCTCGGCATCATTCTTCTCCTGCTCCTGCGTCCGCAGGGGTTGCTGGCCGAGCCGCACAAACGCATTCGTGACTTTTTCCCGGATAGCGAGGAGACGCATTGATGCCGCGCGTTCACCCATTATCATCCGACGCGTTGCCTGCGCCCGTCGCCGAGGTCTATGAGAGGTTCGTCAAATTTGGGCCGTTTCAGGATCAGGCCGCGATTCTCGCTCACGTTCCTCCCGCTCTCGATCATCTCTACCGAATGCTGATGGAGCTCAAGGTACGGGGTGGCGTGCCCTGGCGCTATGTCGAGCTTGCCATCGTCGTAACGTCGAAGCTCAACGCCTGCGCCTTCTGTGTCGCGAGCCATTCTCCCGTCCTCCGGATCGAGGGCATCTCGGATGCGGCGATCGCCACGCTGCCTGCCGGCGATCATCCTGACTTTGATGACACCGACCGGCTGGTGATCGAATACGCCACGTTGATCACGCAAAAGGCGGGGCAGATCCGGGACGGCGTGTTCGAACGTCTCCGCGCCTGCTTCAGCGACAGTCAGATCGTGGAACTCACTCTGCGCGTCGCGCTTGCCGGATTCTTCAACCGCTTCAACGACGCATTGCAGATCGACGACGGCCGTGCGCTTGCGGTTTTCGAACGACAGGAATCGGAATCCCAGACACAGGAGCTTGAATGATGACGAAGTCGGATTGGATGCTTAATCGGCGCCAACTCGTTGGCATGATGGGCGTGTCGTTGGCGGGACTCGCTGTAAGGCCCGGCTTCGCGCTGGGGGCCGGTGAGATTCCGATCGGAATGGTGCTGCCCTTCACGGGGGCCACGGGTCCCTATGGACCCGATATGAAGAAGGCGGCGGACCTCGTGGTGAAGACGATCAACGATGCCAGCGGCGTTCTCGGCGGCCGCAAGCTTCAGCTTTACATCGAGGATTCCGAGACGAGCGCGACAACCAGCGTCACGGCAACACGCAAGCTGCTTGACGTCAACAAGGTGGAGGTCGTCGGCGGCTTCTGGGGCAGTCCGGAAGCGCTCGCCGCCAAGCCGCTGATTCTGGCGGCCAGCAAGGTGCAGATGGTGTCCGCCTCCGCCGACGGCATCACCGATGGCGACAACAAGGGTCTTGTCTATCGCTTCCAGGCGAAAAGTTCGCAATGGGGGCCGGCCGGCGCCAAGGTGATGACGAGCCTCAATTTGAAGAAAGTCGCCATTCTCGCACAGCAGAACCCGTTCGTGGTCGCGATGATCGAGCCGTTCAAGCAGGAAATGACCAAGCGCGGCGGCACCGTCGTCGAGGTGGTCATGTACAATCCCAATCAGGCGTCCTACCGCGCCGAAGTGGAGAAGGCGTTCGGCTCGGAGCCGGACGGCGTGTTCTGCGCGTCGCTGCTCACGGATTTCGTGGCGATCGCCAAGGAAGCCTACCGCGGCGGCTTCCGCTCCAAAATTGTTGCGCTCGGAACCGGCGCCGACGCCGACGGCGCCTTCATCAAGAGCGTTCCGAACGAGGTCTCCGAGGGCATCCATCACCTTCAACCAGGGCCGCCGTTGGAATCGGCCGCGTACAAGAAGTTCGTCAAGGAGATGGGGGCTCCGGATGGGACCGTGTTCCTGTTCGCGGGAAATACCCACGACCAGATATGCGTAACGGCGCTGGCGATGGAGCACGCCAAATCTACGGAAGCGGCGGTGTGGGTTAAATCGATCCGCGAGGTCTGCAACCCGCCAGGGGAGAATGTCGACGACATCGTCCGCGCGCTCGAGATGGTCCGCGCCGGCAAGAAGATCAATTTCGTGGGCGCCGGCGCAACCGTGGACTTCAACGATCGTGGCGATCAGCTCAACCGATCGTTCGTTCACCAAGTGATCCGCTCCGGTAAGAACCAGATCGTGGAGATCGTAGCCTGACCTGACGTTACAGGTCGATCAATCGAATCGTTGAAACGGGGGCGCGACGGCGTGTTGCGCCCCGAGGGAGAGACGCATGCCGAAAACAAGCAGGATGCACCTTTGCGGGTTTCTGATCGCCGGGCCGGTGGTTCATAGCCACGCAATCTGGAGAAATCCTAAGCATCGCACGGACTTTCTCAGTCTCGGTCACTACGTCGGGATTGCCCGGCTGCTGGAACGGGGAAAGTTCGACTTCATGTTCTTCGCAGACCGGTTGGCCATTGCGGATCGATATGGTGCGAGCCATGAGACCGGTATCCGCCATGCAGATCAGGATGCGACGCGAATGGATCCGGTGCCGATCCTCGGCGCAATTGCGGCGGTGACGAGCCGTATCGGCCTCGGTGCGACGCGCTCGACCACATACGATGCGCCCTACAACATCGCGCGCGAGTTCGCGACGCTGGACCATATCTCCGCTGGCCGCGCGGCGTGGAATGTCGTCACATCCATGAACGACGGCGAGGCGCTAAACTATGGCGACGTTCCGCATCTCGGGCACGATGATCGATACGACCGTGGCGACGAATTCATGGAGGTCGCCTTTGGCCTATGGGACAGTTGGGACAAGGATGCCCTGCTGCTCGACCGCGAAAACGGAATCTATGCGGATCCCGGCAAGGTTCATTACCTGAATCATAAAGGACGGTGGTTTCAGTCGCGGGGGCCTCTGAACATTCCGCGGAGTCCGCAAGGACGGCCCGTCATCATCCAGGCGGGATCGTCCGGTAGGGGCAAGGCTTTTGCGGCTCGCTGGTCCGAGGTGATCTTCGCGCTCCAGCCGAGCTTGGAACGCATGCGAGCGTTCAAGAGCGACGTCGCTACCGCGCTTGTCGATGCGGGCCGGACGCCCGATGCCAGCAAGGTACTGATGGCGATCATGCCGTTCATCGGCGAGAGCCGGGCCGAAGCGGAAGAAAAGAGAGATCTTCACGATTCGCTGGTCAACCCGCTGGTCGGGCTTTCGACCCTCGCTGCCCACGCCAATGCCGATTTCTCTCATTTCTCGCTGGAGGAGAGTGTCGAGCAGCTTCAGTCGTCGGGAAGTCAGGGAAATCTGGCGGCATTGAAAAGCATCGCGGCTGGAAAATCCATCACGATCGCGGACGCCGGTCGTATCTATGGCCAGGGCGTCATGTGCCCAAGGCTGGTCGGGACCGCAAAGGATGTTGCCGAGCAGATGGCGGAAATTGTCACGTCAGGTGCATCGGACGGGTTTGTGGTTTCGCCCGCGTTTCTTCCTGATACCTTCGAGGATTTTGTCGGGAAGGTCGTCCCTGTCTTGCAGAAGAATGGGCTCTTTCGGAGCGAATATGAGGGGGGGACTTTGCGATCTCACCTCGGCTTGGTCGCAACGTAGGACGGCAGATGTCCGAACTCGACAAACGCCTGTCACTTTCCTCGGTCGATGCCGAGCAATTCAGGGCGGCCATGCGGTGCATTGCCTCGACCGTGACCGTCATTACGAGCCGGGCGGATTCCGTGACGAACGGGATGACGGCAACCGCCGTTTGTAGCGTTTCGGCCTCGCCGCCTTGCATTCTTGTCGTCATCAACCAGGCCAATCGTTCGCACTCGCTGATCGAAGAGGCAGGTGTTTTCGCAGTGAATGTGCTGGCGTCGAACCAGTTGCCGTTGGCGCAGCATTTTGCCTCGAGACCGGACGAGCCGCTCGAGAGCGTGGAGCATCACCAGGGGCGGACAGGAGTGCCAATTCTGGGAGGATGCGCGGCCAGCCTGGAATGCCAGCTTGAATCGCAAACGAAATCGGGAACGCACTCGATCTTCGTGGGGCGGGTTGTGTCGGCCCGGGAAACAGGAGCTTCGCCATTGCTTTACTGGAGTGGCCGGTTTGCGGGCCTCGAGAAAGAGCTTCCGTGAGTGCGAGTAAGAAGCTGCGGTTCGTTCGCTCCTGGTGTGTAAAGCGGACCAAAGCTCCACATTGGACGCCGAGTGGGCTTCGCGGCGTAGCGGGCTCGCAACCACGGGCTACGATCTCGCACGCCAACCTGCAATTCCTTACGCTTGGTGGCGCGTGACGGTCTCTGGTTAGAATAATGTGTCCGCGAATTGGATTTGGACGATTTCATCACGTCGATGATCCTACAGTCGAGAGAGTAGCACGAACAATGCACCAGGCATTTCTGGCAAACCAGCCACTTTCCTTTTCGAACAGATCGGTAATAAGCTGCTCCCCTTGGACAATGAAGTCGCCGAGAACCTGGAGCAGTTTGCATCATTATGGGTTTGATGGAGAATAATGCCGGTGCGTGGCGTGTCGGCGTCCTGTTTTCGCAAACAGGCGTCACATCGACGATCGAGCGGACGCAGCTCAATGCCACCTTGCTGGCGATCGAGGAAATCAACGCGAGAGGAGGCATTCTGGAACGGCCGATCGAGCCGATTTTGTACGACCCTGCCTCCGATCCCAAGAAATTTCGCGCCTTCGCCGAGCGGCTGTTCCAGGTGGACAGGATCAGGCTTCTGTTCGGCTGCTACATGTCGAGCACGCGCAAAGCGGTCCTGCCGGTGGTCGAGGCGCATCGCGGATTGCTGTTCTATCCCACCTTGTATGAGGGCTTCGAATATTCGCGCCACTGCATCTATACGGGGGCTGCGCCCAACCAGAATTCGCTGCAACTCGCCAAATTCCTGCTGTCGGCCTACAACCGATTCCTGTTCGTCGGCTCGAACTACGTCTACCCCTATGAATCGAACCGCGTGATGGCCGATTTCGTGGTGCAGGGAAAGGGCAAGGTGCTGGACGAAATCTACGTGCCGCTGCGTCCGACCCCTGACGATTTCGACAAGGTCATCCACCGCATCAAGAAGACCTCGCCGGACGTCATTTTCTCCACGGTGGTCGGCAGCGGCACGTCCGTGCTTTATCGCGCTTATCGCGCGGCCGGCTTCGATTCGGCGCGCATGCCGATCGCGAGCCTGACCACGAGCGAAGCGGAGGTTGCGGAAATGGGTGCCGAAGCTGCCGAAGGCCACATCACCGCAGCTCCCTTCTTCGAGACGCTTTCCTCGCCGGCGGCAAAGCGCTTCGTCACCAGCTTCAAGGAGAAGTACGGTGCCGACGCTCCCGTCACCGCCTGCGCCGAGGCCGCCTATTTCCAGCTTCATCTGGCGTTTCGCGCGGTCGCGAAATGCGGCTCCGACGATCCCGAACAGGTGCTCGGAAACTTGCGCGACGCCGAATTCGATGCCCCGCAGGGCCGCGTCAGGGTCGATCCGGAGAACAACCACACCTTCCTGTGGCCGCGGATCGCCCGGCTCGACCGGCATGGCCGCTTCCAGACGGTCTGGAATCCCGGCGTGCGGGTGAAGCCTGATCCCTACTGTGTCGTCCAGAGCCTCGACGATTGGTCAGTCGAGCTGCCGGTGCTCCACTCATAAGCATCCCGTAACGGAGAACTGGACGTGGCCATCCAAATTCTTCGGGACTTGCGGGGATTGCGGGTTCACGTCGTGCATCCGGCCGACACCGAGCGCACCAGGCTGGTCGAGCATCTGCGCCGTATCGGGTGCATGGTCGAGACCCAGTGGCCGGTGCCGGATTGCTGGGCGGAAGGCGCCGATATCGTGCTGCTCGCGATCGAGCACGACGTGCGCGAGGAAATCCAACGGCTGTTGAAGTCGGATGCAAACCACCGGCCGACGCTGATCGCCGTGGTCAGTTACGAGGATCCATCCACGCTCCAGCTTGTGCTCGAAGCCGGCGCAGTCGCAGTGATCGAGCGACCGATCAGGCCGTTCGGCCTGCTCACCAATCTGACGATCGCGCGCAGTCTGTGGCTCGAGCGGCGCGAGGCCGAGAAACGCGTGCGCAAGCTTGAGCGCAAGCTCGCCGGTATCCAGCGTATCCAGAAGGCGAAGGTCATTCTGATGGATGGCCAGGGATTGAACGAAGCGGAAGCATACGAGACGATCCGCAGACAAGCGATGTCGAAACGTCTGTCGATGGACGAGATGGCGGCCGCGATCATCCACGCAAATGAGCTGTTGCAATACCGTTTGAAAGGTGATTAGCTTTTGAGGTGTCGCGAGAGGAAATCCTTCTCGCGACTTTTGCTGGACCATCGATGCTGCTGGTTCGGCTCAGGCTAGGTAAGCCCGAAAGATCCGCGAGGGTCTGTCGGGCTTTTTTGCTTTGTGGGGTCGATATCCGCCGCCGACGCATTAGCGTTTTCGGGGGAGCGTCCTGATCTGGGATTTTTCTGGCTTCGAAACAACGCGCTTCGGCGCGAACGGCTTGGTGCGCCTGGACACACGGGGAGCGTAGGTATGGCGATCGACAGACGGAGGTTTTTGAGGAATGGCTTGCTCGCGACTGGTACGGTGATCACGTCGCCTTGGGTCTTTCAGACCGGCGCGCGTGCGGCAGGCGAGGTCAAGGTCGGCGTGTTGTTCTCTCTGACCGGTGGTCTTTCGATTATCGAGAAATCGCTGCATGACGCGACGCTGATGGCGATCAGCGAGATCAATGCCGCCGGCGGCGTCAAGGGCATGAAGATCACGGCGATCGTCGAGGACGGCGCTTCCGATCCCAAGACTTACAACGAGAAGGCTTCGAAGCTTGTCATCCAGGACAAGGTGCCGACCGTGTTCGGCTCCTACACCTCGGCGAGCCGTAAGGCGGTGCTGCCGGTGTTCGAGAAGCGCAACAATCTCTACTTCTATCCGACTTATTACGAAGGCTTCGAATGCTCCAAGAACGTCGTCTACACCGGCGCCGTTCCGAACCAGCAGCTTTCGAACTTCATCCCCTGGATCATCAAGACGCTTGGCAAAAAGAAATTCTTCATCGTCGGATCGAACTACATCTATCCGCGCGAGATGGCCAAGGTCTCGAAGATCCTGATCGAGAAGAACGGCGGCGAATGGATCGCCGACGAATATCTCGAACTCGGCCATTCCGAATGGGGCTCCATGGTCAACAAGATCAAGAGCTCAGGCTGCGACGTCGTGTTGTCCAACGTGGTCGGTGACTCCGTGGTCGCCTTCTACCGCGAATACAAGAACCAGGGCCTCACCCACGACAAATTGCCGATCTGCGCCACCGTGACCTCCGAGATCGAGATCGCGGCGATGGGCGCGGAATATGCAGTCGGCAGCTACACCTCGTTCCCGTATTTCCAAGCGATCGACACCGACCGCAACAAGGCCTTTGTCGAGCGCTACCGCGCCTTCGTGAAGGATCCGAAGGCGGTGACCCACCACGCGCTGGAGTCTTCCTATTTCCAGGCCTTCCTGTGGAAGCAGGCGGCCGAGAAAGCCGCCGAGATCACACCGGTCGCGATCCGCGAGGCGGTGAAGGGACAGGAGTTCGATGCGCCCAACGGCCATGTGAAGATCGATCCCGAGAACCTGCACACCTATCTCACGCCGCGCATCGCGCAGTGGCTCCCGGACGGGCAGGGCAAGATCATCGACGCCTACAAGGAGCCGGTCGTGCCGCTGCCCTATGTCGCCTATGGCGAGACCCCGACCAACCTGTTCTGCACAGGCAAGGGGCTCGATACGGCCAAGCTGAAAACCTGATCGAGGCACACAGCCTCCGCCGCGCGTGCTTGCGCGCGGTGGAGGGTGGGACGGTGGCATGCTCGAAGTTCTTTTTATCGGTCTCAGTCTCGGGTCGATCCTGCTTCTGGTCGCCCTTGGCCTTGCGATCACCTATGGCGCGATGGGCGTGATCAACATGGCCCATGGCGAGATGGTGATGGTCGGCGCCTATGTCACGGTGCTCTCGGGCATCTGGCTCGGCACCAATATTTTCGTGGCGATTCCGCTCGCCTTCATCGTCACCGCGCTGCTCGGCCTCCTGATCGAGCGCGTCGTGGTGCGCAGGCTTTACGGCCGCCTGCTCGACACGCTGCTCGCGACCTGGGGCATCGCCATCCTGATCCAGCAGGTGGTGCGGCTGGAATTCGGCCTGTCGTTTCTCGGCATCCACGTCCAGGGCCTCGGGCCGGGCCTGCAGAACGTTGCCGTGCCGCCGTTCCTGCAGGGCACGTTCTCGATCCTTGGCGCAGATATCAACCGCTACCGCACCTTCATCATCCTGGTGACCGTGATCCTCGCGCTCGTGACCTGGTTCATCATCTATCGCACCTCGATGGGCACGCAGGTGCGCGCCATCATCCGCAATCCGAAGATGGCGGCGGCCTGCGGCATCGACGTGACCCGCGTCAACGCGCTGACGTTTGCGTTTGGTTCAGGCCTTGCGGGCGTTGCGGGCGTGATGATGTCGGGCTTCAAGACGGTGTTTCCCGACATGGGCACGTCGATGGTGGTCGACGGCTTCCTCGTCGTCGTCATGGGCGGCGTCGGCAGTCTGCTCGGCTCGGTGTTGTCAGCCGGCATCCTCGGCGAGATCAACGGCCTCGTCGCGGCCGCGACCAACGACATCCTG
>NZ_PSRR01000286.1 GCF_004296405.1 Bradyrhizobium sp. Leo170
CAGGCTCTACGACGCTGAGGTTCGTCATGGCTCCATTCACCCTCAGGCTCATAACCTGAAGGTCCGGTGTCCACTTTTCCGGATCATGCTCTTAACACTCTGTTAACCAACGCAGCCTAGCCTGCAGTCATCGCCCGGTCATCATCAGCCGATTACCGCCCGGTTCGTTCTAGGAGAACAGCCGATGTCCGTTGAGGCGCTGACATATGCCGCTCCAGGTGCCCGCCTGACAGTCTCGCCGGAGGCCGCTCGTTCGCTGGCCAAGCGATGCCAGTTGCCGTGCTCACTTTCGGATGATGGCAGGACCGAAGTGGAAACAGACCGCAGGGCTTGTACATAGCTGATCCGCGCCCTCTCATTCCCGACTTGCCGGAGCAACGTGAGGCAAAAATGACCCATACCATCGATATCAGGGAGATGAAGGCGCGCGTTGTCGTGTTTGGGGTCGGCGGTGCTGGCGGCAATGCCGTCAACAACATGATCGCCGCCGGGCTGAGTGGGGTCGACTTCATCGTTGCCAATACCGACGCGCAGGCACTTGGCATGTCGAGGGCCAAGCGCATCGTCCAGATGGGCAGCCAGGTGACCAAGGGTCTTGGCGCCGGCGCGCAGCCCGAAGTGGGGTGCGCTGCGGCCGAAGAGGCGACCGATGCAATCCGCGATCATTTGACCGGCGCGCACATGGTGTTTGTTACGGCCGGCATGGGCGGCGGTACGGGCACTGGGGCGGCGCCCGTTATAGCCAGGACCGCGCGCGAGCTTGGCATTCTCACCATTGGTGTCGTCACCAAGCCATTCCACTTCGAGGGTCAGCGCCGCATGCGCATTGCCGAAGCAGGCATTGCCGAACTATTGAAGGCGGTTGACACGCTGCTGATCATCCCAAACCAGAACCTGTTCCGGGTGGCCAACGAGAGAACTTCATTCGCGGATGCCTTCGCCCTGGCCGATCAAGTGCTTTATTCGGGCGTGGCATGCATCAGCGACCTGATAGTCAAGGAAGGTCTGATCAATCTCGATTTTGCCGACGTTCTCTCGGTCATGCGCGAGAAGGGCAAAGCCATGATGGGCAGGGGCGAGGCTTCCGGCGAGAAGCGCGTGCTCAACGCCGCTGTGGCCGCGATTTCCAATCCATTGATCGAGGACCCCTCGATCAAGCGCGCCAGTGGCCTCATAATCTCGATCTCCGGCGGCAAGGACCTGACGTTGTTCGAGGTCGACGAAGCCGCTACTCGCATTCGCGAACAGGCCGACCTCGACGCCAACATCATCGTCGGCGCCACTTTCGACGAAAGCCTGGAAGGCATCGTCCGCGTCTCGGTGGTGGCGACCGGCATCGATAATCTTGGCCCGGCGCAACGGACGCAACCGGCGGAAAGCGCACTTACCGAACTCGCGGGCAGGCTGCGGAACGACAACCGTCGCGTTGCCAACGGGATCGAGCGTGGCGCACCCGCGCCGCAATCAGAGAGTCCGCTGCTCCGCCCGACGACCCGCCATCCTGAAGGGCGACCGGCAGCGCCGATGTCGGAACATGCGCGCCATGCGGCTCCGCAAGGCGTCGATCCGTACGGCCGCTCCTCTCCCGGGCGGAATTTGATCGAGGAGAACCTTCTCGATATCCCGGCCTTCCTGCGCCGCAAGGCCACCTGAGCACGTGGTAGGAACCAAAGTAATTCTTTCCAAGTGCCGGAAGTAGACGGCTGCAAAAAGTCCGTCACACGCGCATCGAGGGTCTTCTTTGAGGTGCGCAGCGCGCCGATGTTCTACGCGGCTGTGCCGTCCGGGTTCTCTGCTGCTTCTTTTCCAACCTCCTTGTTGCGCGACAGCCATGCTGGAAGACGGAGCAAGCCAAGCAGGCGATCATTACTATCTTTTGGCAGCTCGGTTGGCGCCTCATTGGCCAGGCGCGGGAGATCCAGTGCAGCGTGGCCGACTCGCACCGCATCCGCGCGTCGGTCCAGTTCGCGCAATAAGGGATCGATGACGGCTTCGACTTCGGTCGCGACGGATGATAGAAAATTATTGAACTCGCGAGCTTCGGGCACGACTGCCGCGGCCATCTCGGTCGCCTCGCAGAGCTCGCTGATGACAGGTGTAAACGCTTTGCCGGTTTGCGCGATTCGCTTTTTTATAGCTTCGATTTCGCCCAGAACGTGATTGCGTTCGCGCCGAACTCTTTCCTCAGAAAGGCGGGCCTCGATCTCGGCGATCTGAGCCGTGAGTGTCGTGACATCGGATGCTAGTGCGTCGCGTTTTCCGCGCGCGCGATCGAGATCGCGGCTGAGAGTGCCCACTAGATCATTCTCTCCGGACATTTTTTGCTCCGCGTAGGACAGCCGTAACGCGAACCGTCAGCCTGGCAAACGAACGAATGGTAAGATCGGCCGACAAAGGCATCGACTTCGTTCGCGTCGCCGGAGCGGTGAATCCAAATTCCCTCCAAATCATTCGCATTAGGCGACCGTATGGTTAACAAGTGATTAACTTTCAATGTCCGATGCAACGGTGGTCCACCGGAAGAGAGAGCGGAAGCCTCACTTGAGTTGCGTCGAAGCCTAGCGGCGTAGGGTGGGCAAAGGCGCGCATAAGCCGTGCCCACCATCCGCACTCGAGCCAAAATGGTGGGCACGCTGCGCTTTGCCCACCCTACGGCATCGCGGCTATCTATCGCCGCAGCACTGCAATCGTGCGGTTGGCGAAGCTCAGGCGCTCGGCCATGATCGAGACGAAATAGGTCAGCAGCTTGTGGCTGAGCGCGGGGTCGTCGTCCCTGAGCGCTTCGAACTGATGCGTGTTCAGGACGTAGAGCACGCTTGCGACCTCGGCCTGGATGGTGGCGCTGCGCCGCGATTGCGAGACCAGGCCCATCTCGCCGACCGTGGTGTAGCGGCCGAGGCTGCGCACGCGGGTCGGGCGGCCATCATCGGCCGCGACCATCACGCCGACGCGTCCGTCCAGAATGAAGTGCATGGAATCCACGGCGTCGCCGGCGCGGACGATGGTCTCTCCGGCATCGACCTCGACGCGCTCGCAATAATGCATCAGCGCGCTTGCCTCCCGCTCGGAACCGAGAATCCCGGTGAACCAGTCGCGCAGGCTGGCTTCCTCCTGCTCCAGCCCGCGGTGCTCGGCGATGATCTCGTTCTCGCACCATTCCAGCGCATGATCGAGCTCGGGCTCGATCCTGACCTCGCCGGACATGAAGCCGCTCGAGCGCAAGGTCTTTTCGGCTGCTGGCGCCAGATACACCAGCAGCGGCTTGACGCCGCGCTCATCGGCGCTGCGCTTGATCTGCGCGAAGCTGTAGGCCGCCGATGAATCGATGCCGGTGACGAGCTTGAAGTCGAACACCAGATAGCGGCATTCCGGATGGCGTGCGAGCAGCGCCTTGACGTGCTGGTAGAGGCGGTTGGCCGAGCCGAAGAACAGATAGCTCTGCAGGTTCAGGCCCTGGATCTCGCTGCCATGGTCCGCCAGCAGGTCCAGATCATCGCGCGAGCGGTCCAGCGAGCTGCGATATTCCGTGCCGTCAAAACCATATTTGATCGATTCGATCCGCGCGGCGCTGAAGGCAAAGGTGGCGCAGCCGATCACGACGCCGATCAAAACCCCGGCCACGAAGCCCCATTGCAGGATGATGAGGATGATCGCGAGCAGCGACACATATTCGGTCTTCGACAGCCGCCGTCGCGACTCGACGATCCATTTGTGGAGCTGATCGGCGCCGAGATAGATCAACAGGCCGCCGAGCACGAATTTCGGCATGTAGCCCAGCAATTCGGGTGCGACCGCAAGCATCAAGAGCGAGACGACCGCAACCGTGATGCCGGAAAGGCGGCCGGTAGCGCCGCTGTTCAGACTGAGCAGCGAGCGGGTGGTGGAGGTGCAACCGGCGTAGCCGGCCAGGGCGCCGGTCAGGATATTGGCGAGGCCGGCGATATTGAGTTCCCGTTCCAGGTCGGCCTCGCGGTGCGCGGCGACCTCGATGCCGGTGGTGTTGAAGAGGGTGCTGGTTGCCGTCACGAAGACGACGGCGACGAGGTTGCCGAGCAGGTCCGGTACGGCATACCAGGGATAGTCAGCGAAATTCACCGCGCTCCAGGGCAGCATGAATCGGGTCGGAGGCGGCGGCTGAAAGGTCCAGCCCGCGGCCTGCGCCTCGGCGGGCGTAAGGCCGATGATCCAGAATGCGAGATGGCCGATGAGCACGCCGCCGACCAGGATCACCGGCAGTCCGAACGGACTGCGCGAGCGATGCCAGGTCAGGTACAGGATCAGCGCCATGGCGCAGGCGGCCGACAGCTCGGCGATGGTGATGACATTTGCGAACTGAGGTAGCGTCGCAAACTTCAGCTCCACGCCCGTGATGACCCTGACGGCGCCGAGCACGAGCAGGCAGCCGGTGGCGCCGAGAAAGCCGCCGACGACGGGATAGGGCACATAGCGGATGGCGCGGCCCATCCGCGTCACGCCGAAGCCGCACAGCACGATGCCGGTGATGATGGTGGCAAGCCCGAGCGTGATCAGGACCGGCGCCAGCATCGGCGCCGCTGGATTCGTGGCCGCTACGCGCTCGACCAGCGCGGAGGCGAGGATCGCCGTCATCGCCGCGGTGGAACTCTCGGGACCCGCGACCGCAAATGGCAGCGAGCTGCCGAGCGCGATCACCAGCGCCAGCATCGCCGATGAGATGAAGGTGGCGGCGACGCCGTAAGCGAGATAGGGCGACAGCGGTCCGGCGAAGATCAGAAGCGCGTAGGACAGGCCGAAGGTAATCGAGAGCACGCTGGCGGCGCTGCCGCCGATGATATCGCTGAACGCGCGACCAATCCGCGGACCGAGATTGACGTTTCGATGCACCACGCCTTGCATTTGCCCCTGATAGCCGCGTCACTGGTAAACGAGCGCAGCCGGCCGCGACAACAAGATTTTTGTGTCAATGCGTGCATTCGTCGTTCCCGCGGAGGGAACCTATAACTATGGGGCCCAATTGTTGAGTGACGTAGCCCGGGTGAAGCGAAGCGCAATCCGGGGGCGGTCTCGCCTGTGGATCGAGCTGTCCCGGCTTGCGCTTCGCTTCACCCGGGCTACGACGCTCGCAAATGACGGGGTCAGATTTTGAGGTCCGAACCCGTCACGCGCCGATAGGCTTCGAGGTAGCGCTTGCTGGTCGCCTCCACCACGCTGGCCGGCAATGGCGGCGCCGGTGCGTCGCCGTTCCAGCGGCCGGCGCGGCGCTCAGTGTCGAGATAGTCGCGCAAGGGTTGCTTGTCGAAGCTCGGCTGCGGCTGGCCCGGCTTGTAGACATCGACCGCCCAGAAGCGCGACGAATCCGGCGTCATCACCTCGTCGATCAGGATGATCCGTCCATCCTGGTCGCGCCCGAATTCGAACTTGGTGTCGGCGATGATGATGCCGCGCTCGCGGCTCACCTTTTCGCCGTAGGCGTAGACCGTGCGCGCCATCCGCTCCAGCGTGTCGGCAACCTCGCCACCGACGATCTCGCGCACGCGGGCCACCGTGATGTTCTCGTCATGCCCGGTCTCGGCCTTGGTCGCCGGGCTGAAGATCGCGGGCTCGAGCTTGGCGCTCTCGACGAGGCCAGTCGGCAGCTTTTCTCCAGCCAACGTGCCGTGCGCGGCATATTCCTTCCAGGCCGAGCCGGAGATGTAGCCGCGGATCACGCATTCGATCGGAAAGACGAGGGTGCGCCGGCACAGCATCGCGCGGCCCACGATATCGGCGCGATGGCCTTTCAGAGCGGGCACCTCGCGGATGATCTCGTCGGCATCGGCACTGATCATGTGATGCGGCACGGTGCCCTCGAGCTGGCGAAACCACCACGCGCTGATCTGGGTCAGCACCGCGCCCTTCATCGGGATGGTCTCGGCCATCACCACGTCGAATGCCGAGATGCGATCGGTGGTCAGCAGCAGCACGCGGTCGTCGCCCACGGCATAGATATCGCGGACCTTGCCGCGGCCGATCTGCGGCAAGGGCAGGTCGCTGGCGCGCATCGCATTCATCTGGTCAGACCTTCAAAGCTGCCGCCCGCGAGATTGCGGGCGACATAAAGCGACGAGGAGATAGCTCACTCCGGCAGCGGAATGAACTCATGTTCCTGCGGGACTGGCTCGAAACGTCCGGTTTTCCAGTCCTGTTTGGCCTGCTCGATCCGCTCCTTGCTGGAAGAGACGAAATTCCACCAGATATGGCGCGGGCCTTCCAGCGCGTCGCCGCCCAGGAACATCATCCGCGTGGGCTGCAGCGCCTTTACCGTGATGCGGTCGCCGGGCCGGAAGATCAGGAGGCGCGGGCCTTCATAACGTTCATTGGCGATCTCGACTTCGCCGTCGACGAGATAGATCCCGCGCTCCTCGTGATCGGGGTCGAGCGGCACGCTGGTGCCGGCTTCTGCCGTGACCTCGGTATAGAACCAGGGCGAGACCATCTCGACCGGCGAGGAGATGCCGAACGACGAGCCGGCGATGACGCGCGCGGTGAAGCCGCGTTCGCTGATCATGGGCAGGTCGCCGGCGGCATAATGCTGGAACGAGGGCGCGATCTCCTCCCTGGCTTGCGGCAGCGCGATCCAGCTCTGCAGGCCGAGCATCTTCTGGCCGTCGCGGCGCTGGACATCAGGCGTGCGTTCGGAATGGGCGATGCCGCGGCCTGCGGTCATCAGGTTCATCGCGCCGGGCTGGATCTCCTGGATGTTGCCCTCGCTGTCGCGGTGCATGATGCTGCCGTCGAACAGATAGGTGACGGTGGCAAGGCCGATATGCGGATGCGGCCGCACGTCCATGCCCTTGCCGGCGAGAAACTGCATCGGCCCGAAATGGTCGAAAAAGATGAAGGGGCCGACCATCTGCCGCTTGCCATGCGGCAGCGCGCGCCGCACGGCAAATCCGTCGCCGAGATCGCGGGTGCGCGGCACGATGACGAGCTCCAGCGCGTCGCAGGTCTTGGGATCGCCGAGGATCGGATCGTTGGAGGGAAGCCAGCTCATGAGGGGGGACTCCTTTTTCGTGGCCTTAATGATAGCAGGAATCCGCCGCCTGCACGCCATCATCCCGGACATGCCGCCCGGCGCCAGCGCCGGCGTTTCGCGTCATCTTGGCTTGACTTGGGAATTGCCGATGGGGCATGGCATGGGCTTCAAGGTTCCCGCGAGGCCCCCGGAACATGACTTTCACGTCGTGGCAATTCGGCTTGTTTGCCGCGATCGTATTTGTCGCCTACTACCTCCCGCCGGTGCGGCGGTTCCAGGTCCAGCTCCTGGTGGTCGCGAGCCTGTTCTTCTATGGATACGGCCAGCCTGAGCTGCTGCCGCTGCTCGCGGTCGCGGTCGGCGGGACCTACCTGTTCCTGGCGCTTTCGCTGCACGAACGCCGCTGGCTGCCGGCCGGCATCGTCTTCAACCTCGCCCTGCTCGCTTTCTTCAAATACAAATTCCTGTTTCTCGATCCGAAGGCGCCGGTGCTGGTCGACAATGCGGCGATCGACTTCCTCTTGAGGCTGCCGCTGCCGATCGGCATCTCCTTTTTCGTCTTCCACAACATCAGCCTCCTGGTCGACCTCACGCGCAGCAAGGCGCCGCGGCCGCCTCTTGCCGATGTCTTCCTCTACATCATCTTCTTTCCGCAGCTCGTTTCGGGGCCGATCACGCGTGCCGGCATGTTCATGCCGCAAATCCAGCCGAAGCAGCTTGCCGACGTGCCGTTCGTCGAAGCCACGAAATGGATCATCGCGGGCTTCTTCTTCAAGCTCTATGTGGCCAACAATCTCAACGAGATGACGGCCTATATGGACTTCCCGCTCTACGAGACGCTGCAAACGCAGGACCGCTGGCTGCTCGTTTTCCTTTACGGCTATCAGATCTACGCCGATTTCTTCGGCTATTCGGCGATCGCGATCGGTCTGGGGCTTCTGTTCGGTTACCGCCTGCCGATCAATTTCGATCTGCCCTATACGTCGCTGTCGTTTTCGGAATTCTGGACCCGGTGGCACATTTCCCTGTCGACCTGGCTGCGCACCTATCTCTACATCCCCTTGGGCGGCAACCGGCATGGACGTATCAGGACCTATCTCAACCTGATGATCGTGATGGGGCTCGGCGGCCTCTGGCACGGCGCGGGATTCAGCTATCTGGCGTGGGGGCTGGTGCACGGGTTGTTCCTGGTGATCGAGCGGCCGTTCCTGCATGTGCTGCAGGCGATCGATTCCGTGCCGCTGCGCCTCTTGCGCATGGGCGTGGTGTTCTTCTGCGTCACCATGGCCTGGATCTTCTTCAAGCTGCCGAATTTCGATCATGCGCTCGCCTATCTCACCGGCATGTTCACGCCGACCACCAATCCGAATCCGCCAAAATTGTTCTACAATCTTGCGCTGCTCTACGCGCTGCCGGTCCTGCTGCAGCATATGCGCATCGCATCGCTGTTCGAGACCGCGCTGATGCGGTGGGAGCCATATGTCTATGGTGCGCTGGTCGCGCTTGCCTATCTTGAGGCGGGGCCGGAGAGTGCCTTCATCTATTTCCAGTTCTGATCGCATGGAAAAGCAGCCGAAACCCACCGCCTGGTTGATCAAGAGCGCCGTTGCGGCCGCGCTGCTGCTGCTCGCCTGCTGCATCGCGACCGCGCGGTTCGGACACACGTTGCAATTGCCGGCAACGACGGCGCGCGATGGCGCGCTCGTCATCGTGAATCGCTATGTCGACAATCCCGTTCCGGATATCGTGTTCGTGGGCAGCTCGCTGACCTTCCGGCTCCGGGAGGAATATTTCGAAACGCCGCGCGTGGGGAATCTAGCATTCGCCGGCGGGTCGCCCGTCACGGCGCTCGAAATCCTCGCGAGCCAGCGGCAGCTCCCCAAGCTGATCGTCGTCGAGATCAACATCTTGTCCCGTGCACCGGATGCGGAGCTGGTGAAGCGCTTCTCCACCAAGGAAGGGCACGAGGCGCTGTTCTTGCGTCCGATCCGGACCGCCGTTGCTGCCTATGAGAACCGGGTGCATGCCCCCGTCACTCACGCCCAGATCGCGGCCCGGCTGAAAAGCCTGCTCGAGCAGCCGCCCGGCAATTTCGACAACCACGTCTATCTGGAGCGGGCGATCGGAGAGATGGAGTCCGAAGACCCGAGCGCCGCCGCCAAGGTCAATATCGAGATGATCCGCCGGCTGATCGAGGTGCTGGAAAAGCGCGGCGCCCGCGTGCTGCTGATGGAAATGCCCTACGCCGCGCCGATCGAGACGTCGCTCTATGTCAGGACCACACGCGAGCTCGTCTATCGCGCGTTTCCGGATCAAAGCCGCTGGCTACCCATCGACGTCGATCGTAACGAACTGCGATGGGACGACGGCGTGCACCTGGACGCGCGATCGGCGGTGCTGGTCAGCCGCTACTTCGATCAACGCTTCTCCGCCGCGCTGAGGTGAGGCCGGCCGGTGGCCTATTGAAAGACACCGTTCGACGGATGATGCTCGGTGAGTGCCGTTCAAGTCTCGGCCGAACGGATTGAACGATGACAACAGCCGCACTCGAACTCTGCCTTCGCGCCGCCAGCGTAGCGCTGCTGCTGGTGCTTGCGGCGTTGCTGGTCACTGACTTCAGGAGGATGGTGGCGGGGCGGCTGGCCGCGGCGCTTGCGCTGGGCTCGGCGGCGCATGCCGCAAGCTATTCGATCGGCGCGACCTCGCTGCCATCGGTCTGGCACGCGCCGCTGATCGCGCTTTCGACCGCCACCGTCGTGGTGTTCTGGCTGTTCACGCGCGCGCTGTTCGACGATGATTTCAAGCTGCGCCGGTGGCACGGGCGTGGTCTGGTTGGCGGTCGCCGCGTTCAGCTTCGCGAGCTGCGTGTGGCTCTCTCCGTCAGGGAATGCGCGCCTGCCCATCATCGCGACCAATCTGCTTGCGATCGGTTTCATCGCGCTGGCGGTTGCGCAAACCGTCACATCATGGTCCGCCGATCTGGTCGAGCGGCGTCGTCGCATCCGGGTGTTTATCGTTTGCGCCGCCGCGCTTTATGGCGGCATCAACGCGCTGCTGCAGATCGCGATCGCGGGCAGCAACGCGGGCGAAATTGCCAATACCATCAACGCCGCCGTGCTCGCCTGCATCGTCGCCGCCATCGCGTATTTGATGATGCGCATCGACGGCACCGATCTATTCCCGGCCGCGGCCAGACCCGCGGACGTGCCGAGCCAACCGACCGCGATCGAAGGCGCCGCCGACCAGAGACTGGTCGATGCGCTGATGCGGCTGATGGCGGACGAGCGGATCTATCGCCAGGAGAACATCCACCGTCGGCACGCTGGCCTCGAAGCTCAAGATACCGGAATACAGGCTGCGGCGGCTGATCAACCAGCGGCTCGGCTATCGCAACTTCAATACCTTCCTGAACAATCACCGGATCGAGGAAGCCAAGGCCGCACTGGCCGATCCGGCGCAGGCCGAAGTTCCCGTCATCACCATCGCAATGGATGCCGGCTTCCAGTCGCTCGGTCCGTTCAACCGCGCCTTCAAGGCAGGGACGGGGCTGACGCCGACCGAATATCGCCGCCTCAAGGCATCGGCGGCCTGACGCGTCGCTCATTGTAATCATTGCATAATTTTGAAATCGGCGAGGCCGTTTCAGCTTTCGGCCAGCGCCATTTGCAAATCCGGCGAGCGGGCGGCGGCTGCGTTGCGCTTCCTCTTGGGCGATGAACGACCAATCCCGGAGGCAGCGGTGACCCGACGAAAGCTGATCTTGATCCTTGCTGCCACCGCCACGGTCAGCGCGCTGGCGCTCTCCGTCGCGTGGGCGCGGGAGGTGCCGAAAGTCACGACGGGCTTTGTCGCCGGCATCCTGTGTTCGGAGATCTTTGTCTCCGGGCTCGAGCCCGAGAGGATCCTTGCCGAGACGACAGCGGCAATGCCCGGTGCCGGCCTGATCTCATGGGCGCTCGGCTATCGCGTGGACCGCGCCAGGCGCGACGTCACGGTGACATTGCTTGGCCTCGGCCGCAGCCACGCCGTCTATCGCGAAGGGTTCGGCTGTTATCTCGACCACGGCACGCGGGCTGCCGAGTTCACGTTGTCGCCGGATAGCAAGCAGCAGCCGCTGCTGCCTGACATCGCGGGTCCCTCGACCGTCGCGCCGCAGACTCCTGACCTAGTGGTCTATCACA
>NZ_PSRR01000287.1 GCF_004296405.1 Bradyrhizobium sp. Leo170
CCGAACGGGGGCGCGCGCCGGAGCAACGGCCCGGTGGCGCCGCACGATCGGACTTGGTGCCGTCACGTTGATATCAGGCAGTTGCGTTGCCGGCGCCGATGCGGGTGCATCCTGAGCGATCGCGCCGCTGCCGAGCGCGCATAGTACTAGCCAGCTTGCTCCACCGACGTGGAAAGCTCGTTTTTTCTTGAATCCCATTTTCCTGATCCTGATGCCGTCGGCCAAGCCGACGCACCGATTGCGATGGCCTTCGCATCCCGCTTGCGCGGCGGGCGTGCGAAGGCAGTTCGGTCAATCGATCAGGAGAGGGGTGGCGCGCGCGACTGGAACGCCCGATGGGGAGTGCCGAGATGTGTGAAGCCGGCTTCGGTGGTCAGCTGGAGAAGTTCGATCGCCTGCGGCAGCAACAGCACCGGCGGCGTGGCGAACAGCATGCCGTGCGCCATCGTGATGACGGCGCAGATGGCGCAGCCGTCGGCGGGCTGCTGATGGTTATCCTGGTGCGGAGATTGCTGCTGGGGCGCCGACAGGCTCGCCGCATCCGTGACCACGAGGTCCGCAGCACGAAGGACGTCGGTCTGCGATGTCGCGGTTTGGAGAGCGGGAGCGGCCTGCGCCGGATGGAAATGGCCGAACGACAGCGCAAACTGAACGGCGAGCGCGAATAGCGCCAGTCGCGCGCCAAGTTTGACGTGTCTTCGAATCCACTTCACGAGTTTACGCCCACCCCCGGGGGACGGTTATCCCAACCGTCCCGACGTTATATTATAACATCGGAAGGAGATGGCGGTGTCAACCGCGGCTCAGGCGAGCGCCGCGCGATCGGTTGAGGCTGTGTGATTGTTGCAACGGCGGCGAGGTGACAGACCCTCATGGTGAGGAGCGCGTCTTCGCGCGTCTCGAACCATGAGGCCCATCCCTCGAGACGCCGCTTCGCTTCACCCGGGCTACGGGACTACGGATCGGGCGATCTCATCGTCCCTCGCGCAGCCACGTCGCGGCGAAGGCACCGAGCAGCAGCAACAGGCCGATCAGGCCTGCGAACATCGGCAGCACGCCGACGCCCTTGACGACGCTGGCGTCGCGCATCCTGACGCCCATCCAGCCCTCGCCGCGGAACACGCTCGACGCGCGGACTGGCACGATGCGGGGCATATCGAGGCTGGTGCCGTCGACCACGCGGCGGGCGTCGCCGCCGGTCGCCTGCGCCAGCGGCTTCAGCATCTCGGTCGTGGACGTCACTTCCGAGAATTCCTTTGGGTTGGTCGGGCCGACATTGACCAATGCCTTCAGCGTGCCGTCGGTCGCCTGCCACAGGCCGAGCTCGTTGGCGGGCAGCGTCGCCTTCCATTCGCCGGGCTCGCCCTGGGTCAGCGTCATCTCACGCGTGGCGCCGCTCGGCGAGGTCACGGTGACCGGCGCAACGCTGTCGCCCATGGTCTGGCGCACGACGGAGAGATCGTGGCCCTGGATCTGCAGCCGCAGCGCCTCCTCGTCCAGATCAGGCTGCTTCATCAGCCAGTGCGACATCCGCCGCAGCAGGTCGAGATGCGGACCGCCGCCCTCATAGCCGCGCGCCCACAGCCAGATGTGGTCGGAGAGCAGCAGCGCCACACGACCCTCGCCGAAGCGCGACAGCAGCAGCAACGGCTTGCCATCGGCGCCGGTCATCACGGGCTGGCCGATCGCGTTGCGGGTGTCGACGGTGCGGAAGAAGCGGCTCCAATGCGGCGGCTCGCTGCCCGAGCCTTCCAGCCCGCGCGTCACCGGATGGCGCTTTCCGGCGTCGGAAAGATGCGCATAGAACGGCTTCTCGGTGACGCCCACGGGTTCGGCCGGGAGCACCGAGTCGAGCGGCGTACGCCAGATGCTGGTCGTGGACGCATAGTCCGGACCGGCGGAGACCAGCACCGCGCCACCGGCACGGACATAGCGCGCGATATTGTCGAAATAGGCGATCGGCAGCACGCCCTGGCGGGCGTAGCGGTCGAAGATGATGAGCTGGAATTCGTTGATCTTCTGCTGGAACAGTTCGCGGGTCGGAAACGCGATCAGCGACAATTCATTGATCGGCGTGCCGTCCTGCTTCTCCGGCGGACGCAGGATGGTGAAATGCACGAGGTCGACGCTGGCGTCGGACTTGAGCAGGTTGCGCCAGGTGCGCTCGCCGGAATGCGGCTCGCCCGAGACGAGCAGCACGCGCAGCTTGTCGCGCACGCCGTCGATGGCGACCACCGCGCGGTTGTTGACCAGCGTCAGTTCATTGTCGAGCGGAGATGCCTCGATCTCGACGATATTGGGTCCGGCATGCTTGATATCGATGTCGACATTGGCGGTCTGGCCGCTCTGCAGCGTGCGCTCGTTGATCACCTCGCCGTCGCGACGCACGGTGATCCTGGCGCTCTGGCCGGTCACGCCCTGATCGTCGAGCCGGTAGGTGATGGTCTGGGTCTGGCCGACGATGCCAAAGCGCGGCGCGGCCGAAATTGCAATCCGTCGGTCGCGCTCGTCCTTGCGTCCGGTAATCAGCGCGTGCACCGGCGCCTGGAAGCCGAGGGCGGCGGCATTGGCCGGGATGTCATGCACGCGGCCGTCGGTGATCAGGAAGGCGCCGGCGACACGGTCGACCGGAACGTCCGACAAGGCGGAGGACAATGCGCCGAACAGCTTGGTGCCGTCGGTCTCGCCGTCCGCCTGGCCGGCGTCGACGACGCGCACTTCCAGGCCCTTAATCTTCTTCAGGCTGTCGACCAGCGCCTCCTGGGCCTTCGCGGTCTCCTGGTTGCGCGTGCCGAAATTCTGGCTCGGGCTCTTGTCGATTACGACGGCGGCGACCGAGGACAGGGGCTCACGGTCCTCGCGGGTGAAGGAGGGGTTGGCAAGCGCGAGCAGAACCAGCGCCAGCGCCGCGACGCGTATCCATGCGCCGCGCGTGCGTGACAGCAGGAGCAGCGCCGCTATGACGACGATCGCCGCAAGCCCGATCCACAGCACGAGCGAGGGAACGAGGGGTGTAAATGCGATGCCGTAGTTCATAGCGAGAACCGATCCGCATCGTCATGCCCGGGCATAGCAGGCTGCCTTGCGCAGACTGCGTACACTTGTCTGCGCTCCCGGGCATCCACGTTCTTCCTGCAGCGTGGCAAGGCGTAGATGGCCGGGACAAGCCCGGGCATGACGGCGTGTGCGTGGTGAGTGTTCCGGCTTATCATGCGCATCACTGTCCCAGCCGCTCGATCAGGGCCGGCGCGTGCACCTGGTCGGCCTTGTAGTTACCGGTCAGCGTGTACATCACGATGTTGACACCGGCGCGGAAGGCGAATTCGCGCTGGCGCGGCTCGCCGGGGGTGAGCGGCAGCATCGCCTGGCCGTCGGGCCGGATCGCCCAGGCGCCGGCAAGATCGTTGGAAGTGATGATGATCGGCGAGACGCCGTCGCCGCCGCGCGCGGGCCGCTGCGCGGCTTCGTCATCGTCCTCGCGCGGCAGCGTCTCGACCCAAGTCTGGCCCGAAGTGAAGCGGCCGGGGAAGTCGCGCAGCAGGTAGAACGTCTTGGTCAGCACGTGCTCGCGCGGCACCGGCTCGAGTTCGGGCACGTCGAGCGAGGACAGGATTTCGCGTAGCGCCTGCATGCCCGGCGTCTGCGAGCCGCTGTTGTCGCCGGGCGGCGCCTCGACGGCGTCGCGGGTGTCGAACAGCACGGTGCCGCCCTGCTTCATATAGGCGTCGATCTTGTTGATCGCGTCCTGCGGCGGCTTTGGCGCGCCGGGGACGATCGGCCAGTAGATCAGCGGGAAGAAGGCGAGTTCGTCGCGCGCGGGATCGACGCCGACGGGATCGCCGGCCTCCAGCGCGGTACGTTGCGCCAGGAACAGTGTCAGCCCGGACATGCCGGCTTTCACGATGGAGTCGACGTCAGCATTGCCCGTGACGACATAAGCGAGCCGTGTCTGCGAAACCGCCTTCATGGCGAAGTCGTCGCTGTTCTCGGCGCGCGTGGTGGACGGCGCCATCGATGCCAGCAGGAAGGCGAGCGCCAGCGCCGCAGGTGCCGCGCGCCGCCGCCACAGCGCGGCAAGGCCGGCGCCGAGCATGGCGACCACGATCGCATCGAGCAGGAACAGACCGAGCGCCGACGACAGCAGGATGCCGCGGAGATCACGTGGCTCGGCATTGGTGTAGCTCGCCCGCCGCGCACGCAGGGCAGACGTATCGAGCGGGGCGATGCGGTCGGCGGTCGCCAGCGTGTTGACGGCGATCGGGGCGTCGGCCGGACCGTAGAGGCCGGGCGGGTGATCCAGCGTCGCGCGGTCGCGGTAATCGGCAGGCATCGGCTTGGCGGTCGACGGCGGCGGGCCGAACGCGCCAAAGCCATCCAGCGTGCGGAGCGGCGCCACGGTCTCGGCCTTGGCTTCGCCGGCGACCCCAGCACCAGGCTTCGAAGTGTAGCCGGACATGTCGACCAGCCGGCGCAGCATCTCGACGAAGGTGCCGGACATCGGCAGATCCGACCAGCGCGAATCCGCGCCGACATGGAACAGGCTGACCACGCCCTTGCCGCGATGCTCGCCGGTGACGAGCGGCGTGCCGTCTTCCAGCGACGCCCAGCTCTTGGTGGCGAGCACGGCATCCGGCTCGGCCAGCACCTGCCGGCTCACGGTGATATCCTTTGGCACCGCGAGACCGGCGAACGGGCCGTCGGCGGTGAACGAGGCCAGATGCTGCGGCTTCTCCCAGGTCAGGCTGCCGCCGAGGACACGCCCGCCGCGGCGCAGCTTCACCGGCACCAGATCGTCATCGGCTTGCGCCAGCCGCGGGCCGGCGAAACGCACCAGCACGCCGCCCTGGTCGATCCAGGCGTTGAGCCGCTCGCGGATTTCCGGCGACAGCGTGCCAACATCGGCCATCACGATCATCGGCAGCCGCTGGTCAAGGAATTGCGCGATCGCCTGCTGCGGCGCGCCGCGGTCGCCGAGACGCACATCGGCGAATGGCGACAATGCGCGGGAAAGGTAGAAGGTCGAGGCGAGCAGCGGCTGCGCGGTGTCGTTGGTCGCGCCGGAGACGACGCCGACCGCACGGCGCCGCCACCTCTTGTCGAGCAGCTGCACCGCGCCGGCGGAGCGCTCGCCGGCGATCTCCAACCGCGCGATATCGTTGCGCAGTTCGACCGGGAGATCGAACGATGCCTCGGTCTCGCGATCCTGCGGAGCGAAGCTGTAGCGCGCCTCGCCGATCGGCGAGCCCTTAGCATCCAGCGCCCGCACCGTGCCGGAGGTGATGCCGGTCTCGGTGCGCAGGACTTTTACCGTCATCTTGGCCGCGGCATTCTCGGCGGCGACGAGGGCCTGCGCGGACGGCGCGCCGCCCTCGTAGATCGTCAGCGTGCGGTTCTCGACCAGCTTGCCGAGGCCTTCGGTGAATTCCGCGCCGCGCCCGGTGTCGACACCGTCGGACAGCCAGGCGATCTCGGCATCGCCGGTGGCTTTCAGGAACCGATCGATGGCGGGCAGCGTGTCGACGCGGTCGATCGAATAGGGCTTTGGCGCGAACTGCCGCAGCGCGACGCGCGCGGTACCGGCCGGCATCAGCGTGATGTCACGCGCGGACTCCGATAGCGGCACCAGTGCCACGCCGCGGCGGTCGTTCTCCGCATTGGCGATCAGTTCGTCGGCGGCCCTGATCCGCGCGTCCCAGCTCGAGGCCGAGCTCCAGCCGTCGTCGAGCAGGATCACGAGCGGCGCCTTGGAGGACGCAAGGCCGGTCTGCGGATTCCAGATCGGCCCGGCCGCGGCGAAGATGACGAGCGCGGCGGCGAGGAGGCGCAGCAGCGTCAGCCACCATGGCGTCCGCGAGGGCGTCTCTTCCCTGGGCTGGATATCGAACAGCAATCTGGTCGGCGGAAACTCGATGCGCCTCGGCCGCGGCGGCATCACGCGGAGCAGCCACCACAGCGCCGGCAGGCTCAGAAGGCCCAGCAGCAGCATCGGTTCGGCAAAGGACAGCGGCAGGCCTGCGATCATGCGCCGAGCCCCACTTTGACGGTGGACCGTACGCTGGCCTTGCTGACCGTCATGCCGTTGTGCAGGAACAATAGCAGCTCCGCTGCGGAGCGGCTCGTGGTGTGGGTCGAGAACAACCAGTCGAGCCGGTTGGTCTCGGCGCGGATCTCGTCACGATGCAGCGCGACGCGCGCGACATAGTCGCTGGCCCAGCTCTCGGCGCGGCCCGCGGTGATCGCAGTGCCCGCTTCCGGTTCGACGAATTCGACGCGGCCGGAATAGGGGAAGGTTTCCTCGGCGGGATCGACGACCTGGATCACCGTGCCGTGCGCGCCGGAGGCCGACAGCCCGGCGAGCGTGGTTCGGATTTCCGAAATTGGCGACCAGAAGTCCGACAGCACCACGATCTCGGAAAGCGCCGACGGCACGAAGGACGGCGGCAGGCTGGCGCGGGTCGCATCGTCATGCAGTATCGCCTGCGCCATCTTGTCGATGACGGTGCGGCTCGCGGTCGGGTTCATCAAGCCGGGAATGCCGACGCGTTCGCCGCCGGCGACCAGCAATTCGGCCAGCGCAAAGGCGACGATCAGGCCGCGCTCGAGCTTTGAATCGCGCGCCTGCTTGGACGCGAACGCCATCGACGGCGAGCGGTCGGGCCAGATCCAGACGGTGTGCGCCGCCTCCCATTCCTGCTCGCGGACGTAGAGATGGTCGTCACGCGCCGAGCGCCGCCAGTCGACGTTCTGCGACGGCTCGCCGGAGACGAAGCGGCGATATTGCCAGAAGCTCTCGCCGGCGCCGGCGCGGCGGCGGCCGTGCAAGCCATGGATGACGTTGTTGGCGATGCGGCGGGCCTCGAGCACCAGGCGCGGCAGCGACGCGGCGAGCGATCGGCTTTCGCCATCGGCACGTCGGACTGCGACGATCTCCTCGTCTAGGCGCTTGTTCTCCGCGGCCATCAAGCGATCCGCGTCTTCAATTGCTTGATCACGTCAGGAATGGTGCGGCCTTCGGCGCGCGCAGTGAAAGTGAGCGCCATGCGGTGCTTGAGCACGGGTTCGGCGAGATCGAGCACGTCGTCGATCGAGGGCGCGAGCCGCCCGTCGAGTAGGGCGCGGGCGCGGACGGCGAGCATCAAGGCCTGGCTGGCGCGCGGGCCCGGTCCCCAGGCGATCAGCTTCTCGCCTTCCGGATTGGGCCGCGCGGCGCGCACCAGCGACAGGATGGCGTCGACGACGGAGTCGCCGACCGGCAGCCTTCGCACCAGCCGCTGTGCGCTGAGCAGCAGTTCCGCGTTCATCGCAGCCTTCGCCAGCGTCTCTTCCGCGCCGGTGGTCTCGAACAGGATGCGACGTTCGGCCTCACGGTCGGGATAGTCGACGTCGATCTCCATCAGGAAGCGGTCGAGCTGCGCTTCGGGCAGCGGATAGGTGCCTTCCTGTTCCAGCGGATTCTGCGTCGCCAGCACATGGAATGGCTTGGGAAGGTCATGGCGTGCACCCGCAACCGTGATGTGCTGCTCCTGCATGGCTTGCAGCAGTGCCGATTGGGTGCGCGGGCTGGCGCGGTTGATCTCGTCCGCCATCAGAAGCTGCGCGAATACCGGACCTGCGATAAAGCGGAACGAGCGCTTGCCGGTGCTGCTCTCATCCAGCACCTCGGCGCCGAGGATGTCCGACGGCATCAGGTCCGGGGTGAACTGGATGCGCTTGGTGTCGAGGCCGAGCGTGATGCCGAGCGTCTCCACGAGCTTGGTCTTGGCAAGGCCGGGAACCCCGATCAGCAGCGCATGTCCGCCGGAAAGGATCGTCACCAGTGTATTCTCGATCACCCGGTCCTGGCCGAAAATAACCGTGGAAATCGCCTCTTTCGCCGTACGGATCTGGCCGGCAACCTGCTCGGCCGAGCGGACGATCACGTCTTCCAGTTTTTCGACACTGTCTGCACCAGCCATTCCGTGCTCCTTATCGACGGCGCAACCTCGCGTCGTCACGCCATTGGCCCCATGCTAAGCATACGCGAAGGCCATGTATTCGTTGAATTAAACTATCCCCACCTTAACGGGTTTTCAGGGTATGAACGCCATCACGATGTGGCGAGAACGGCATACCCGCGCACATCTGAAGGATGTACGTAAGCGACGTGCACCAATCGTGCCAGATTGAAGCTCTCAACCTTAAGGCAAACCATGGCGAACGAAGGGCAAACAAGCCGTCAGGGCCTCGAAGGATTGACCGCCGCGGCCACTAATGCCGCGAAAACAAATCCTGCCGGCGGCAAGGGCCTTCCACCCGTGCATTTATGGAATCCGCCGTTCTGTGGCGATCTCGATATACGAATCGGCAGCGACGGCACATGGTACTATATGGGAACACCGATCGGCCGGCCGGCGCTGGTGCGGCTATTCTCCACCATCCTGAAACGCGAAGACGGCAAGCATTTCCTGGTGACGCCGGTGGAGAAGGTCGGCATCCGCGTCGACGATGCGCCATTCCTCGCGGTCGAGATGCAAAAGGATGGGGACGGACGCGGACGTCTGCTCAGGTTCCGCACCAATGTCGACGACTGGGTCGATTGCGACGCCGCGCACGCCCTCCGTTTCGAGCCGGGCAATGACGGCGGGCTCACGCCCTATCTGCACGTCCGCGCCGATCTCTGGGCCAAGGTCACCCGTCCGCTCTACTACGATTTGGTTGACATGGGGGAAGAGCGGATGGTCGATGGTCGTCCGATGTTCGGAATCGAGTCCGGCGGCGCATTCTTCGCGATGGCGGATGCGAAAGAGGTGAGGGACGCGCTTTGAACGAGCCGATGCTGAAGACGGAGCCGGCGGCGATTAGCTCGGCGGAATTTTTCGCGCGCAGCCACGCGCGGCTGAATTTCGACGTCCCGCCCGGCCTGGTCGATCCCAACATCATTCCGAGGACCGGCGACTCCGGCAATGACCGCATGCTCGAGATCATCGCGCACGAACAGCCGGTGCGGCCGGCCGCGGTGCTGATCCCGGTGGTCGACCGCGATGAGCCGACGGTGCTGCTGACGCAGCGCTCGGAGCATTTGAGCAGCCATGCCGGCCAGATCTCATTCCCCGGCGGCAAGATCGACGCGACGGATGCCTCTCCGCTCGACGCCGCGCTGCGCGAGGCCGACGAGGAAGTCGGGCTCGCGCGCGACTTCATCGAGCCGATCGGCTATCTCGATCTTTACGGCACCGCGTTTGGTTTTCGCATCCTGCCGACGGTGGCGCGCGTGAAGCCCGGCTTCAAGCTCAGGATCAACGAGGGCGAAGTCGTCGACGCATTCGAAGTGCCGCTTTCGTTCCTGATGAACCCCGCGAACCATCAGCGCCACAGCAAGGAATTTCGCGGCATCGAGCGCTCCTATTATGCGATGCCCTTTGCCGAGCGTTACATCTGGGGCGCGACCGCCGGGATCCTGCGCGTATTGTATGAACGGATCTACCTGCCATGATCCGTCCGGTATTGACCGAGATCGGAATTTTCCTGATCCCTTTCGCGGTCTATGCCTTGTTCCTCATTGCAACGCGCTCCGGCGTCTTCGCGAAATCTTCCTGGCCCATGCCTTTGATTGCGAAGCTGGTGCTGGGAGCGCTGCTTCTGGTCGTGGTCAGTTTCGTGCTGCTCGCGCATTTCTCCGGCGCGCCGCCGAATTCGACCTATATCCCCGCTCATATCGAGAATGGCAAGCTCGTGCCCGGAGTTGAGAAATGACGCACGCACGTGCGCTGGAGCAGGCGCCTTGGCTGAGATCGGGATCCACGGCACGCGTGCTCGCGCTGCTCAACGCCAACGGCGAGGAAGCGCGCGTGGTCGGCGGCGCGGTGCGTAACGCGCTGCTGCACCGGCCGATCGGCGACATCGATCTCGCGACCACGGCGGTCCCTGAGGAGGTGATGCGCCGCGCCAAGGCGGCAGGAATCAAGAGCGTGCCGACCGGCATCGAGCATGGCACGGTGACGCTGGTCGTCGACAAGCATCCGATCGAGGTCACGACGCTGCGCGAGGATACCGAAACCTATGGCCGTAAGGCCAAGGTCGCATTCGGCCGCGACTGGGCGCGCGATGCCGAGCGGCGCGACTTCACCATCAACGGCCTTTCGGTCGATGCCAAAGGCGTGGTGCACGATCATGTCGGCGGGCTCGACGATATCGCCGCTCGCCGCGTGCGCTTCATCGGCGATCCCAGTCAGCGCATCGCCGAGGATTACTTGCGCATCCTGCGCTTCTTCCGCATGCATGCGGCTTACGGCGTCGGCGATCCCGATCGCGCCGGCTATATCGCCTGCATCGCCGGCCGTGCCGGCCTGGCGCAGCTTTCGGCGGAGCGCGTGCGCATGGAAATGCTCAAGCTCGTGGTGGCTGACGGAGCGGTGGCCGCGGTCACCGCGATGGCCGAGGGCGGCCTGCTGCAGATGATTCTGGGCGGCGTCGGCTATACCGCGCCGTTCGCAGGCATGATCGCGGCCGAGCGCGAGCTCGGGCTCGAGGCGAGCGCGGTGCGCCGGCTCGGTGCGCTCGCACTCGCCATCACCGAGGACGCAAAGCGCGTTGCGGTCAAGCTGCGGCTCACCAATGCAGAGGCGAAGGCGCTGGAAGCGATGGCGGATCGCTGGTGGCAACTCGCTGGTATCGACGAGGCGGCGGCGCGCCGCTGGCTCTATCGTCTCGGCGAGGCGGCCTATCTCGACCGGATGATGCTGGCCTGGGCGCGGATGAGCGATGGCCACGACATCGCTCATTGGCGCGAACTGGCGCGCCTGCCGCAGCGTTGGCAGGCGCCGAAATTTCCGCTGAAAGCGGCCGATTTCATCGCGCGCGGAATTGCCGAGGGACCGGCGCTCGGCCATGTGCTGGCCCAGGCCGAACAGGCGTGGCTCGCTGCGGAGTTTCCGCTCGACCAGGCGGCGCTCTCGGCGATCGCCGATGAGATGGTCGCCCGCTTCGCCCACGACCACCGATTGTGAACTCCTCGCCAGCCTGTCCGGTAGCCCGGGTGAAGCGCAGCGTAACCCGGGGTGCTGGTCGACATGGAGCGGAGTTGTCCCGGGTTGCGCTGCGCTCCACCCGGGCTACGAGGTTGCTCATTGTCACTGAGCGCCAGGCGCCGCCCGGCTTTGTGAACTAGC
>NZ_PSRR01000288.1 GCF_004296405.1 Bradyrhizobium sp. Leo170
TTCCAAGCGGCGCGCGGTCCCGCCGCGGCGCCTCGCCGTTGCAGTCCGCCGCCACGCGGCGCGCGCCGTGGAAGAGAGCGAGATAGGCTTCCTCCTCCGGCAGCACAGGCAGAAGATTAGCGAGTGCCGTAAGGATCGTAAGACCCACGCTCCAGCCGTCGCGATTTTGCGCCCCGAACAGCGCCACCTGCCGGACGATTTCGCCCTGCGGTACGCCGGCCGCGAGCTGACCATGGATGGCCTTGGCAATGATGAGGCCGAGGTCGTGGGCGAGGCCGTTCGCAAGCCGCTGATGCCAGTGCGCGACGGGATCGGCCTGCGTGAACGCGGTCTTCACCCAGACGTCACCATTACGTACCTCGACCGCGCAGATCGGCACGTCGTCCGCCCACAGGTCGAAGGTGCAGCCGCTTTCGAGATCGAAGCGGGCGTGGTGCCAGTGACAGGTCAAGATGCCGTCCTCGAGGCTGCCGCGCTCGAGCGGGAAGCCCATGTGCGGGCACCGATTGTCGAGGGCGAAGACGCGCCCGCGGTCGTAGATGACGAGGATCGGACGATGGGCACCGTGCACAACGAGCCGCCCCTTGATCTTCAGCTCCTCAAGGCTGCCCGCCAGCACAAATTCCTTGCTGGGCGCGTCCATGAGCATACCTCCCATTGTCGCTTCGGGGCTGCTGCAGGTACTCGACAACATAGGCCTCCTCTCGCGCAAAGGCGAGAGGAGGCCGTGGTTTAAGGACTGCGCGAAAGGAACCGCACTGGATTATCCAGCCGTACAGAACTGATGTTCAGTTCGATCGCGTTCGGCAGTTTCGACACAAGCGTCGCGATGACAAGCGGCAAACGCAGGGACAAGCACTGCGTGGCTGGTCAAACTGCGCGCAGCCATCGTCGCACCGCCGGCCGAAATCGCCTGCCGATCCAACCAGCGCTAGGCCGTGCACCCACAAATTGATCATGTCCGCTTAGCCACCAACAAACGAACGTTCGTTCCGCATCAGCCATCCGGCAGCGCGCGCTGAGCCTGACGAAGGAGCGCAATTTCATATCGCCGCATGATGATTGAAAGCGCTGATCCCGCGCCAATAAACAATCCCAGTGATACCAGGCTCAGCGTTTCAGAAATCTTGTAGATTTCGGTTCCGACAGCGTAGGCACCGAAGCCGAAGCGACACGCCCAGCAGATGCCACCGGTAAGGTTGAAGAGGAAAAAGCGACCCGCCGGCATGCCATTTGCGCCGGCAAGCAAAGCCGCAAACATGCGCAGCACTGCGATAAAGCGGCCAAAAAACACCACTGCGCTGCCATATCGGAAAAAACAGGTATCGACCGATCAGAAATCGGTTTTCATCCAGACGAATGTATCGCCCACATTTGCGAAGAAGCGGCATTCCGGAGCGGCGCCTGACCGTGTATCCGATCCCGTCTCCGATGATTGCGCCTGCAGCCGCCGCGGCTACCATGACAACGATATCGATCTGATTGGCGGCGGCGGCCAGGAGTGCGGCAGCAACAAGGATAGTCTCCCCGGGAAGGGGCACGCCGGCGCTTTTCAGCGCAACGACCACGGAAATGACCCAGGGTCCATGGACCTGGATCAAACGAATCAGAGAGCTCGAGAAAGAGGCAAAGTCCATCTTCAAAGACTGCCTGCTGCAGTTTCTTCCACTTCAATGATCCCCGACGGCACGAATTCCGCTTCGCTCGGCGTTTGCTCCCGGTCTCCGGCCAAGCGGCCCGCCATTCCAAGAGGCGCTGGGCGAGCGTATCATGCTCCGATGATCCGCTGAACCTGGGAGGCAATCATGCAGTTCAGGACACCCGGACTATTGTTGCTCGGCGCGATGACGCTTCCCGCCTCCGGGACCGCGCAAACCCCCGCGGCTCCTCCGGCGATTACACGAACAGTGATCGCCGCAACCAAACTGCCGACCGTCACCGACGCGCCGGTCCATTTCCAAGCGGTGAGCGTCACCCTTCAGCCGGGCGAGAGGAGCAGCGTTTCGGCGGCCAGCGGCATCCTCTACCAGATGAGGATCGACCGAGGTCGCGCTCGGTGGCGAGGTCAGAGTGCTCAATGCCGGAGAAGGGCTGTTCATCGCCGGCGGAAAGGCCGCCGCGCTGACGGCAGGCAGTGGGGCGCCGTCAACTTTTCTCCACTTCTTTCTCGTCCCCGCTGGAGAATTGGGTCGTCCTGCCGAGACGGCACCTGCCGTCGTAAGAGAATTGTACCGCACGGCGAGCCCGATCCCCGACCTGAAGTCAGGTCATTATGATCTCAATCTCACGCGGGTCACATTTCGGGCGCAGATGCCTTCCAACCCGCCCCACCATCGGTCAGGCGCAGCTCTATACTTCATACTCTCCGGTACCGGGGCCAACACGGTCGACGGTAAAACAGAAGCAAGGGGACCGGGTTCCTTGATCTATGAACCATACGACCTCGTGCACCAATGGGGAAACCCAGGCGACGAGCCGTTGATATTCCTGGCCTTCAACATCAATCCGGAAGGTGTGCCAGCCGTGCTCCCGGGTGCGCCAGCGAAGAACCAATAGACAACGGCGAGCAGTCCGCCACAGCACTCCCTGTGAAAGACTTCATCAATAGCGAATGGCTCCTCGATCGAACGGATGACGGGCGCGCATTACACCCGCCCGTGCATTCAGCACCTTAATGTCCGAGATGGGGGGACTGCCGGATGATAGGAGGGCTGGCCCGTCTCCTTGGCGATCACACGCTCGAAACCCATTCCGTGCAGATCGAGCGCTTCAACAAACGCATCGATCACATGGACCGCATTGTCTTCGCTTACCCAATCCTCCAGGCATTCCGGCAAGAGCGCCCAGCTAAGATCGATCCGCCCCTTCAACGATACGTCCCATCCGTATCCCCCATCAGGAAACGGAGGAATCGCAGCCAACACGTGACTTTTCACACAGCCAGGGTCACAAGCGGCGGTCGAGGTCTGCGTGAGACAAGCACGATCTACCCTGATAGCGGACATGCGGGGAATTTCGAGCTACTTCGGCCCCTGGGCACAGAAGCGGCCATTAAACCGAATTTGAGGCTCGCGCTCGCCAAGCCGTGCTTTCGTTAGTTACGATTCACGTAATCCAGCACGCCGCTGCGGCTCTGATCGTTACCTCAGCGCGCGCTGAAGGTGAGGCCGGCGCGCTCCTGCAGACGCTTGCGCAACGCCGGACCCATCAGCGCGCCCGGCGTCCAGGTGCCACCCTCGCCCTGCACGTCGCGCACGAGGCAGAGAGCGCTCTCGGCGATCATCTTGCTGGTCGAGCCGTAGCCCGGATCGCGGTCGCCCGTGACTACCGCCTCGACCCGTCCGCCGTCCGGCAGCTCGCCCAGGAAGAGGATGTCGTAGAAGCCCTTCTCGCGCTCTTCCCGAGTGGGGCCTGCGCCGGGTTTGAGACCGCCGGTCCCGACCAAGGAAACCATCGTGGCGAACGTCTCCGTTGTCACGCCAGCGATTTCCCCAAATCCCGGCGCGACCATCATCTCATCGTAAACGAAGTCCGTGCCGTAGGGATGACCCAACAGGAAATTCGTGCGGTGCACGTTCTTGGTGTTGATCGGCGCCATGGGGAACGGCACGAGCCACGCCTTCATGCTCGGGTCGTATTCGGGGATGAGGCCCGACGGCTGAGACGGCCCGGTGAACCCCGGCGTCAACGCGAAGGGATCGGTCAGCAGCCGGATCAGGGCCGGGTCGCGCGCAGCGGCGGCCAATGTCGCCTGAGCGCTCGCCGCGGTGCCGCCAGACATGCCGCCTTTCACCTTGCGAAGGCGGGCTTTGACCCGCCGCGCCGGGCGTCCGAACTTCTCGCGTGCCTTCTGCTGCAACATGAGCACGCCGAGATCGAACGGAATGGAATCGAAGCCGCAGGAGAAGACGATGCGCGCGCCGGTCCGTTTCGCCTCTGCGTGATGGGCGTCGATCATGCGCCGCATCCAAGCCGGCTCGCCGCACAGATCGACATAGGCCGTGCCCGTAGCCGCGCAGGCCGCCACAAGCTCGGGACCGTGGAGCTGATAAGGCCCGACCGTCGTGATGATCACGGCCGCACGCTCACACATCGAACGCAGGCTGGCCGGCTCGGCGGCATCCGCCTTAACCAACGGCAAATCGCCTGATGCGCCGATGTCGGCACGCACCTTCCAAAGCTTATCGGTCGAGCGTCCTGCGATCGCCCAGGACGGGGCATCGTCGCCGCGATAGGACGTCGCCAGATATTCGGCGATGAGACGGCCGGTATAACCTGTCGCGCCATAGACGATGAGGTCGAAGTCCCGCTTCACGACGTTGGTCCTCCTCGAGACCCTGGACCACTATCTTCAGATCCGGGTGCAATCGCTCTGTACGCTTCTTGGCCTTTCGTAGCTCAGTGAACTTCCATCTTAGGATATAGGACTAGCTCATTGTTTGTGATCCTCCGTTGGATTCACCAAAAGCGTTCCGCGCTGCAGGAGCAGCGCAAGCCTGCGAAATGTAAACGCTGGTAGCGCGAGGAAGGGAGCGGCGCGGATTGCTTCGTAAAATGCGTGCCGACAGCATGGTCGCTGCCCGTTCCGCCACAAAGATTTCGGCATGTCCCGCTTCAAGGGCAGCTATCGAGATTGTACAATTCTTTGCCGCCCGCGAGAGCGGTTGTGGCGGGTGGCCGTTGCTGCAACAGTCTGGCCGGGCGAGCGCGGGTGCACCAGCCCATGCGTAATGCCGGGTGTGATCCGGGGCAAACGGCTGGAAGCAGTTTGGGCAAGCTTTCCGAGGTTGCCAATGCGAGCAGAAGACCTTGAGGCCCTGCGTGAAGAAATGCTCGCGGTCATCGCCGCCTGCGCCTTCGCGCTGCGTGACACTGTTGGCAAGAGTGCCTTTGACGAACGTGTCATGACGGCTATGGGCAAAGTGCCGCGGCATGAGTTTGTGCCAATCGAGCTTCAGCCCTACGCGTACGAAAATATTCCACTTCCAATCGGTTTCGGAAAGACGATCTCGCAGCCATTTATCGTCGCCTTAATGACCGATCTGCTCGACATCAAGGCCGACGACAGCGTTCTCGAAATCGGTACCGGTCTGGGCTATCAGGCCGCCATCCTCGCGCAGCTCGCCCGCAAGGTATACTCCGTTGAAATCATCGAAGAGCTCGGCGAAAGGGCCAAACAACGGCTCCGGCAGCAGGGCTGCAGCAATGTCGAACTCAAGATTGCGAATGGTCATCAGGGTTGGTCAGAGCACGCGCCCTTTGACAAGGTGATGGTGACGGCCGCTCCCGAACTCGTTCCTCCTCCGCTGATCCACCAATTGAAAGCGGGTGGGAAAATGGTCATACCGGCCGGCCTGCCCAGTACGCAGCAGCTCATTCTGGCGGAGAAGCTCGCCAACGGCAGAATGACGATGAAAGAGATTCTGACCGTCCGGTTCTCTCAACTCGAGGGGACTGGACCTGGCTTATCATAAGCCCGTTGTCGCATCCGTAACTGAGCATAGATGACCACCTCGAGAACGATCGCCGGCCTGATCGGTCCCACCCTTGTCGCTATCGCTGCCGGCATGCTGTTGAACATTGGCTAGTTCCCTACATTGGCGGAACGGGTTTCCCGCGACCCCGGGCTCGTCTTCGTGTCAGGCATTCTCTTGTTCGGCGCTGGGCTCGCCATTGTTCGCACTCACAATCGCTGGACGAACGGATGGCCGGTGCTTGTGACCGTCCTCGGCTGCCTGTTCGTCCTGGGTGGCCTTGCCCGAATACTTTTTCAGGTGAGTTGCCCAAGGAAAAAGCGCCTTCCCTGTCCCTTTTCGGAGCACCTCTAGCTCGACAAAGAGCTTGAACAATTCAGCGTCATCAGCGCTGGCTTTGACCTGGACGACACCGACTATTCTGCGATCCTCTTCGGCAACGGCGAGATGGTCAATTCTAGGTCCAGCGCACTGAACGATAACTCACTACGACAGGCTTTCGTGAACTCCTCGTCGTAACCCTACACCGCTTGGCGCACTCCCTAACTCAAATATGCGTTGCGATACGTTGCGCAAGAGTCCTGGGATCGAGATTAGCGCACGCCTTGCCTCAAGACTGACTGCAATTTCAGGCCGACCGTAACGTTACCAGAGTGAGTCACTCATACCACCGTCATCTCGCGCCTGAGATCGGGAGTGAAGATGGCCTTCGGGATCAGGGCGTGAACGCCGCGCACGATGTCCACCACCTGCGTCACGCGGAAGCTCGCGGCGATGCTGCACAGGGCGTAGGCGTCCAGCTCACCGATCTTTGCCCGCGTCGCCAGAAACCTGATCGCATTGCGCGCAGCAAGCGTCATCGCCGCGTTCAGGTCCTTGTCGAGCCCGATGATGATCCAATGTGTGTCTGTCTCCGCCACCGGCCAGGCCAGGTTCTTCTGCTTGTGGAGGATGATCTGGATGCGCAGCTCTTTCAGCCGCGTCTCCAGCGCGGTGAGCGAAATCTCGCCATCCCCCTGCACCGCGTGGCTATCGCCCGTATAGATGAGGGCGCCTGGCTTCCACACCGGGATGTAGAGCGTCGAGCCTTCGGACAGCTCGCTGAGATCGAGATTGCCGGCGTGCGGGCCCGGAGGCACCGAACTGGTCACGCCGGGGCTCAAGGGCGGGAAATAGCCGTCGGGCGGCGCAACGCCCAAGGTGCCCTGGAACGGCTTCAACGGAATGCTGATGTTGGGCATAAACTTGCCCGTCATGGCGCCAACGTCGAGATCGACGTACTTGATCTGCCCCTGCGCATAGTCCTGCGGCAGCAGGCCCGTGCCGAGCGATCCCGGATTGTTGAACACCGCGCCCCATTCGTAGGGACGAATCGACTGGTACCGGATTTCCAGCACGTCGCCCGGCTCGGCGCTGTTTACAGCGATCGGTCCGATGATCGAATGGGGCCCCCGGCCAGGATTGCTCACGCGCAGCTGCGCCAGGGTATCAACCGGCACTCCTGGCTGCATTTCATTCAGGAAGTGCGACCACGTATCGGGAAAGCTGATGGTGTCGCCCGACTCGATGGTAAGAATGGGCGGCAGGGTAGCGTCGAATACCCCGAGCCGAACCGTCTCCCTGGTCGACGGAACCACGTGCACGCGACCGTCAGACTGGGAACGGCGCATAGGCCCGGCGCCGGCCTCCTGCGCCCGCGCAAGGCTGGTGAACCGCGGCTCGACTGCAGCCAGCACACCCATAAAGCTGCTCGCTTGCAGGAACTTCCTGCGCCAGCGGCCACGGGCTGACAAATAGCCATCAAAGGTGCACTGATCGACATGGTCCATATGGAGGAGGCGATCGGAGGCGCGACTGTCAAATGCCGCGTCCTTGATATCCTCGCGGATGACACCCGTACCCTTCTCGTCGCCGCAGCCGAAGAGGTTGGCGCAGGCGTGATGGTGATGGTGAACGTGTTGGTTCGCGTGCTCGAGCTCCGACATGATGACCCTCGCAAATAAAGCTGATGCTACGGGTTCGCGCTGTCAGCAAACTCCTGCCGAGCTGTCCCGTCAATGGAATGCCCGCTGCCGTGAGTAGACGCAGTCCATTTGAACAACGAGCCTTTCACACTTCGGCTCTGAAAATGATCGGATGAAAGAATGATGCCGCGTTGGGACAGCGTGACTGTCGCATTACATCGCTTGCGCCAATAAAAGTTCGAGCATTGAATCCGCGATGATACGCCGCTACCGCCAGTAGTTTTTTCGAGTATACCCGCGCTCTCGCAGCGATGAAGAGAGCAAGCCCGGGCGTAGGGCGTGTGATGGATCCACGCGCGGCCGAACAGGAGAGGTCGCCTAGTCGGTCCACCTAACTGATTGGGAGTGGCCAACGCGCACCTCAAGCGCGCACCGCCCAGCACTGGCCGACAAACGGGAGGAGAATAATGAGCACCTGGCTTAGTGAGCGAGAACAGCGTCTCGTCGCGGGCGCGGAGGCGGCATCGGCTGCAACGCCTATACCGACACAGATTGTTTCCAACGGCGAGTATCTCCCGCCTCTGCAGAGCTCCACGCAGAGGAAGGTCGAGGCGCGGATCAACGAGCTCGCCGACGTGAACGGCAAGCACCTCGGCTTGAGCCGTAGGCAGTTCCTGCACACGAGCTGCGGCATGGCGGCAGCGTTCCTCGCCACGAACGACATCTACGGCAATGTTTTCCAGGTCGCGCCCGCCGAGGCTCGCGAGCCCGAGCTCATGCTGGCGCGCGCGCAAAGCCTCGCTGACCAGTTCATCTTCGATGTCCAGACCCATTTCGTGCGCGACGATTTCAATCACGCGGAGCTGTTGGACCTCGGCAAGTTCGCGAGCGAGCACTGGAACCCGAAGATGAAGGAGGAAGGCGTTTCCTCGCTCGCCCGCTACAAGTTCCAGAACTACGTGAAAGAGGTCTACTACGACAGCGACACCAACATGGCGCTCCTGAGCGGCGCGCCGTTCGATGACCCGAGCTGGTGGCTCCTGTCCAACGAGCAGATCGTCAAGGCGCGGGAGCTGATCAACGACTTCGCCGGATCGCGGCGCCTCTTGGCGCACAGCGTCATCACCCCCAAGCAACCCGGCTGGATGGACGAGGTGGACAAGGCGATCGAGGTCTACAAGCCGGATTCCTGGAAGTCCTACACGATTGGAGATCCGCTGGCGCCCTCGAAGTTTCCATGGCGGCTCGACGACGAGCAGGTGATGTATCCGTTCTACGAGAAAGCCGTGAAGTCCGGCATCAACACGCTGTGCATCCACAAGGGGCTGCTGCCGCCCGATTATGAGAAGTCGTTCGCCGGCGTGTGGGAATACGCGACGGCGTGGGACATCGGAAAGGCCGCCAAGGATTGGCCGCAGATGAACTTCGTGATCTATCACTCGGCGCTGCGGCCATTCCTCGAATTGCCTGACAAGGCGTGGGCGGAGTTCGAGCAGACCGGCCGCATCCAGTGGGCCTCCGATCTCACGGAGATCCCGCAGAAGTTCGGCGTCACCAATGTCTATGCCGAGCTCGGCACGTCCTTTGCCAACTCGGCGGTGGCGCATCCGAAATTCTGCGCCGCGCTTGTCGGCACACTGATCAAGGGGATGGGCGTTGACCACGTCATGTGGGGCACCGACTCGGTCTGGTACGGCTCACCGCAGTGGCAGATCGAGGCGCTCCGCCGGCTCGAAATCCCGGAGGATATACAGAAGAAGTACGGCTTTGGCGCGCTTGGCGACGCCAACAGTGCCACCAAGCGGCTGATCTTCGCGGGCAACGCAACCAGGTTCTACAAGATCAAGTTGAAGGCGGCTGAGAACACCAGGATGCCGGCCTTTTCCGAGGACCGCCTCGCGGCGCTCAAGAACGAGTACATACAAGCCGCGAAGCAACCCTCGAACCTGCGCTACGGCTACGTTCGCGCCACCTAAATGAACGGCGCCGGCGGCGCGGGCAAGCTTCTTCCCCGATAAGCTGACATTGTCAGAGTTCGTCGGCATGTCTCAAGCGTGCCAAACTCGGAAGTCATTGTTTTTTAATTTGGACGCGGTAGGCAGCCAATTTCTAGCTGCAATCGTGCGCAACCTGGGCGATCATCGTGGTTCGCCGGAGAATGCCTGCCGCAGTGCTGACAGCCGGTCGAGTGCAGTTCGCGCTAATGGGCCTTTTTGGACCGCGGCGAGTGCATCCTCGAACTGTTGCCGCGTCGCTATGCCGACCAAGATAGTGCCCATCGCCTGGTGAGACAGCGCAAACCGCGTGGCGGCTTCGGTCAGGCTGGTGGCGAACCCTTCCTTTACCAGCGGGGCTAGACGGCGTGCGCGATCGACGTCGGCATCGTAGCTCATAGCCGAACCAATCGGCTCGGGCGCCGGACCTGCGATCGGGTGACGCTCGGCTGAGCCCGACAATGCGCCGCCGGCAAGCACGCGGATGCCCACTATTCCAACGCCGGCCGCCTTGGTGCGGTCGAATAATCGTCCGTAATCTTGTGCCGGATAGTTCGTCGGCAATTCCTCGGCGGCAGATGGATTGAGCACGTTGTAGACGACCTGAGCGCTGTCGAAGGCGCGCGAGTCGATCACTTGATGCAGTGCCGCGGTGTCGCCTACTGCCGTAATCCCGAGGAAACGAGTTTTCCCCTGCTGACGCAGGCGCTCGAACGCTGGTACTACGTCGCCGAGCACCTGTCGGACGCTCAGCGCCAATCCGCCTCCTGTCTCGGTAATCGGATTGTGCAGGTGAAAGATGTCGACCCGGTCACGACGTAGTCGCGCCAGACTGCCTTCGAGCGACATCGCTACGGCGTCGGCGATGCGACCGAACTCGCTGGGCAGCAACCGGACTTTGGTGCCGACGGCCACGTTGGCAGGTTTCAGCTTTTGCAAGACTCGGCCAAGGTTCCTTTCTGATTCGCCATTGCCGTACAGCACCGCGGTGTCGAAGTAGTTCACGCCAGCATCGATCGCCCGCGCGATGGTACGCTCCTGCTCGGCAGGATCGCCGCGTACCATAAGTCCGCCCACTGCGCCGCAGCCGAAGCCCAGCACCGAAAGCTGCATCCCCGTACGCCCAAAGGCCCGCAATTGCATCGTTGTTTCTCCGACTGCATGCCGCGAGCGGCCAAACGGTCAGCCTGACGAATTTCTGCCGTCGCATGTGTCCCGTAAGAACCGGGCCGTGCGCAGTCTTCCAAGACTAGCACTTTTCGACTGCCGGACGCGTGAGAAATGGCTCACGTCCTGCCTCAAGTGCTAATCGGGCCAGATATCTTACCGGGGCCTCGCGACCACAAGTGTCCTTGTGGCGCCACAGCGTCGAGCAAGATTTTGGCCTCCCTCAAGTCGGGCATGCCGAAGCCCCTGAACCAGCCGCAGATCGGAGAGAGGAGATCACAGACTCCGGCGTTCCTGCCTCGGTCACTCCAGGGGCACACGTCGCGCACCTTGGATGCGGTGCAGCACCTGAGTGTTCAACCTCGTGCGACGGATGTCCTCCACGTCGGCCATTCTTAAGGAGTATTTGTGGCCGTGCTGAAGCAGGAGTACGATAGAACGAACTGCCCGGTGACCTCGTCTTGCCGCTGTTAGGGGAAACGATGAGTTACGCAGGTGCTGTAGCTG
>NZ_PSRR01000289.1 GCF_004296405.1 Bradyrhizobium sp. Leo170
GCCTGCGGCCGCTCGATTGGCGCGGCTTCGCGCGGCGCGGGAGGCGCGCTCTGTGCCGGCGCGGGCGGGGGGCGGTGCAGGAGCGTGGCGAGACTGGACCGTGCCGATGGCCAGTAGAAGACGGCCGCGCCAGCGATCGCGAGAACGAGGAATACCGCTGCCAGCCGAATGGCCGTACCGAAGACGCCCGATCGTTTTGATTGGTTGAAGGGGGAGGGAGCCGCAGTCGGGCGCTGCGGCAATTGTGGCTTGGCCGTGCCTGGGCTGGTGGGCGACGCGGGCGGTACGACTTCCTGGCTTCGCTCGGCAGAGAAGCGTTCGACCTCGCCGATTGCGCTTTCGAGCACCTCCATGGTCTGCCGCGAATGTCTGGCGTCGCCATGTCCGAATTGCTCGAGCAGCCTGATGCGGGCCAGTTCATAGACCAGCTCACGCATTTGCGCCGGATCATTGGCGACGGACTGCACCGCGCGGAGAGAATGCGAATGAACTCCGCCCTCATCGCCGAATTTTGTGCAGTGTCAGACGGGTCGCCGGAAGCAGTCATTGCAATCGATCAAACATCTTCCCTCTGCCTAGCAGCAAGAGCGCGGACCTCAAAGTCCGATGCATGATCTGTGGATGCCGCCACCGTCCGCCTGAGGACGGATGGACATAAGGCGCTTGCTTTTGCCGGAAAACCTGCAACATTCCGGGGAGTCATTCTTTAATCGGTACTTGATATGCGCGGCGTCCTGCCAATTCTGGGTCTTTCAGTAGTTTTGATGCAGCCGGCACTGGCGCAGGGCATCAAGGATCCGCCGAATTATCCAATGTCGGCTTCGCAGCGCGCGCAGAAGGCGCAGACAGGTCAGAGCGCGTCACGGCCCACGGCGATCCGCAACGTTGCAACCGGTAGCCTGCCGGCGGGCATGGCCGTCCAGCGGGTGTACCGGGACGGCAAACTTGTCGCACTCCCGCGATATTAGATCGCGGGAACCGTAGGCGGGCTTAGGCGTTTCTCGTCGCTCAGGAGGCAAAGCGATGAAGGGCGTATTGTTGTTCGCGGCTGTATTGATCATCCCATGCGCCGCTGCCGCGCAGGGGGTCAGAGACCCGTCGACCCCGAGCACGAACCAGGTCTTCACGGTAAATCCACCTCAGCAGCCTGCGCGTCCGACCGCGACGCCCAACGTACCGACCCAGATACCCTCGCCACCGCTAGGGGTACGGCGCGCGATACCTTCTCGAAGCGGCGTGCGGGGAAGCGGCGGCCATAGCGGCGGCGTATATTAAGGCGCACCTATCTCCGGTTGCGCGCGGTGGCAGCGGGATGAGTGGATTGAAGGCGGCGGCCACCATCATCCTTGCGCTCAGCATCCTTGATGGCGCAAGCCTGTCCCAGGCTCAGGAAGATGTCGCGGCCAGCGCCACGGATGATGGTCTGCTGCAGCCCGAAATATCCCGCAACGCGTGGCGGCAGAGGATCGAGGACGCGAAAAGAAGGGCCCGGGAAGTCGCGCGCGAGAGGCGGGAGCACCCCGAGCTCTACATGCCGATTCCCGAAGATCCCGACCTCATCGCCACCGAGCGCGTGCTCAACGACGAAAGCCTGCAGACCGGCGACATCGTCTCAACCAACAAGGGACTATTTGTCTTCCGCGGCCGTATCGACCAGCCGCGGCGCCAGGAGGATTTCGTCCCTTTGTCCGCGCGATGAGCCCGGTGGCAGGGCCGCGTTGGCTGGCTGGTCGCCAGCAGCCGGGTTTTGCCGGCCGGCGCGGCCTGCACATAAAGAACCCAAAGCGAGGTGCTTGACGCGAGCCTGGACAACTCGCACATCCGAGCGAACCGTCCAACGAACGCCATCAATGCCCACGATTTTGCGCTGCAAATCGGTCAGAAAATTATGGCCTCACGCCCGAGCACCCGCATCGCCCGAAAAGCCCGCCACAAAGCTGAGGCGGATTTTGCCACTTGGCTCATGATGGCCAAGCTCGGTAGCTTCGATGACTTACCTCCAAATGCGCAAGCGTTCCTGCTTGACTATCGAGCCAGGCTTGAGCGGATGAGCGAGGCCGAGTCGAAGGTGGTGGCGGTTCGCGAAGTCTACGCCAGCTATTATAGCGAGATGGGCGGCCTTGGCCCGGCGCCAGAACTGGAAGCCCTCGTGACGTCAGTGGATGACGGCGCCGTGCGGTCGCAGGGACAGCGTAAGCCACAGCCCGCTCGGCTGGCCGCGTCCGCCCCCGACAGGCCAGCCGTCCGAAAATCCGTGCCGGCCCTGCTAATTTTCGCAGCCATGGTGGCTCTGATCGTCGCCTACAAATTTCTGATGAATTAGAGCGTTTTCGAGCGAAGTGGACACCGGTTCGCGTGAAGAAAACGCGTCAAAACAAGAATCTAACGCTTCGGCTTGGGGAGCACCATCCTGCCCTGGGAAACAACGCCACCCCACTTGGCGGACCAACCGACTTCCGAGGCGGAGGGCCGCTCGGCGACTTTCTGACCCCGAGCACCCTGCAGCGCAAACAGCGCGCCCTGGGGATCGACACATCGCGCGATCCAGCAGCCATCAGGCAATTCGATCGGCCCCTGGAGAATCCGGCCTCCGCCAGCATTCACGCGCTTGGCAGCCGCGCCGATATCGTCGACATTGAAATAATAGAGCCAAAACGGTTGCGACACGCTCGGAAGCTTGGTGAGCATGCCACCGATCGTCTGCCCGGCCGCCGAAAACAATTGATACAAATCTGCGGGATCGGTTTCAGCGTTGGCTTTGTGCCAGCCAAAAAGCTCGCCGTAAAAATCAAAGATCTTGTTCCGGTCTTCAGCCAGCAACTCGTGCCAGCCCACACGCCCGGGCTCGTCCAACCCGACGGGTTGCCGTTGGCCATATGTCAGCCCAGTGACCAGCGCAAAGGTCGCCCTTTGCGGATCGGCGACCACTGAAATTCGGCCGATATTGCTGCCCGTTGGCGGTAGCAAGATAGCGCCTCCAAGACGCCTGATCTGTGTGGTTGTCGCATCGATGTCATCGACGGCGACGTAACCGACCCATCTCGGCGTTGCCCCCAATCGCCGCCCCTCTTCCGGGAGATCCATAAGCCCGCCAACCGGAACGTCGCCGGCAGCAAGCACCGTGTAGGTCAGTTCGGGGGTCGACGCATCCTTCACACCCCAGCCGACGACCTCGCCATAAAAGGCACCTGCTGCCGCGACGTCCGTGGTCAGGAGTTCATACCAGGCGAAATGTCCGAGTTGATTGATCAAGCCAATTTCTCCGCTCAAGCCTGGCGACGATTGCGCACTGCATCAAGTCGCGCGCGTTGCAATCCGCGCTGCGGTGCGGACCTTCGTTGCGATCGAAGAAAATGCGGCGACTTCGTTCATGAAGATGAATGCTATCTGAACGAGTGTCGTTACATTTTCGTGTGTGCATCAATCTTGCCTGCCTTATTTGCTCGGCGTAGGATGACTTAAACGAAGATCCTTCTTGCAACGTTGGAGGATGCGACCATGGCGCGGGTGAAGCAAGCTTCGAAAAAGAGGCGAGTAACCAAGACCGCCGTACCGGCGCTAGGAGTCGCCGGACTAACTTTTTCGCTAGCGGGGAGCGCATCGGCAGCGGCCGTACCAACGGGCGACGTGCAACAGAGGCCGAATTTCTCACCTGGCTTGATGATCACGCTCGGTGAAGAGGAACTTGCCGACGTCAGCCTCGCCACCTTCCATCTCTTCGACAATGAAAACCTCGGCAGCGGCGTGCAGCTAGCCCAGCGCGGCTGCGGTGGCTGCCGTGGATGTGGTGGCTTCCGGGGATGCGGTGGCTTCCGCGGATGTGGTGGTTGTCGCGGCTGCGGAGGCTGTGGATGCAGATCCTGCCGATGCGGCTTCGGATGTGGTGGCTGTGGCATTGGAATAGGGATAGGAGTGCCGTGGGTAACATGCGCAGGTTGCTGCGCATCGTGGGGCCGGTGCCGCTGGTGCTAGGCGGCGGCGCTTCCTGATTGTGTACCGACAAGCCACGATTTCATTGGCCGGGCTCGCGATCGACCCGGCCATTTCTGTTTTCGTTGCAACGCTCGCGGCTCGCCGTGCGCTGGCGATCTGAAATGACAGGCAACAGGATCCGCGTGCTGACCCGATGAAAGCCAATCGCAAGACCTCTGTTGCGAAACAGACCCGCAAAGACATTTTGCGGTTCGCGCCAAACTTCACCGCCTATGTGCTTCCTCCCGATGCGGTCTGCCTCTATTCCGAGGATCGCAAATTCTTCCTGCACGGCGAGCTCTATTGCGCGCTGGCCACGGCGATCGGAAAAAATGGAAGAGCGGCGCCGGAGCTCATTCGCCAGCTTTCGAAGAGCTTCCCGCCCGACAAGATCGAGGAAGCGATCAAGCGGCTGCTCGAGCGCCGATATGTCGTGACAGCAGCATCGCACGGATTCGCAGGCGCTGTCGCTGGATATTGGGCGAGCCTCGGCCTGCCTCTCGAGCTCGCGGAACAGAATCTCCGCGATTGCCCGGTGCAGGTGGAATCGATCGATGTCAAAGGCGCGAGCGAACTTACCGCCGCCTTGAGCAAACTCGGCGTTCACTTCGCCAAGCGTTCGCCCAAGCTCGTGATCACGCTGGTGAACGACTATCTTGACCGGCGGTTGGCTGAGATGAACCGCGAGCGCGTGTCTGACAAGACGCCCTGGCTGCTGGTGCAGCCGTCGGGTGTGTTTCCGCTGGTCGGACCCGTGCTCAAACCGGGCGAGAGCGCCTGCTGGACGTGTCTGTTCGATCGCATGATACGCAATCGGGAGATCAAGGGGTTTCTCGACCGCGGACTGGCGCGTGCGGTCGCCGTATCGCCTCTGGTCAACGACACCATCGGGCAGACCGCCATCCACTTCGCTGCCGTCGAAATCGCGAAAGCGATTGCCTCCGGCTTTCGCGCGGATCTGCGCGATCACATTGCAAGCTTCGACCTGACCGGTGCGGTCATCGCCAAGCACTATGTCGCGCGGCGCCCGCAATGTCCCACCTGCGGCAGCAAGAAGCTGCAGAATCCGCGCCGGGCGGCGACGCCGATCGAGATTGCCGAGGGCAGAAAGCTCATCATGACCAGCGGCGGATACCGCACCGTGACGTCTCGAGCCACCGTTGCGCGTTTCCGCAAACATGTAAGCCCGCTGACCGGCGTGGTGACGCGGCTCGAGCGGATCGAGGCTGATCTGCCGATGAACACCAATTTCTACGCCTACCACAATTTCTCTGCGCCGGCCCAAAGCATCGACCAGCTCAGGTCGGGACTGAGCGGCGGCAGCTTCGGCAAGGGCTCCACGGCCGAGCAGGGCGAGGCCAGCGCGTTGATGGAAGCAATCGAGCGCTACTCGGGCATTTTCCAGGGTGACGAGATCACGACGGAGCGCCGCTTTATCGATTTCGCTCCCGGCGACGCCGTTCTTCCCAACGACGTCCAGCTTTTCAGCGAAGCACAGTTTCAAAGCAGACATGCCCCGTCACCGGACGATTCACATCCGGTTCCTGAGCCGCTCGATCCCTCGACCAAGACCGAGTGGTCACCGGTCTGGTCGTTACGCGACAAGCGCTTCAAATATCTTCCGACCGGCCTCTTGTACTTCTTCTATGGCGGCTTCCATACCGATTCCAACGGATGCGCGGCCGGTAACACCCGCGAGGAGGCCATCGTTCAAGGCTTTCTCGAACTGGTCGAACGCGATGCCTATGCCATCTGGTGGTACAACCGGCTGGAGCGTGCCGAAGTCGACCTCAAGCAATTCGACGATTCCTATGTGCAGGATCTGCAAGCCCAGTTTGCCGATGCCGGACGCAGGCTTTGGGTGCTCGACATCACCAGCGATCTCGGCATTCCCGCTTACGTGGCGATCACGCACTGGATGCAGAACGGACACGAAAATATCGAGTTCGGTTCCGGCGCGCATTTCGATCGCCGCATAGCCCTGCTGCGTTCCCTCACCGAGCTGACCCAGTTCATGTCAATCGGCATGATGGGCGGTGGAAGCGGCGAGAAGCCGACGCTTGACGGTGTCACGCCGCTGCGCCTGGAAGATTATCCGTTCCTGATCCCCAGCGACAATCCGATCGTCCCGCCGGCGCCGAGCCTTAAGGTTCACGACAATACGCGCGACCAGGTCAATGCCTGCGTCGAGATCGCCACCGGCGCGGGATACGATTTCCTTGTGCTCGACCAGACGCGGCCCGACGTCGAGGTCCCCGTCGTCAGAGTGCTCGTTCCAGGCTTGCGGCATTTCTATCGCCGCTTCGCGCCGGGCCGGCTTTATGATGTTCCGGTGAAGCTTGGATTACTGGATCGCCCGCGACTGGAAAGCGAACTCACTCCGTTCCTACCACACACCTGAGGGTTGGTCTTTGGTGCGCGCTCCCCGGAAAAAGCCAACCAGGAAGATCGCGCCACTCATTGCTATCAGATTGAACGGTCGTTTCTCCCTTCATATGCAGGCGGATGGAAGCATCGCCACCTCCCTGGGCGACTATTCGGTCAATCTGGGAACATTCAGCGCGGCCGCGATGGACCGCGCGGGACATCTGGCTACCGGTCTGCCGCTCGCTTCCTTTGCCGGCAAGAGCGCGCTTGCGAGGGAAGTCGACGTCCTGGTGCATCGACTGGCGCGGCACGGGCTTGTCGAATACCGCCTGTCCTCTCCGCGTGACGAGCAGGACCTCGTGGTCATCGAGCCGCAGGTCGCTGGATACTGGCCGCAATGCGCAAAGCTGGGCAATGGTGACACCGTCGTGTTGTCGCGCTTCGCCTATCTGCGCCGGCGCGGCAACGAGATGGTGCTGGAATCGCCGCGCGCCGGCGCGCTGTTTCGGATTGGCGATCCCGCCATCGCGGCCACCCTCGCTGCACTGTCACGGCCGCAAAAGATCAGCAAGCTTCGCCGCCACGCGGCCTCCTTCAACCTCGATCTCCTCGCACTGCTGCTCGACAGCCAGATCCTGCTCAAGCTCGACGCGAAGAGCGGCGAAGGCCTTCGGTTGAATGAAGGCGACGGCAATCTCGTTCTCTGGGACTTTCACGATTTCCTGTTTCATACGCGGAGCACGGAAGGCCGGCATGCCAATCCGCTTGGCGGCACCTTCGCCTATGCGGACGCCGTTCCACCGCTGCCCGCGGTGCGTCCACCCTGGCCGGGAAAGAAAATCGATCTGCGCAAATTCTCAACGTCGGAGCCGATCTCACCCTTCGCGAAGCTGTTGCGCGAACGCCATTCGATACGGGATTTCGACGACGAGCACCCGATCACGCTCGCCGAGCTCGCGCAGTTTCTCGACGCTACAGCCCGCGTCCTTTCGGAATGGAGCGGAGCGAATTTCGACGGCGGTCCCGAAGTGACCTACAGCACAAGGCCCTATCCGGCGGCGGGTAGCGCCTACGAGCTGGAACTATACCTGGCTGTCTCGAACTGCGAGGGTCTTGCACGCGGACTTTATCACTACGACGCGGGCGGCCACGCATTGGTAGCGATCGGCGCCTCAGCCCAGCAACTCCATGCGCTCTCGACTGCGGCCGAGTTTGCCATGGACGCGCCCGGTCCGCCGCAGGTCCTGATCACGATCGCCGCGCGCTTTGGGCGGATCTCCTGGAAATACAGCTCGATCGCATATTCGCTGATCCTGAAGGACGTTGGCACCCTGATCCAGACATTCTACCTGGCGACGACTGATATGGGCCTTGGCGGCTGCGCCATCGGCACCATCAACATCGATCTGTTTGCAAAAATGACGGAGCTCGAATTTCATGTAGAGAGCCCGGTCGGCCAATTCGCACTCGGACGCGGCAAGAAACCGCTGGCCGCAAGCTAGAAAGGCAACGGAAGGAAGCGAACTCCTTCTTGAGCCGGGTGAGGACCTGCCGCTGGGCCCGGCGGTGTGGCTTCAGCGCCTCCGCGGCATGTGTTGGAGCAGGTCTACAGTGGAATCGGCTTGCGGTTCCTCCCCGCGCGGCGTAATTTTCAACTACACGTAGATCATTCGGAAGCAATCTGTCGGGTTCGGCCTAGCGGGAGAGAGCGATGGCGGACGTCCCATGGCACCTTTCCGGTGACTATTTCGAGAATTGCAATTGCAGCATCGTGTGTCCGTGCCTTGTGTCAGCGGCTGCCCCGTTGACCTCACGACCGACCGAGGGCTTTTGCAACGTACCGCTGATCTTCCACGTCGAGAGTGGCCGCTATGGCGACATCGCGATCGATGGACTCAATGTTCTGGTTGTCCTCCACGCACCTGGGGTCATGGCAGACGGAAATTGGTCGGTGGCCGCCTATATCGATGAGCGCGCCAGCGATGAGCAGACCGAGGCTCTAGCTGCGATCTTCACCGGCGCCGCCGGTGGTCCTATGGCCGCGTTCACACCGCTGATCAGCAAGAACCTGGGGGTGAAGAAGGTCCCAATCACATTCCGGATCGACGGCAAGACGCGGTCCGCGGAAATCCCGGGTATTCTGCACATGTCCGTCGATCCGTTGCCGACCATGCATCCGAGCGGGGAAATGTGGGCGAACATCGGCCATCCGGTTAGCCCCGACAGGATGGTGATGGCAGTCGGCGCCTCCGGCAATACGTTCAGCGATCATGGCATGCGCTGGGATAATTCCGGCAAGAACGGCCTCTATGCGCCGATCCGCTGGTCGAACCAGGCTTGATGCAGCTCCTGATACGGTCCTGCGACAAGGCCGGCAACGTCAATCGCAAATGACCGACAGCACCCTGGAAACCGTGCTGCGGCGCGATCGCTGGATCGTCGGCGGCGCGATCGGCATCATTGTCGCGCTGGCATGGAGCTATCTGCTCTGGCTCGCCAACGACATGGACATGGGCGGCATGGACATGACCGGGTTCCGCATGATCCCGGCCGGGATCGGAATCATGTTGCCGGCCAACGAGCCATGGCGAGCGATCGAGTTCGCGTATGTGTTCCTGATGTGGGCGGTGATGATGGTCGGAATGATGGCACCATCGGCAGCGCCCATGATCCTCATGTACGCCCGCGTGGGTCGACAGGGGAAAGCGCAGGGCAAGCCGTTCGCCGCGACCGGCTGGTTTGCGGCCGGTTATCTCCTCGCCTGGAGCGGCTTCTCGCTGGCAGCAACCTTTCTCCAATGGGTGGTTGAGCGGGCAGCCCTGCTGGATTCCCGGATGGCGATCGCCAGCAACCTGCTCGGCGCAATCGTGCTGATCGCGGCGGGAGTCTATCAATGGACACCGCTCAAGGACGTCTGTCTCGCCCAATGCCGGTCGCCGTTTCTATTCCTGATGCGCCACGGCGGCTTTCGCGACGACCCGCGAGGCTGCCTGCTGCTGGGGCTTCGGCACGGAGGCTATTGTGTCGGCTGCTGCTGGGTCTTGATGGCGCTTTTGTTCATAGGCGGAGTGATGAACGTGCTTTGGATTGCGCTTTTGGCGCTGCTTGTCCTTTTGGAGAAAGTTACGCCGGTCGGACGATGGATCGCGCGTGCTGCCGGCATTGCATGTGTGGCCGCGGGCGCTTGGCTGCTGGTGTCCTTGCCGCAGTGATGAGCAGCCTGCTTACCGTTCGGTTCGAATTGCCATCAGCAACAGCGCAAGTGTAACTCGACCTTACCGTCCCTCCATTACTTGCTGTCCACGCCTACGAGCCGCCGTCGGCTAGGCCGTGTGCGGACAACCGTCTCCTCATAAAGAGGGGCCTCGCGCCAGGTCGATCCGGGCAGTAAAAGCCGCCACTCTGAAACAAAAGTTGATCGAATCCTCCAAGAAGAGCGAGGATATTTCCCAGAAATGGCTTGATTTCTCCGTTCGGTATTTCCCGGCGGTATTTATTTATTTGATGAGTAAGCAGGTCATGACTGATCAACAATCAGCTCTACAGGCAATTGGCGAAGCCCAACTCATTTTGGAAGAATGCGTCCGGTCGTGCCCCAAGGATGATGTCCATATCCTTGATGAGTTGGTGGAAACTTTCGAACGCTCCGGCTTGACCGTTGCTGTAAGTCGATTGCAGCAACGAAGCGGTTGGGTGCACTTATGAGGCAGCCGCTACAATCGTTAGCTTTGACCGCTTGTATTTCTGTGCTCCCGTTGGTCGGGACGTCAAATGTGCAGGCAACGCAACAATGCAGCGCCGCGATGCCATCAAATCCGCAGGGGCAGTGGTGGTCCTATCGTCTCATCGACGGAAGAAAGTGCTGGTATGCGGGCAAGCCCATGCTTTCGAAATCGTTGCTCGAGTGGCCCAAGGAGGCATCTCCCGCACCTCGTTCTCCAGAAGCTGGCGGCGTCCTCATAGCGAAGGCTGGAGATCCAATAGACGCACAAGCGGTGCCACTGAAAGACTCTGACACCTTCGAAGCGCGATGGCGTGCCCGTATATCTATTTGTGGGACATGCAATTGACCAACAAGGACACATCGCGGCGAAGATCGAGGACGAATTCGAGCTGCGCATTCGATTATTTGCGTCCAGGATACTGGGGCGAGCGAAAAGAGGCCGCCAACTGCTGCGGCCCCTTTCCTAGGCCTGAGGTGAAAGTCACCGCCAATGGCGATGATGCCGCCAGCCATGGTGGTGGCCGCGGTACCAACCGTAGTGATGGCCCCTGTGCCAACCGTAGTGATGGCCGCGACCGCCGTGATGGCCCCACCCGTGCCCATGACCATGACCATGGCCGCCTCTGACCTGAATGACCGCCTCATCGGCGCCACCCAGCGTATAGGGTGTTGCTGCGGGCATAGCCGACGCCGACATAATTGGCGCAAGTGCAAAAGCACAGCCGGTAAGTCCGATTATCAGAAGCCGTTTCATTTTGGTGCCTTCTCCTTCGTGGCAAATGCTTCTGCGGACTATCAGCTCCGTTTTGAATATTGACTGAACGGTGCATTAAACGCCCGTTCAGCGCCGTTGCGACTGGTTTGTGGGATCGCAATAATTTGGGTCATCTGTCCGAGCTTCGACCGATGTCCTGACGGGTCACCCGGCTTTCGCCTTGGGTCACGACGGGCAAGGCTCGGATCGAGCTAATGGTTCTGTTCAAGAAGCCAACATCTCGGCGTTAATGAGCCCCCTGGACGAGTCTAGTACCCACTTTTC
>NZ_PSRR01000290.1 GCF_004296405.1 Bradyrhizobium sp. Leo170
CCCACCATCCACGGTCGGTGCAAGAAAGGTGGGCACGCTGCGCTTTGCCCACCCTACGGCCCGCGGACGCTAAAACACCGACGCCAATTCCTTGGCGCCGGGCTTGTTGCTGTTGAAATCCATCCGCTCATCGGTGACCGCGAGCAGCTTTGCCACCGTGTTGTGGCGGATCGCGACCGGGTTGCGCTCGTAGCCGCCGCGCTGGAAGAAGTTCGACGTCGGGACCCTCTCGCGCATCGCTTGCGGCATCGTGACCATGTCGTAGCCGGTGCCGTCGCCGGTCAGATTCATCATCTCGAGCTCGGCCGCGGTCAGCGGGCGGGTGTAGCCCTTGGTCCGCGCGAAGATGATCGATGTCAGCAGCTTGTGGGTCTGCAGCATCGGGCCGACGTCGACATCGAGCACCATGGAATGGACCGCCCAGCCCTGCGGCGTGCTCGCGAGCCGCTCATGCGCCGACCAGTCGTCCGGCACCGTGCGTGCGAACGCGACCATCTTCTTCAGCACCGCGAGCTTGTGATCCATCGCCTTGCGCGCGGGACCGGACAGCGTGGCGGCCTTTTGGGTCAGCACCTTGATGAACTCAGGGCCCTGCTGGGCGATCAACTCGACGGTGTTGGTGGTGAGCAACTGATTGTAGCCGATTGCGGTCGAGATCGCCCTTGTGCCTGGACCGCGGTAGCCCGACTGCATATCGTGATTGCCGCTGCCGCCGGTTTCAAACGAATAGACCCGCACCGCCTGCTCGCGCGTCAAGCCGGCCGCGAGCGCGTAGCGGGCGTAGGCGCGCTTGAACTCGATCTCGGTGGCCGGCCGTTGCGGCGTGAACTGAAACTGCTCGGCGGCAGCCTTCAGGAAATCGGCGACGACAGGAATGGTCCTGCGTGGACGCGACGGTTCCTCTTCTTCCGGTTCCGGATTCACCGGCCGTTTCGGCCCGGTATAGACCGGCGGCTGGTCGAGCACATAATCATCGAGCGCGATCGCCTGCCGCTCGCGCCGCTTGGCGTTGCGGGTGCGGCGCTTCTCGGCGATCGCGCTCCAGTAAGCGCCCGCTTCCTCGTCGAAGGCGGCGCGCGCTTCCTGATATTCCCGCAGCTTGCGGCGATATTCGGCGATTGCCTGCGGCGTCGCGGCCTGCGCCATCGCATCCGCAGTGGATGCCGAAAGGCTGGCAACCTCGACCGCCACGGCCTCCGGCGCGCTCGCGAACAGCGCGAGCGCGACCAATCCGGGGAAACAGCGAATCAATGGCAGGCGCATCGCTCTCTTGTAGCAAGGACTCCTGCAAAGTCACCCTATCACTCCGGCTCGACGCCGCTGGCCTTCACGAGCTGCGCCCACTTCTTTTCGTCCTTGTCGATGAAGTCGGCGTAATCCTCGGGCGAGCCCGGCGTGATCTCGGTGCCATCAGAGCCCAGTTGCCGCTTCACCTCGTCCGAGGCGAGCGCATCACGCAGCACCTTGTTGAGCTTGTCGATAATCGGGCGCGGCGTGCCGGCCGGCGCGGCGAGGCCGTAATAGAGCGAGGCGTCGAACCCGGGAACACCGGCCTCGGCGATCGTCGGCACGTCGGGTAGGAGACCGGAGCGGGTCGAACTCGTCACCGCGAGCGCGCGCAATGTCCCTGCGCTGACATTGGCGTGCGAGGCCGGGATCGGCGCAAATGCCATCGGGATGTGCCCGCCAATGAGGTCGACCAGCGCAGGGCCCGTACCCTTGTAGGGAACATGCACGAGGGAGATGCCGGCGCTGCGCGCGAAATATTCGCCGGTGATGTGGCTGGCGGTACCGGCGCCGGCCGACCCGAAACTGATCTTGCCGGGATTTTGTTTGGCATAGGCGATCAGCTCGGCGACGCTCTTGGCCGGGAACGACGGATGCACGACCAGCGAATTCGGCGCATTGCCGATCATGCCGATCGGCGCGAAATCTTTCCGCGGATCGTAGCCCGCTTTCTTGTAGAGCGACGGGCCGATCGCGAGCGTCCCGGTATAGCCGAGCACCAGCGTGTAGCCATCGGGATCGCTCTTGGCGACCGCCTTGGTGCCGACCGTGCCGCCAGCGCCGGGACGGTTGTCGATCATGATCTTCTCGCCGAGCAGCTCGCTCATTTTCTCGGCGATGCCGCGGCCGACGATGGAGGTGCTGCCGCCGGGCGCGAAGGGGATGACGAGCGTGATCGGCCGGTTCGGATAATCCTGGGCCTGCGCGGTGTGAAATGCCGCGCCGACAGCAAGTGCGGCGATGACGGCGCAAAGTCGTTTCTTCCAGGACAGCATGTCCGAACGCCTCCCCTGATGTTTGTTGTTATGGCGGCATTGTCACTCAAATGAGTGGCATCAGCAACCAGACTTCTGATGGCTGAGCCGCCCGTCATTGCGAGCGGAGCGAAGCAATCCATCGCGCCACTCGTGGAGATGTGGATTGCTTCGTCGCTGCGCTCTTCGCAATGACGGCTGAGTGCTGCCTACTTCCAGGCGAAGACCGGCTGTTCGAGATCGGCGACGCGGGTGTCGCGGCCGGCCAGCACTTCGCGGAACTGATAGATCAAGGCGGCCGTCGGCGCGTGGATGTGCTGGCCGGCATGGCGGAAGCGGATCACGCGCCTGACACTTTCGGGAATGGTGGTGAAGCTGAACGCATCCTCCGCCTCGATCGCCTGCAGCGTGATGCGATGGACCGAGGCGACCTCGTCCGGGTTGGGCGCGATCGGCGCCCGAGTCGGGACCCACACCACGATCGGTGTGATGAGATAGCCCGAGCGGGTCGGATAATCGTCGAGCACGCCGAGCACATCAGCATCATCGACGCGGAGGCCGAGCTCTTCGTGCAGCTCGCGGAGCGCCGTTTCCGCCTGGGTCTCGCCAGGGTCGCAGCGTCCGCCGGGCAGCGCCCATTGCGCGCTGTGGCTGCGCAAACTGGCCGCACGGCGGGTGAGCAGGAATGCGGTCTCCTCGCCCTCGCCTCTTGTGAGCGCGATTGCGACCGCCGCACGTTTGAGCAGCGGCGCGCTGTCATCCGGCAGGCGCGTGAATGCCGTACAGAGCTCTGCGATATTCCGCCGGGTGGCATCGTCAAATGTGCGGGCCATTGACCTTGACTACAACAGTCCCGCGTTCGATGAAATGACCTGATATCACGACTTTATCACGCCTTGCCGGACGGAAAGCATCACATGACGAAACCGCCTGCGGAAAAGCTCAAATCCGACGGCTGGAAGATCGTCGATACATCCGGTTTCCTGCATCTGGTCGGACCGCTGTGGCAGCGCCTCGTCGGCGACGAGCATGAATATGCATTGATCACCGAGGACAAGCATCACAATCGCCGTGGCCTGGTACAAGGCGGCGTGATCATGACCTTCGCCGACCGCACCTGCGGCATGACCGCCCGCTATGTCTCGGGCAAGCCGACGCTGGCGACCGTGCAGCTTGATACGCATTTTGTGGAGGCCGGCAAGATCGGCGAAACCTTGATCTCAAAGCCGCGCGTGGTGCGGTCGACCAGGAGCCTGATCTTCATCACCACGGAAGTGACCGTCGACAGACGCTGCATCGCCATGGCGAACGGCGTGTTCAAGATATTGAAGAGCGAGTAGGCTTAACATCCGGGTTCGGAGGAGCAGACGATGCAGTACCGTCAACTCGGCCGCAGCGGCCTGAAGATTTCGCCGATCTGCCTGGGCACCATGATGTTCGGCGGCCCGACCGATGAGGCAACGTCGGCGCGGATGATCGCAAAGGCGCGCGAAGCCGGCGTCAACTTCATCGACACTGCCGATGCCTACAACGCCGGAAACTCCGAGCAGGTGGTGGGCCGCGCGATATCCAACAACAGGCAGAACTGGATCCTCGCCACCAAGCTCGCCAATCAGATCGGCGACGATCCCAATTTTGGCGGGCTGTCGCGACGCTGGGTGCTGCAGGCGGCGGAGGCGAGCCTGAAGCGGCTCGGCACCGACTACATCGACATCTACTACCTGCACAAGGAAGACCACACGACGCCGCTGGAGGAGACGGTGCGCGCGATCGGCGACCTGATCCGGCAGGGCAAGGTGCGCTATTTCGGCGTCTCGAACTACCGCGCCTGGCGCCTCGCCGAGATCTGTAACATCTGCGACCGGCTCGGCCTCGACCGCCCGATCGTGAGCCAGCCCTATTACAATGCGATGAATCGCATGCCCGAGGTCGAGCATCTCCCGGCCTGCGGCTATTATGGCCTCGGGGTGGTGCCCTATAGCCCACTCGCCCGCGGCGTCCTGACCGGCAAATATCGCCCCGATGCTACCCCCGACAAGGACAGCCGCGCCGGCCGCAGCGACAAGCGCATGATGCAGACCGAGTGGCGGCCGGAATCCTTGAGGCTTGCGCAGGAGATCAAGCAATATGCCGAGGCCCGCGGCATCACCGCCGCGCAGTTCGCGGTCGCCTGGGTGCTGAATTCATCCTTCGTCTCCGCCGTGATCGCCGGTCCTCGCACCGAAGCGCAATGGGACGACTACGTTCGCGCGCTCGACTATCGCTTCACTGCCGAAGACGAGGCGCTGATCGATGGGCTTGTGGTGAGTGGGCATGCTTCCACGCCCGGCTACAACGATCCGGCCTATCCGATCGAGGGCCGGCGGGCGCGGACGGCGAAGCGGTCATAGCCGCGCTCAAGAAATAGGCCGCATACAGTCTTCACCGGCCCCCGCGTCCTAGCGTCGCATCGTCGGGAACGTTCTTGCCAAACCGCTGCGCACGCCTTTGTCTTCCTTCCTAAAAAAGCAGATCTCCAACGATCGCGATCAAAAAAGGGCAGGGAGGAAACCATGACCAAATCCAGCAAGGGCAGTACGTCCAGTCGCCGCCGCTTCCTGAAGGTTGCGGCCGCAGGCGCAGCAGCAAGCGTTGCAGCGCCCACCATCGTCAGCGCGCAGGGTCCGATCAACATGCGCTGGCAAAGCACCTGGCCGGCCAAGGATATTTTCCACGAATACGCGCTCGATTACGCCAAGAAGGTCAACGACATGACCGGCGGCGACCTTAAGATCGAGGTGCTTCCCGCCGGCGCCGTGGTACCGGCCTTCGGCCTGCTCGACGCCGTCTCGAAGGGGACGCTCGACGGCGGCCATGGCGTGCTGGTCTATCACTACGGCAAGCAGACCGCGCTGGCGCTGTGGGGCTCCGGTCCGGGCTACGCGATGGACGCCAACATGCTGCTGGCCTGGCACAAGTATGGCGGCGGCAAGGAGCTGCTCGCCAAGCTCTACGCCTCGATCGGCGCCAATGTCGTCTCCTTCCCGTATGGGCCAATGCCGACCCAGCCGCTCGGCTGGTTCAAGAAGCCGATGTCCAAGGTGGAGGACTTCCAGGGCCTGAAATTCCGTACCGTCGGCATCTCCATCGACGTGTTCACCGGCCTCGGCGCAGCCGTCAACGCGCTGCCGGGCGGCGAAATCGTCTCGGCGATGGACCGCGGCCTGCTCGACGCCGCCGAGTTCAACAACGCCACCTCTGACCGCGTGCTCGGCTTCACCGACGTCTCCAAGATCTGCATGCTGCAGAGCTACCATCAGAATGCCGAGCAGTTCGAGATCATGTTCAACAAGGCCAAGTACGACGCCCTGCCGGACAAGATGAAGGCCATCATCTCCAACGCCGTCGAAGCGTCCAGCCAGGACATGAGCTGGAAGGCGATCGACCGCTACTCGAAGGACTACGAGGAGATGCAGACCAAGGACAAGGTCAAGTTCTACAAGACACCGGACTCGATCCTGCAGAAGCAGCTCGAGATCTACGACCAGGTGGTCGAGAAGAAGTCGGCCGAGAACCCGCTGTTCAAGGAGATCGTCGAATCCCAGCTCGCCTTCGCCAGACGCGCGACGCAGTGGGAGAACGACACGGTGGTCAACCGCCGTATGGCCTACAACCACTATTTTGGCCCGAACGCCAAGAAGAAGACCTGAGCGGGCGCCGCGCACGACCGAAAGCGTCATCCGGGGACACCGAACCCCGGATGGCGCTTCCGCTGTCTCTACACCAACCCGATACTTCCGAAAACGGCCGATAGCGAACGCAGATGAACGCACAGCGTTTCCTGTACATGATCGACGGCATCAGCACCTGGACCGGCAAGGCCGCGGCGTGGCTGGTCGTCGGGCTGATGGGCCTCGTCTGCGCCGAGGTCTTCAAGCGCTACATCCTCAACATGCCGACGGCCTGGATCTTCGACGCCTCCAACATGCTGTACGGCACCCTGTTCATGCTCGCGGGCGCCTACACGCTGGCGCAGAACGCCCATGTCCGCGGCGATTTCCTCTACAGCTCGATGCGGCCGCGCCTGCAGGCCTCGCTCGACTTCGTGCTGTATTTCGCATTCTTCCTGCCGGGCATCGCGGCGCTGGTCTACGCCGGCTGGGACTATGCGCTCGATTCCTGGCGCATCAACGAGCATTCCAACGTGTCCGCCGACGGTCCGCCGGTCTACCACTTCAAGTTCATGATCCCGCTGGCCGGGGCCTTGGTGCTGCTGCAGGGCGCGGCCGAGATCGCGCGCTGCATCATGTGCCTCAGGACCGGTGCCTGGCCGGACCGGCTCCGTGACGTCAGCGAGATCGACGTCGTCGAGGAGCAGCTCGCGCACAGCGAATATGTCGATGAAGAATCGCGCAAGGCCGCGATCGCGCATGCGCAGGATATCGAGGAAAGCGCGCGGCAGCGCGGCATGGGCGGGGACCTGCAACGATGAGCGATCCGGCACTCGGGATGCTCGTCCTCATCGTGATCGTCATCATGATGGGCTTCCCGACGGCGTTCACGCTGATGGGCCTCGGCATGTTCTTCGGCTTCTTCGCCTATCACCGTGGCGGTGAGGCCTGGGGCGACAACCACATCTTCGACCTGATGGTCCAGCGCACCTATGGCGCGATGACCAACGACGTCCTGATCTCGATCCCGCTGTTCGTGCTGATGGGCTACGTGATGGAGCGCGGCGCGCTGGTCGACAAGATGTTCTATTCGATTCAGCTCGCGTTCCGCCGCCTGCCCGCTTCGCTTGCGGTGGCGACACTGATCGTGTGTACCTTCTGGGGCATCGCCAGCGGCCTGGTCGGCGCCGTCGTCGTGCTGATGGGCGTCATCGCCTTCAACCCGATGCTGAAGGCCGGCTACGACGTCAAGCTCGCCTCCGGCGTCATCACCGCGGGCGGCACGCTGGGCATCCTGATCCCGCCATCGGTGATGATCATCGTCTATGCGGCGGTCGCCGGGCAGTCGGTGGTGAAGCTCTACGCCGCGGCGATGTTTCCCGGCTTCTTCCTCGCCTTCCTCTATCTGCTCTACGTCGTCGGGTGGGCGCTCCTGAATCCGAAGATTGCGCCGAAGCTTCCCGAAAGCGAAACCAAAGTTCCGGTGCGGCCCTGGATCGCCAAGCTGCAGCAGTCTTATTCGCGCAAGATGCTGCCGGCGCTGCTTGCGGCGGTGCTGATGCCCGGAAGGGCCGTCAACGCCAGCGTGGATGGCACCCGCGTCACCTATTCGATGCTGCTGACGAGCCTCGGTCACGCCCTCGTGCCTCTGGTGCTGACGCTGGCGACCCTGTGGGCTGCCTGGTGGTACGTCGTTATTCACCAGCAGCCGGATGTTCAGCCGCAGGTCCCGGCCGCCGCGCAGCAGCAGCAGCGAGCGCCGGAGACGCTTCAGCCGCTTGGCGCAGGCGCCCAGCCTGCGGAAGAAAGCACGGAAGAGAAACTCGAGGAGCTCGGCGGCGGCGCCAGCCGGTCGGAGGCCGCCACGAAGAACGAGCCGGAAGTGCTGGAGCAGATGGGCAGCGCCGAGCTGCGAGGCAAGACCATCGCGGCGCCAGCGGAGCTTGGACCACCGCCGGAGTTCTATACCTATTTCGCGTTTATCGCCGGCATCTGCGGCCTGCTGCTTCTCTACTATTACTGGACCATGGAGGCCGAGCAGTTCGAGGTGCTGCGGCTGTTGATCACCTCGGTGATGCCACTCGGCATCCTGACGGTGGTGGTGCTGGGCGTGATCCTGTTCGGCATCACGACCGCGACCGAATCGGCGGCGGTGGGCGCGGCGGGCGCCTTCCTGCTGGCGTTCCAGGCGCGGACGCTGGACTGGAAGCGCACCAAGGAAGCGGTATTCCTGACCGCCAAGACCACCTCGATGGTGTGCTGGCTGTTCGTCGGCTCGGCGCTGTTCTCAGCGGTGTTCGCGATCCTCGGCGGCCAGGCGCTGTTGGAGAGCTGGGTGCTGTCGCTCAAGATGTCGCCGGTCCAGTTCATGATCCTGTCGCAGGCGATCATCTTCATCCTGGGCTGGCCGCTGGAATGGACCGAGATCATCGTGATCTTCGTGCCGATCTTCCTGCCGATGCTGAAGCACTTCAACATCGATCCCGTTCTGTGGGGCGTCCTGGTGTTCGTGAACCTGCAGGCGGCGTTCCTGTCGCCGCCGGTTGCGATGTCGGCCTTCTATCTGAAGGGCGTGGCGCCGAAACACGTCACGCTGAACCAGATCTTCGCCGGCATGATGCCCTACATGCTGATCGTCATCATCTGCATGGTGCTGATGTATATCTGGCCCGGCCTGACGCTGTGGCTGCCGAACTATCTGTACGGCAACTGACAGGTCGGCACGATCTTCTCAGTACTCCTAGAGCATTTTCGGTTCTGATTGAATCAGAACCGAAGCTCTAGATTCTTGTTTTGACGCGTTTTCTTCACGCGAACCGGTATCCACTTCGCTCGAAAACGCTCTAATTCACTGCATTGAACTTGTAGGATGACTGCAGGAACGTGCCGAAGCGTTCGGCACGGATCGGGAGGACCGACGTCGGAAACGGACTGCCGAATCCCCTGGTGAGAACATCGGTCGTCCACATCGACCAGAAGCGGCCGCCGACGCCGACGCTGAAGCGCTCGGTCACGTCATAGGTCAGCACGGCTTCGAGCTGCATGCCGCGCCCGGTGCCGTTGGCCGGGGAATAGGGCGACGACTCGTCAGAACGCAAGTAATGTGTATCGAGACCGGAAACGGAGACGTAGGGCAAATAGGCCGCATCGGCCGTGAGCTTGAGCCCGGGGGCAATCGTGACCATCGCGTTCACACCGACGCGCAGAGAGTGCCAGTCTTCGGACTGCGAGATTGTGATCCCGGTGGTCGGCGACGGAACGGCGCAAATCACACCGCCGCCGGGATACGCAATCTGCGCGCATCCATAGGAGTCCTTGCGGTCGCGATAGAAATTATAGCCTGCGAACGCCCCGAGTTTCGCGCCCGGCGTTTCCAGCAAGGTGTATCCAACGTCCAGCGTGGCATAGGCAATCGTGCCCTCGACCCTGCCCTGGTATGTGTTCGAATAGGCCATGGCCGTGTCGCGATAGGTTGGTAGCCAATCCTCATCGTTCATGTGGCCGGATGTCAGCCCGCCGCCGCCGGCGAAGCCTTTCAGGAACACCCTGGCCGAACTGTCGACCCGGCCGAACACCTCACCGGAGTGCCCTGTGGTCTCATAGGTGAGCCGTGAAATCAGCGCGTTCTGCAGCGGCTGATCTGTGCTCATGCCGAGATCGTTCTGATAGCGACCGCTGCTGTACCAGTAACGCGCGCCGACTTCCGCCGACCACCCGGAGACCGAAGGCGCCGCCGTCAGCAAAGCGGCGGGCCGATTGTCCCAGCCGCGCGATGCGTCCGCACCAGGGCGATAGTTCACGCCCAGCTTGACGACATGGCTGTCCTGCCGGACTGCCGTCGGCAGACCAGCGGTCTCGACCAGGCTGGCTGGATCGAGCGGTACCGTCTGAAAACCACCAAGCGGCGTCGCGATGTCGCGGCTCCCGAAATTGGCATAGTCGTATTCCAGCTTCATCGACCAAGCCGGTGCCAGAGCGTGTTCGACACCGAGCCCGATTGTCCATCCCCACTGCACGGCATTGGCGTTCACCGAAGCTTCCGGCCGCCCGAAGAAATCGAGAGCGTTGGTCGTCATCGATAAACGGCTCGACAGAAACGCGGCGCCGCCTTTCACATAGGCCAGCGAGTGACCGGCCGGCCCGAAGGCCTGGCCGACCCGCCCGGTGATGGTTCCCATCACATCCTGCTGGATACGGCAGTTCGCCGAGACGAACAGGCCGGAATAGGCGAGACAGGTGTTGGTGCCGTCGGCATCGACGGCGGACACGTCGGCTTCGAGGCCGAACACCCACGGCGATCCGGCCTGCTGCCAGTTGTAGCCAAGCTGGCCGCCGATGAGGGCCTTCGGCGTACGGATGTCGTCGCCATAGATCGACGGACCGTAGGGATCACCGACATGGGTGATGCCAGAGCCTCCGCCAAAATGTCCGCCGATATAGAAGCCGCTCCAGGTCCACGGCGCCGGCGGCGCCTTCACGACCAGCCTTGCAATGTCGGCCGAAAAAGCATCCGTTCCGTTCAACGCCATGAGCACGCCGACCACCACCACGTACCGCATCCGTAACACGAGCCGAGTCCTTTTCTTCGAGGAAACCAACTACGCATTACTGAGCCCGCACTATGGTAGGGGCGAAGATTCGAACACCACCGGAGATAGCACATCAGCCGCACCCCGCAACAGCGGCTCGCGCGGAATGGAGCCAAGCATTACCACGGGAGGTTGTAGTGGCGCAGTTCGTAGGATGGGTTTCGCTTCGCTCTACCCATCCTACGACTGTCGTCCCGTCGAAAGACGGGACCCATAACCACAGCGAGATGTCGTGGCGCGAGCAAGCGGTTGCAGCGGAGCACACGACAAAAGCCTGTGGTTATGGGTCCTGGCCTTCGCCAGGACGACGCCGTCATTGCGAGCGCAGCGAAGCAATCCACCTCTCCACGCGCGGAGGTATGGATTGCTTCGCTGCGCTCGCAATGACGGGGATGGGTTCTAGTTTAAATTTCAAACAGTGTGAGGATGCGAGTCCGCATTCTCGCGGCGCGTTGCGTCCGAGCTTTGATTCACTTTCCACCCTCCTCGAGATCAGAGGGCGCAGGGAAAGCCGGGTGCCGGTTGCACCCATGGGTCCCGTGCAACAAAAAGCACGGGGGTAGGACCACAGGTTCAACC
>NZ_PSRR01000291.1 GCF_004296405.1 Bradyrhizobium sp. Leo170
GTGGGCAAAGGCGCGAAGCGCCGTGCCCACCATCTCACACTCCGCCCGTGATGGTGGGCACGCTCCGCTTTGCCCACCCTATACGGATTCCGCATTTTCTTCCGTCATTCCGGGGCGCGCGAAGCGCGAGCCCGGAATCCATTTCCGCCGCCTCCGCCCATGGCCCGATAGATTCCGCGCCTGCGTGATCCTGACGCACCCCGGAATGACAAGAGCGTGGGAAAGCCGTGAGGGACATTGGGAGCCGGACGGAGATCATGTAAGATAGCGAGGTGTTCGCTGGCGGCAACGTGGCCGCCTCCGCAAGGGACTGCTTGATGACCGGGCACCTCATCGTATCAGACGAAGCCGCAACGCGCGTGATCACGATGCGTCGGCCCGAGAAGAAGAACGCGATCACCGAGGAGATGTATCGCGCGATGAGCGATGCGGTCGACACCGCGCAGAACAATCCGAACATCCGCTGCCTCATCATCACCGGCGGCTCGGGCGTGTTCACCGCGGGCCACGATGTCGAGGATTTCCTGAAGCAGGGCACCGCCAATCCCGACGCGGTGCGCACCTCCGGCGCGGTCAAGTTCCTCTATTCGCTGGCGCACAACGTCAAGCCGATCATCGCCGCCGTCGACGGGGTCGCGATCGGCATCGGCACCACCATGCTGTTCCACTGCGACTACGTGCTCGCCAGCAGCACCGCGACCTTCTCGACGCCGTTCATCCATCTGGGGCTGGTGCCCGAGGGCGCCTCGAGCCTCCTGATGCCGCGCACGATGGGGCACCAGCGCGCCTTCGAGATGCTGGTGATGGGCCGCACCATGGACGCCGACGACGCCCGCGTCGCCGGCTTCGTCAACGCGGTGGTGGCCCCAGGCCATACGGAAGCGGAAGCGCGGAAAGTGGCGCGCGAGATCTGCGCGCTGCCGGCCGAGGCGGTCGCAATCGCCCGCAAGCTGATAAAATTGCCGCCGGAGGACATGACCCGGCGCATCGACCAGGAGGCTCATCTGTTCAGCGAGCGGATGCGCTCCAAGGAAGCAGTCTCCGCCTTCAAGGCATTCTTTGCGCGCAAGCAGAATTGAACCGGAACCTCGCAAAATCGTTGCCGCGCTTATCCATATTCGCCTCATGAGAACCCATCACATCCTTGCAGCGCTGGCGCTGCTGGCCGGATTTGTCCTCGCACCTTGCCAGGCTCAAACCGCCTCGCCCGTCGATCTGCGGATCCTCGCGATCAACGATTTCCACGGCTATCTGCGGCCGCGCCGGGCGGCATCCGGATCAGCGATCCCGACGACAAAGCGAAGAAGATCGTCGTGCCCGCCGGCGGTGCCGAGCACATGGCGACCCTGGTGCGGCAGCTCCGCGAGGGACACAAGAACACGATCTTCGTCGCCGCAGGCGACCTGATCGGCGCGAGCCCATTTCTGTCGGCGATGTTCCATGACGAGCCGACCATCGAGTCGCTGTCGATGATGGGGCTCGAGGTCGCCTCCGTCGGCAACCACGAATTCGACGAGGGCATGGACGAACTGCGGCGGATGCAGAATGGCGGCTGCCATCCGACCGAGAAGTGCCGCGGTCCTCATCCCTTCCCCGGCGCCAAATTCCATTATCTCGCCGCGAGCACCTTCGAGAAGGCCTCCGGCAAGACCGTGTTCCCGCCCTACGAGATCAGACAGTTCGAGAGCATCCAGGTCGCGTTCATCGGGCTGACGCTGAAGGGCACGCCGAACATCATCTCGCCGGCGAGCGCCGCCGGCCTCGAATTCCGCGACGAAGCCGAGACGGTGAATGCGCTCATTCCGGAATTGAAGGCGCGCGGCGTCGAGGCGATCGTGGTGCTGATCCATGAAGGCGGCGTGCCGACCGGCGACTACAACGAATGCCCCGGCATCTCCGGCCCGATCGTCGACATCGTGAAGAAGTTTGATCGCGCGGTCGACGTCGTGATCTCCGGCCACACCCACCAGGCCTATGTCTGCGACATCGACGGCCGGCTTGTCACCTCCGGCGACAAATACGGCACGCTGGTCACCGCGATTGACCTCAAGCTCGATCCCAAGACCCGCGACGTCATCAGCGCCAAGGCCGAGAACACCATCGTCCGCAGCCAGACGCTGGCCAAGGACGCGAGCCAGACCGCGCTGATCGAGGCCTATGACCGGCTGGCCGCACCGATCGCCAACCGTCCGGCAGGCTCGGTGACGGAAACGCTGTCGCGCGTGCCGAACCAGGCAGGCGAAAGCGCGCTCGGTGACATCATCGCCGACGCCCAGCTCGCCGCGACGAGTTCGCCGGAAAAAGGCGGCGCGGTGATCGCCTTCACCAATCCGGGCGGCGTGCGCACCGATATTGCGCGGAGAGAGGACGGCGCCGTGACCTATGCCGACCTGTTCTCGAGCCAGCCGTTCCGCAACCAGCTCATCACGCTGACCCTCACCGGCAAGCAGATCAAGGACGCGCTCGAGCAGCAATGGCTTGACCCGAAGCGGCCGCGGATCCTGCAGGTGTCGAAAGGATTCGCTTACGCATGGGATGCGGGCAAGGGCGACGGCGAGCGCATCATCGCCGAGAAGATGACGCTGAACGGCGCGCCGATCGACCCCGCCGCGACCTATCGGGTGACGGTCAACAATTTCCTGTCGCTCGGCGGCGACGGCTTCACGGTCCTGAAAGAAGGTCAGGCGCCGCTAACCGGCCCCTATGATGTCGATGCCCTCCAGGCCTATTTCCAGGCGAACAGCCCGGTCAGGCCCACGCCGGGCAACCGAATCCAGCGGATCAACTAACCTAAAGGCCCGTAGCCCGGGTGGAGCGCAGCGCAACCCGGGAAAGCCTGCACGATGAGCCGTATGCCGCGCCAAGACCCCGGGTTGCGCTTCGCTCCACCCGAGCTACAAGGCGACGGAGGGCTTTCGCGGTGGGCACTGAGCGCCTAAATAGGGCGTTACTCGCAAGAACGCGCAGCGAATGCGCCGGAAACCTGCATGACCCTTCTTCTGACGCATTCCGCCTGCCTCGACCACCTGACACCATCAGGCCATCCCGAACGCCCCGACCGGTTGCGTGCGGTCGCCGAGGTGCTTGGCGAAGAGCGGTTCGCACCGCTTGCACGCGGCGAAGCGCCGGAAGGCGGCCTCGATTCCGTCATGCTCTGCCATGGCGAGCTTTACGTCGGCGAGCTCCGCCACATCGCTCCGACCTCCGGCCTGGTTTACATCGATGGCGACACCTCGATGTCGCCAGGCACTTGGGAAGCGGTGATGCGCGGCGTAGGCGGCGCGGTTGCGGCCACGGATGCGGTGATGTCGAGCGAACATCCGAATGCTTTCGTCGCGGTTCGGCCGCCCGGCCACCATGCCGAAGCCAGCCGTCCGATGGGCTTCTGCTTCTTCGACAATGCCGCGATCGCCGCGCGCCACGCGCAGCGCAAGTTCGGCATCGGCCGCGTCGCCGTGGTCGATTTCGACGTTCATCACGGCAATGGCACCCAGGATATCTTCTGGGCCGATCCGACCGTGATGTATTGCTCGACGCACCAGATGCCGCTGTTTCCGGGCACCGGCAGCCGCGGCGAGCGCGGCGAGCACGACACCATCGTAAATGCGCCGCTCGCGCCCGAAGATGGCGGCACGCAATTCCGCTCGGCGTTCGACAATTTGATCCTGCCGCAGCTCGAAAAATTCGGCCCCGAGCTCGTCATCATCTCCGCTGGCTTCGACGCGCATTACCGCGATCCGCTCGCCTCGCTCAACCTGAGGGCCGACGACTTCGGCTGGGTGACAAGCAAGCTTCTGGATCTCGCCGACCGGCACGCCGGCGGACGGGTGGTCTCCGTGCTCGAAGGCGGCTATGATCTGCAGGGATTGAAAGAGTCGGTGGCCGCGCATGTCACCGCATTGATGGGCGCGTAAATCGACGCCACAATACTTCCGCAGAGAATTGCTTAATTCTGCGCTGAGAACGGCGCAGCCGAAAAACGCGAATGGGAACGCGAGTAAATGGCAGAAAACACCACTCAAGTCGAAAATAACAAAGTCGACGTCAAGAAGCTCTCCTTCGAACGCGCGATGGAGGAACTTGAATCGATCGTCAAACGGCTTGAGGACGGCAAGGTGCCACTTGAGGAATCGGTCGCGATTTATGAACGCGGCGAGGCGCTGAAGCGCCGCTGCGAGGAATTATTGCGGCAGGCCGAGGCGCGCGTCGACAAGATCACGACCGATGCCAGCGGCCAGGCTACGGGAACCGAGCCGCTCGACGTGCAATAAGCAGATCACCGCGGGAGCCCTCATAGAGAGGTGAACATCCTGAGGCGGTCCTGGTAATCTTCCTCCGATTCTCCGGGGACACGGTCCATCTCATAATGTTCCAAACTGAAAGGCGGCATCTCAGACGCCCTTTCGTGGAACACCTCGATGTACTCGGCATGGCGACGTACAAGGCTTTCGATGAGGGTCTTCACGTCGATACTATCGAGAGCGGCAGTTCGCCTCGCCGCCTCGTAGGTTTCATCGCTGATTTCGATCGTATGCATCCGACAATCCTGTTCGCATCCCGCCAATATAGCTGCGAACAGGGAGACTTTGGAGGTCATTCTCATCAGGAGTGGCGAGCCTCTCCGCGCAACAGTGGAGAACAATAAGCGGATTTGCCGCGGTTCTTCCCCACAAGAGGACCGAAATAGCTCTTGGCGCATCGCGCTGGCTGCTATAGTCCCAACCTCATCTGGGGACAGTAAGTGCGCGTTCGGCACCGCCATATCATCTATATCCAGGGATACGATCCGCGCGGCTTGGCGCAGTACTACCGCATGTTCAGGACCGAACTGCGGAAATTCAGCCGTCTCTACCAGCTATCGGCCACCATGAGCCGGCCGAAGGTCGCCGACGATGACGAGATCGCGTCCTGGACCATCGAGACCAAGGCGGCCGACTGGCAGACCCGCACGTCCTACGATTTCCTGCGGTTCGAGGATTTCATCCAGCGCGACCTCGCCGCCCCGATCTGGCGCACCGTGTTTCATGCCCTCTGGATCTACTGGGGGCTGGTCTTCACCGGCACGATCGCGCGGTTCACGCGGGCGAACTGGCGTTTCACGGCGTTCATCACCTATCCGCATGTCGTGCTGCTGCTGGAAGCGTTGTGCGCTGCGGCAGTCGCGTTCGTGTTCGAAAAGGGCCTCAGTGCGATCGGCCTCCCCGATCTCTTCAGTGTTGCCGCGGCAACCGCGATCTTCGTGGCCGTGCTCGGCACCATGCTGAAATACACCGAAAACAACACTTACGTGCTCTATCTTCTGTCGGACACGATCTGGACCTGGGAGTTCTCGCATCGACGACGTCCGGAGTGGGACGAGCGCATCGACCGTTTTGCGCGGCACCTCGTCAACGTGGCGCGCACGAGCGACGCCGACGAGATCGTGCTGGTCGGCCACAGCTCGGGATCGTTCCTGGGCACCGAGATCCTGGCGCGGGCGCTGAGGCTGGACCCGTCACTGGGCCGTCACGGCCCCCGCGTGGTGCTGTTCACCATTGGCGGCAATCTGCCGATCGTGGGCTTTCACAAGGTATCGCAGGATTTTCGCGACCATTTGCGGCAATTGGCGCTGGAACCTTCGATCGAATGGATCGATTGCCAGGCCCGCAAGGATGTCATGAACTTCTACCAGTTCGATCCGATCTCGAGTCACGGCATCGAACTCGGCGATACCAGGCGCAATCCGACCATTGTGCCGATCCGCTTCCGCGACATCGTCAAGCCGGAGCACTACAATACCTTCCGCTGGCAGTTCTTCCGGGTGCATTTTCAGTTCGTGATGGCCAATCAGCGCCCGCACCCATACGATTTCTTCATGATCGTATGCGGTCCGGTGCCGCTGAAGGAGCGGATGGCGTTCCCGGAGGCCGCCCTGGAGGTTGCGACCGGCGATCCGGCTGCCCGCGAGCGGGCCTGGCGCCGGATCGAGATGTGCGGCGCGGAGGACACGGCTGGCGGGAATTTGCTCGCGTTGGAACCTTCCGCCCGCCGGCACGGTTAAAAACCCTAGACTTTTCAATTCCCCCGCTTGGGGTCCCCGGGAACCCGGTGGCTGGGCGGCTTGGCTTTGCCGATGGCTTTGGTGTAAAGCTTGCCGTTCTATGGCTGTTTGGGGGCAGCTTGCCGCAGATTTGGCGGCAGCGAATACCTTCGAAAGGCTGACGAAAATGACCGGGACGGATGCAGTTACCAGCGTGATGCATATCACATGGTTCGATCCGGGGTGCATCTAGGCTTTCAAATCAGGCGCCGGCCTGCCAAGGCGGCAACTGGCGTCTGGACTCTCACGGCGCAATCGATGCGCCCCCATCTCCGGTCGGGCCGCTGGCCCTGACCTCAAGAACTGGAATATCGCTGTGACCACATACAGTAAGACGCCGCTTCTCGACACGATCCGCACGCCCGACGACCTGCGCCGGCTCAAGGTCGAGCAGTTGCACCAGGTTGCCGACGAGCTCCGCCAGGAGACCATCGACGCGGTTTCCGTGACCGGGGGCCATTTCGGAGCAGGTTTGGGCGTGGTCGAGCTGACGACCGCGATCCATTACATCTTCGACACGCCGCGCGACCGGCTGATCTGGGACGTCGGCCACCAGGCCTATCCGCACAAGATCCTGACCGGCCGGCGCGACCGCATCCGCACGCTCCGCACCGGCGGCGGCCTGTCCGGCTTCACCAAGCGCAGCGAGAGCGACTACGATCCGTTCGGCGCCGCCCATTCCTCGACCTCGATCTCCGCCGGCCTCGGCATGGCGGTGGCGCGCGATCTCTCCGGCGGCACCAACAACGTGATCGCCGTGATCGGCGACGGCGCGATGTCGGCGGGCATGGCCTATGAGGCCATGAACAATGCCGGCGCCATGAACTCGCGCCTGATCGTGATCCTGAACGACAACGACATGTCGATCGCCCCGCCGGTCGGTGCGATGAGCGCCTATCTGTCGCGGCTCTATTCCGGCAAGACCTACCGCTCGCTGCGCGAGGCGGCCAAGCAGATCAACAAGCATCTGCCGAAGGTGCTGGCCAACCGCGCCAACCGCGTCGAGGAATATTCCCGCGGCTTCATGATGGACGGCGGCACGCTGTTCGAGGAACTCGGCTTCTATTATGTCGGCCCGATCGACGGCCATAACCTCGACCATCTGCTGCCCGTCTTGAAGAATGTCCGCGACATGGACACTGGCCCGATCCTGGTCCACGTCGTGACGCAGAAGGGCAAGGGCTATCCGCCGGCGGAAGCTTCCGCCGACAAGTACCACGCCGTGGTCAAGTTCGACGTCGCCACCGGCACCCAGGCCAAGGCCAAGCCGAATGCGCCGGCCTACCAGAACGTGTTCGGCCAGAGCCTCGTCAAGGAAGCCCAGAAGGACGACAAGGTCGTCGGCATCACCGCCGCGATGCCGTCCGGCACCGGCATCGACATCTTCAACAAGACGTTCCCGAACCGCACCTTCGACGTCGGCATCGCCGAGCAGCATGCCGTGACCTTCGCAGCCGGCCTCGCCGCCGAAGGCTACAAGCCGTTCTGCGCGATCTACTCGACCTTCCTGCAGCGCGGCTACGACCAGGTGGTCCATGACGTCGCGATCCAGAGCCTGCCGGTCCGCTTCGCGATCGACCGCGCGGGCCTCGTCGGCGCCGACGGCGCCACCCATGCCGGCTCGTTCGACAACGCCTATCTCGGCTGCCTGCCGAACTTCGTCATCATGGCGGCCTCCGACGAGGCCGAGCTCGTGCACATGGTCGCAACGCAGGTGGCGATCAACGACCGCCCGAGCGCGTTGCGCTATCCGCGCGGCGAAGGCCGCGGCGTCGAAATGCCCGAAGTCGGCATTCCCCTCGAGATCGGCAAGGGCCGCATCATCCGCCAAGGCAAGAAGGTCGCCCTGCTCTCCTTCGGCACCCGCCTCGCCGAGTGCGAGAAGGCCGCCGACGAGCTGGCGGCGCACGGCCTCTCCGCCACGATCGCAGATGCGCGCTTCATGAAGCCGCTCGACGAAGAGATGATCCTGAAGCTTGCACGCGAGCATGAGATCCTGATCGCGATCGAGGAAGGTTCGATCGGCGGCTTCGGCTCGCATGTGATGCAGCTCCTCGCCGAGCACGGCATGCTCGACGGCGGTCTGCGCATGCGTTCGATGGTGCTGCCCGACGTGTTCCTCGATCACGACACGCCGGCGGCGATGTATGCCCACGCAGGCCTCGACGCCAAGAGCATCGTCGCCAAGGTGTTCGAGACCCTCGGCAAGGATTTCAAGACCGAGACCGTCAAGCTCGCCTGACCTCAGGCTTCCCGCGGATTCCGCGATGAAGATCTATCTGGCAGGTCCTGACGTGTTCCTGCCGGATGCGATTGAGATCGGACGGCGCAAGGCTGAACTTTGCGCGCGTCACGGTCTGAATGGGCTCTATCCGCTCGACAACGCGGTCGATCTGTCGGCGCCCGATGCGTCCCTCGTCATCTTCAAGGGCAACGAAGCGATGATGGAGGCAGCCGATGCCATCATCGCCAATTTGACGCCGTTTCGTGGCCCCAGTGCCGACGCAGGCACCGTCTATGAGCTCGGCTACATGGCGGGGCGCGGCAAATTGTGCTTCGGCTATTCCAACGACCCCGCGTCATATGCAACTCGCGTGGCGCGCCTATATGAAGTGACGACGTTGCCCGACGGCCGCTTGGCCGATGGACAAGGCCTCACTGTGGAAGAGTTTGGCTTGCCCGACAATCTGATGATGATGCACGCCCTCGACCTGCACGGCTGCCCGCTCGTGACGCCGAAGGCTGCGCCTGCGGATATCTGGCACGACCTCACCTGCTTCGAGGCCTGCGTCCGCCTTGCCGCGGACCATGGGCGAAGGACGGGTTGAAGCTGATGAAGAAGAGTGAAAGCGAGCAGCCCCCGCGCAAGCGCGCGGATGTGCTGCTGGTCGAGCGCGGCCTGTTCGAGAGCCGGGCGCGGGCGCGGGCCGCGATCGAAGCCGGGCTCGTGATCGCCGACGGCAAGCAGGTCTCCAAACCCTCCGATACGCTTGCGGCTGACGCCACGCTGTCGGCGGAGCCTGCGCACCCCTATGTCTCGCGCGGCGGCGTGAAGCTGGCCGGCGCGCTGGAGCAATATCCTGTAGACATCGAGGGTCACGTCTGCCTCGATGTCGGCGCCTCGACCGGCGGCTTCACCGAGGTGCTGCTCGCCAACGGCGCAAGCCTGGTGTTTGCGATCGATGTCGGGCACGGCCAATTGCATCCGTCGCTGCGCGGCCATCCGAGGATTGTCTCGATGGAAGAGACCGATATCCGCTCCTTTGAGGGCAAGCGCCTGCCGGCGCGGCCGGATGTCGTCGTCATCGACGTCAGCTTCATCTCGCTGAAGCTGGTATTGCCGGTGGCGCTGTCGCTGGCGGCAGCGCCGATGCACCTGCTCGCGCTGATCAAGCCGCAATTCGAGGCGCAGCGAAAGCATCTCAAGCACGGCATCATCCGCAACGCCATGGTGCATCAGGAAATCTGCGACGACATCGCAGCCTTTGCGGCGGCGCAGGGCTGCACGGATATCCAGGTCTTTCCGTCCCCGATCACCGGCGGCGACGGCAACATCGAATTCTTCCTCGGCGCGCGCCGTGGCTGAACGGCTGTTGATCGACCATGTCGGCCATCGTGGCGACGGTGTCGCGATGGAGGGCGGCCAGGCGATCTACGTTCCTTACGCGCTCGCCGGCGAGGCGGTCGAGGTTGCCACCGTCCCCGGCCATCCCGACCGGCGTCGGCTGCTCCAGGTCGAACGCGCCAGTCCCAAGCGCATCACGCCGTTCTGCCCGCATTTCGGGATTTGCGGCGGCTGCGCGATCCAGCACTGGGATAATGAAAGCTACCGTGCCTGGAAGCGCGACCTCGTCGTCGAGGCGCTGGCGCAGGCCAAGGTTGCGGCCGAGGTCGCCCCGCTGATCGACGCCCACGGCCTCGGGCGCCGCCGCATCACGCTTCACGCGCGGATGGGCACGCATGAAGTGCTCAAGGTCGGCTTCGCCGCGGCAAGCTCGCACGACATCATCCCCGTCGATCGTTGTCCGATCCTCGATCCCGGCTTGAGCGGCGCGCTCGACGCTGCCGGGGCGATCGCCGAGCCGTTGATCTCGATGGGCAAGCCGCTCGACATCCAGGTGACCTCGACCCTCAATGGTCTCGATGTCGACGTTCGCGGCTCGGGCGCCCTGCCCTCGACGATGATCGCCGCACTGTCGCGCATCGCCGAACAGCATCGCGTGGCGCGGCTGACACGGCATGGCGAGTTGGTGCTGATGCGCGCGCCTCCCGCGGTGACGATCGGAACGGCCGAGGTGATCCTGCCGCCGGGCTCGTTCCTGCAAGCGACCGTCGCCGGCGAGGAGACCTTGGCGCGGCTCGTCGGCGATCACTGCCAGCGCGCCAAGCATATCGCCGACCTGTTCTGCGGTGTCGGCCCATTCGCCCTGCGCCTGGCGGCGAAATCGCGGATCGCCGCCTTCGACAGCGACGCCGGCGCGGTTGCGAGCCTGCAGAAAGCCGCAACCTCGACGGCGGGCTTGAAGCCGGTCAAGGCCGAGCCGCGCGACCTGTTCCGCCGCCCGCTGGTGCCGCAGGAATTGCGCGACTTTGACGCGGTCGTGTTCGATCCGCCGCGCCAAGGCGCGCAGGCGCAGGCAACGCAGCTTGCCGCAGGCAAGGTGCCCACCGTGGTCGCGGTGTCCTGCAACGCCGCGACCTTCGCCCGCGACGCCAAGATCCTGATCGACGGCGGCTACACGATCGAAGGCGTCACCCCTGTCGACCAGTTCCGCCACACACCGCACGTCGAGCTCGTCGCACGGTTCACACGCAAGCGCTGACAGCAGTAGCCAAATCGCATCACGCTTGGAGATGCCAGTTGATGTGCCCTCGCCCCTTGTGGGAGAGGGCAGCTCCGATGCCAGCCAAGAACTCGTTTGGGTGAGGGGTTCTCTCCACGGGCCCGCTCGCTCGTGGAGAGG
>NZ_PSRR01000292.1 GCF_004296405.1 Bradyrhizobium sp. Leo170
ATTCCGCGTGGTGGCCAGCAGGCGGCTCCCGAGGACGAGGAGGAAGTGCCGGAATTGCCGCGCGGCCGATTGCTGCCGACGCCGAACCGGCCATTGCCGGGGCAGGGTGTGCCGCCACCGGGCAGCTTCCAGTCGCAGCCTCTGGCGCCACCGCCGGGCACCCAGGGGCCGCCTCCGAATGCGCCGCCCGCGGTCGCCGTGCAGCCGCCGTCGCCCGGGGCTCCTCCCAATGTCGCCAATGCGCCGCCTGGTGCCAATCCGTTGCCGGGATTGCCGCCCGGTCAGCGCCAGCCCAAGAGCGTGCCGCAGACGCCGGCAACGCTCCAGCCCGGCGACGAGGTGGTGAGCGAGCCGCCGTCGACCAAGATCGCGAACAAGAAGGCGACCTTCTCCGGGCTCGACAAGATCACCGGGCGTATCATCAATTTCGAGGAGGATATCGGCGAGACCGTGCAGTTCGGTGCGCTCCGCGTGAAGACGGATGCCTGCTACACGCGGCCCTCGACGGAAGCCGCCAACACCGATGCCTTTGTCGAGGTCGACGAGATCACGCTGCAGGGCGAGGTGAAGCGGATTTTTTCGGGCTGGATGTTTGCAGCAAGTCCGGGCCTGCACGGTGTCGAGCATCCGATCTATGATATCTGGCTGACCGACTGCAAAGGGCCGGAGCAGACCATCGTCAACGCGGCGCCCGATCTGCCGAAGCAGCCGGCCCCACCGCCGGCACAGAAGAGGCCGCCGGCGCAGAAGCAGGCCACCCCGCGTCCGCCGCCGCAGCAGCAGCCGCAATACCAGCAGCCGCCGGCGCAGCCCCAACCGCCGCCACCTCCACCGCAGCAGCGGCCCGGCGGGCTCTTCAGCATATTCGGGAACTAAGAACCTCAAACGTTGGTCAGGCGGCTGTCAGCGCTTGTTAGCGGGGAGGCCAGCTCCCCGCGCAACGCTGATCATAAGATCCACAATGCTGCCGAAAGGACCAAGTCCCGACCGACTTGGCAGGGTTCGTTTGGCAGGGTTTCGAATGGCGGCGCGGACCCTTGTCCCACGCAATCTTGGCTGCACCGTCTGGAGGCCTACTGCTGACGGCACACCTCAGCGGAGATTTGACCTCCGACCTTTATGAGGCCCTGCAGGACAGCTCCTGCTGTTGTGCCGAGTCCGGGAATAAATGCGACGATGCCCGCCACGAATCCCAGAACGGGCTTGGCTTGGGGCCAAATTGAACAAAAATCACCACCAACTGCCTCAGCCGTTGCGCCACCGGCTGCCTGGGCCGCTGGGCCACCGGCTGACTGGGCCGCGGCGGCGCGCACGTGCTCCGTAATTTCCTGCGCTAACTGCGTTGCGTCTAACGGCATCGTCCTCTCCTCCTTTGTTTTGAACATGTTGTCTTGAACGAATAGCTTCCCCTCACGATCCGCTGAGCGGTCGCGTGAAGTGTGAAGCAGTAAATTTCATACGTGAGATCTTCCGCTCTTCGCGGCAGTTTGGTGCCGCCCGCTAGACAACAGCGGCTCTGAAGCCGCTCATCTATTCGAGCAACTGTGCGTCAACTCAGCTATTGGGTATCATTCCGAACTCAGATGTCGGGAGCACAACGATGTATGTGCTGTTGTCCAAATCCGAACACCTGACTTTACCTGTCGACTTGGCGTTCAGCCGCAATCACCTCTTTCGACGACTAATCGCTTCTGAAACTTCGTGAATCTGCAAAATGTGCTGTGCGAAATAATCAACGTAACGTTGTATTAAACTACGCCGCAGGATCGATTGAGTCAATGAGATGGTCACTTGGTGGGACACTAATTCTCTTGGTCAGCAATCATGGATCGCTAGCGCAAACGATCCCGCAAGCGCATACGAACGAGCGAACGCTGCCGACTTACATTGCGGCTTTGCTTTCAATAAGCCGCCGTTGAGACCAGGCATTTGTGCGTCTGTGGATGCTGCACTCGGCATGATCAGGTAGCCAGATGGAACGCACGCCTTATCCGGGCTACGCTTACGCGCGCTCTGCGATGATCGCGAGCGCATCGGCGCCCTTGATTGGCTGATCGGTCGGCAACTTCAGGAAATCAGCGGGCGCACCCGAGATCGCCTGGTCGAGCAGCGCGCGATAGCGGCGGCGGGGGATTTCGAGCGCACCGAAACTGCGCAGGTGCTCAGTGACATATTGCGTGTCGAGCAACTCAAAGCCGCCGGCAATCAGCCGCGCCACCAGATGCACCAGGGCGACCTTCGAGGCGTCGCGCGCCGTGTGGAACATGCTCTCGCCGAAGAAGGCGCGCCCCAGGCTGACGCCGTAGAGACCGCCGACCAGTTCGCCGTCCTGCCAGGCCTCGACGCTGTGGCAGTGGCCGAGCCGATGCAGCCCGACATAGAGCTCGCGGATGCGCTTATTGATCCAGGTGTCCTCGCGTCCTTCTGCCGGAGCGGCGCAGCCGGCGATGACGGCCTTGAATGCGGTGTTGACCGTCACGGTGAACGCATCGGAACGCACCGTGCGCGCCAATCGCGAGGTGATGCGAAAGCCTTCGAGTGGGATCACGCCGCGCATTTCCGGCTCGACCCAGAACAGGGTGGGGTCGTCGGCGCTCTCGGCCATCGGAAAGATGCCGCAGGCATAGGCGCGCAGCAGCACGTCGGGTGTGATCTCGGATGCGGCGGAGTCGCGCGATGTCATGATTGCAGGATAGCAGGCGAGCGCGGGCGGCGCGATAGGCTGATGCGCCAGCATGATCCGGAAAAGTGGAAACCGGTTTTCCCTGCGACAAACGCATAGCGTTTGCGCGGAGATCATGCTCAAACAACGAGATGAGATCATGATCCGATTTCGTCCAATCGGATCATGATCTCAAGGCTAGCTCGCGGCGGCGCTGGCGGATTTCGCCGCTGCGGCGCTGGCACGGGGAAAGCGCACCAGGATGCGCGTGCCGCCATGGTCGGGATCGCGCTCGACGCTGGCCTCGAGCTTGGAGGCCATGGCGCTGACGATGCGCTGGCCCAGGCCCGTGGAGCGTGGATCGGCCTTGACGTTGAGGCCGACGCCGTCGTCGGAAATCGCCAGCAGCAGATCGTTGCCCTCGGCCTTGAGCTCGACATGGATCGGGCCGGCGCCTTCTGGATAGGCATATTTCACCGCATTCATCACCAGCTCGTTGACGATGATGCCGATCGCGACCGCGCGATCCGGATCGATCTCGATCGGTTCGGCCTTCAATGTCAGCCGCGACATCCGGTTGCCTTCGGCCGAGCGGCGGAGATCTTCGAGCAGCGATTCCAGATACTGGTTCAACAGCACGCTCTTCAGGTCGTGCGAGGTGTAGAGGCGGCGGTGCACCTGGGCGACGGCGGCGACGCGGCCCATTGCGTTGGTGAGCGCCGCCTTGACGTCGTCCTGTGTCGCCGAGCTCGCCTGCAGGTGCAGGAGCGAGGCGATGATCTGCAGCGAGTTGCCGACGCGGTGATTGACCTCGCGGAGCAGCACCTCGCGCTCGGCGGCGAGCGCGGCGAAGCGGTCGCGCGAGGCGTGGATCTCGGCTTCCGCCTCGTCGCGTGCTCGCTGCAATTCCGCCTGACGCAGCGCGCCGTTGACGGCGACCTGGAGCAGCGGGATGAATTCGCCGTGGATGTCCTTGACGAGATAGTCCGCCGCGCCGGCCTTCAGCGCGGTGACGGCGATCGCGGAATCCTGCGACGCCGTGACGAACACGACCGGTGGAGCGTCGGGAATTTTCAGGATCTGCTCGAGCGTCTCGAGCCCGTCGAGGCCGGGCATATACTGGTCGAGCGCGACCACGTCGATGCCGCCCTTCGCGATGCGATCCAGCCCCTCCTGGCCGCTCGCCGCATGCACCACCTTCAGCCCGAGCCGCGTCAGGCCGCGGTCGACGAGCCGCGCCAGCGCCTCATCGTCGTCGATATAGAGCAGGGTGGGGCTCGTGGTGCTCATGCTGCGGCTGGCGGAACCTGGATGACCGAGAAGAACAGTCCGAGCTGGCGGATCGCGTTGGCAAAGCTCTCGTAGTTCACCGGCTTCGTGATGTAGACGTTGCAGCCGAACTCGTAGCATCGCTTGATCTCCTGCGAATCGTCCGTGGTGGTCAGCACCACCACGGGGGTCGACTTCAGGTGCTTGTTCTCCTTGACCCGCTTCAGGATATCGATGCCGGTCATGTCGGGCAGGTTGAGATCAAGCAGGATGAGCAGCGCCTTGCCCTTTTGGTCTGTGCCGCTTCCATCCGAGCCGAAGAGATAGCCGACCGCGTCTGTACCGTTCCTGAACGGCAAGATCTTATTGTTGACACCGGATCGGCGAATATTCCGCTCAATCAGCCGCGCGTGGCCTTCATCGTCCTCGATCATGATGATGGTGACTGGATTGCTCATGCATCTGCCTTCCGTTTGGCGGCCCAGTTGACTGGAAGTGTTATCGTGAATGTGCTGCCCTTGTGAAGTTCTGAGGCGACCGACATGGTTCCCCCGAGACGCCGCACCAGCGTGCGCACATGCGCGAGCCCGATGCCTTGGCCGGGCTTGTCCTGGGTTCCCGCCCGGCGGAACAGCTCGAAAATGCGCTGGTGATCCTTGGGATCGATACCGCGGCCATTGTCGCTGATTTCGAAGATCGCGAAGCCGAGCTTGGTGCGCCCGCGGATCGCGATGTCGCCGGGAACAGCGTCCCTCAGATATTTGAGCGCATTGTCAATCAGATTGGAGAAGATCTGCTCCAGCGCAAGACGGTCGCTGGTGATCTCCGGCAATGGCTCGATGCGGATTTGCGCATTCGCCTCGGCGGCCTGATGCGCCACGGTGGCGGCGATGCCCTCGATCAGCTCGCGTGTGTTGATCCGTTCCGGACTGAATTCGCGCCGACCCTCGCGGGTGAGATTGAGGATCGCGGTGATCAGGCGGTCCATCTTGGCGATCGAGGATTTGATGAAGCCGAGCGCCTCGGAGAAATCGTCTGAGAGCTGCTTGTCGGCGCCCTCGAGCGCAGGCTCGGCGCTGTCGGTGGCGTTCTCCGGCAGCGCGGCAGCTTCCGAGGCGGTGTGGCTCAGGGCGGCGATCCGCTTGAAGATGTCGCCGCGCAGCTCCTCGAGCTCGCTGGTGAAGCCCATGATGTTGACGAGTGGCGAGCGCAGATCGTGACTGACGATATAGGCAAAGCGCTGGATCTCGTCATTGGCTTCGCGCAGATCGGCGGTGCGCTCCTGGACGCTGGTCTCCAGCGTGACGTTGAGGTCTCGCAGCTTGGTCGCGGCCTCATCGCGGACGCGCGTCGAGCGGCGCACCTGGAACGCCGCGATCGCGCCAAGCGCAATCACGATGCACGACCCGGCGATGGTGACGGAGGACGCCAGTATCTGCGAACGGTCGCCATTGGCCGTCCGCAGATCGAACAGCCGCTCTTCCTCGGCGTGCATCTTGTCCGTCACGTCGCGAATGATGGCATTGGTATTGCCGGCGGCCGCCTCGCGGACCAGCGCCGCGGCACTGGTCGGCTCGTCGCGCTTGATAAAATCCATTTCGCGCTTGAACTGATCGAGCCGGATGTCGATCGCCGCGCGCATCTTCTTCACGTTCTCGACCTGGAACGGATTATCGGCTGCGAGCTGCGCCAGCTTGTCCGTATAGGGGGTGACGTTGGCCACGGCCTGCTCATGATCGGTCAGGAATTCCGGCCATCGGGTCAGGAGATAGGCGCGGGCCGCACTTTCGGCGCGGCGGAGCTCGAGCAGAACCGCGTTGATCTGGTTTTCCACCTCGACGGTGTGGACCACCAAGGCGTTGTCCTGGCGCGCCTTGTTCACCAGCAGGACGGACGCGGCGCTGATCGCAACCAGCACCAGGAGCCCCGCCGCGAGCAGCAGGATCTGCCCCAATGCGCGTCGGCGCCTGGTATCAGACGTCACGGGTGCCTCGTGTCATGGATCCGGTGGGCTGCAAGCGGTCCTTGGGGTGGGAAATCCCGGTTGCTGCAAACGCACGGTTCCGTGCTTTGTTCCATGCGGAATGGAACCGACTTGGGCCGTCTGACTTGGGCCGCCTGACTTGGGCCGTCAGCCGATGGTCGGCTGCCCGGCGAGATACTGCTCCAGCCAGTGGATGTGATAGTCGCCATCGATGATGGAGGGCTCGCGCACCAGGGCGCGGAACAGCGGCAGCGTGGTCTCGATGCCGTCGACCACCATTTCGTCCAGCGCCCGGCGCAGCCGCATCAGGCATTCGCCACGGGTCTTGCCGTGCACGATCAGCTTGCCGACCAGCGAGTCGTAATAGGGCGGGATGACATAGCCCTGGTACACTGCGGAATCGATCCGCACGCCCAGGCCGCCGGGCGGGTGGTATTGCGAGATGCGTCCAGGTGAAGGGCGGAAGGTCTGCGGGTTCTCCGCATTGATGCGGCATTCGATGGCGTGGCCGATGATCGCGACCTCGTCCTGCTTCGCCGGCAGGTCGCCGCCGGCGGCAATCCGGATCTGCTCGAGCACGAGGTCGATATCGGTGATGCTTTCGGTGACGGGATGCTCGACCTGGATGCGGGTGTTCATCTCGATGAAATAGAACTCGCCGTCCTCGTAGAGGAATTCGATCGTGCCGGCGCCGAGATATTTCAAGTCCCGCATCGCCTTCGCGCAAGTTTCGCCGATCTTTGCGCGCTGGGCGGCCGAGAGGACCGGCGAGGGACCTTCTTCCCAGACCTTCTGGTGGCGCCGCTGCAGCGAACAGTCGCGCTCGCCGAGATGAATGGCGCCCCCGCGGCCGTCGCCGAGCACCTGGATCTCGATGTGGCGCGGCTTCTGCAGGTATTTCTCGAGATATACCGACGCGTCGCCGAACGCGGATCTTGCTTCGGTGGCGGCGGTGGAGAGCGCCAGCGCGAGATCGGCTTCGCTGTGCGCGACTTTCATGCCGCGCCCGCCGCCGCCGGCGGCGGCCTTCACCAGCACCGGGAAGCCGATCGACCTGGCGATTGCCATTGCATCGTCATCGGAGCTCACGGCGCCGTCGGAGCCGGGAACGACGGGAATGCCGAGTCGCTTCGCGGTCTTCTTGGCCTCGATCTTGTCGCCCATCAGGCGGATGTGCTCGGCCTTCGGTCCGATGAAATGCAGATTGTGCTCGGCCAGGATCTCGGCGAAGCGGGCATTTTCCGAGAGGAAGCCGTAGCCGGGATGCACCGCTTCGGCGCCCGTGATCTCGCAGGCCGCGAGCAGGGCGGGAATGTTGAGATAGGAGTCCTTCGACGGCGGCGGCCCGATGCAGACGCTCTCGTCCGCAAGCCGCACATGCATGGCATCCGCGTCCGCGGTCGAATGCACGGCCACCGTCGAAATGCCGAGCTCCTTGCAGGCGCGCAGCACGCGAAGCGCGATTTCACCGCGGTTGGCTATGAGGATCTTGTCGAACATGGCGCCTCAGGAGGGGGAGTGGCGAATGGCGAATAGCGAATGGGAATTCTTCACCACTCGCTATTCGCCACTCACCATTCGCTATTCGATAATTACCAGCGGCTCGCCGAATTCGACCGGCTGGCCGTCCTCGACGAGGATCTGCGTCACGGTGCCCGCGCGCGGCGACGGAATCTGGTTCATCGTCTTCATCGCTTCGATGATCAGCAGCGTCTGTCCGGCTGATACCTTGCTGCCGACCTCGATGAAGGGTTTTGCGCCCGGCTCCGGCGCCCAATAGGCGGTGCCGACCATGGGCGAGGGCACTACGCCCGGATGTTTGGCGAGGTCGGTCGCGGCAGCGGCAGCCGCGGGTGCAGCCACCGACAGGGCCGGTGCGACGGCCGCCGGCACGGCCGCGGCAATGCTGACGTTGCGCGCGACACGCAGCCGGACGCCCGCGCGCTCGATCTCGATCTCAGTCAGGTGGGTCTCGTCGAGCAGGAGCGCGAGTTCGCGGATGAGCGCGGCGTCGTCCTTGTCGTTGTCTTTGCCGGGCTTTGCGGTGGATTTGTCGTCTGGCTGGCGCGCCATGATCTTGGTCCGAAACTCTCTGTCTGATGACGGGGAATGCGTCAGGCTGTCGCCTTGGCGCCGATCCTGGCGGCGAGGCCTGATATCGCGAGGCGATAGCCATCGACGCCGAAGCCGCAAAGCGACGCAAAGGCGGCTTTAGCAGTGAAGGAATGATGCCGGAAGCTCTCGCGGGCATAAATGTTGCTGATATGCACTTCGACGGTCGGAATTTTCACCCCGACCAGCGCGTCATGCAGCGCGATCGAGGTATGGGAATAGGCCCCCGCATTGATGATGATGCCGACCGCCTGCTTCGCCTGCGCCTCATGGATGAAGTCGATCAGCTCGCCCTCGCGATTAGACTGCCGGCAGTCCGCGGTGAGGCCAAACTGGGCCGCGGTATCCCTGCAGAGCTTCTCGACGTCGGCGAGCGTGGCATGGCCATAGGTCTCGGGTTCACGGGTCCCGAGCAGATTGAGGTTCGGGCCGTTGAGCACATAGATCGTCGCGGCAGGGGCCTGGGCCATCCGGAGTTCCAAGAAATAGCGCTAAAGCGTTTTGGGCAGGATCCTTTCGGAAACCGGGGTTCCGGATTCTGCTCCAGGTCGCGGGTTTATAGGTAACAGCGGACCCGAGGGAAAGCTTTAGGTTTGTTGGAAACCGGTTCAAACGGCTCATTCGGGCTGTCAGATGACCCGGCTAACTCATGGAAAACGCTAATTAACCAACTTCTGTGGAAAAGCCTGCGGGTTTCGCCCGGCGGCCGGGCCAGGGCCCTGCATGCCGGCGGACAGGACAAGAAAAGCGAGGGCGGGTTGAACCCGCCCTCGCGTGGGAGCTCCCGTTAGCCCTCGATGATGTAGACGATCTGGTGCGTCTCGGGTTGCACGATCACGTAGCGGCCGTTGACCAGGATGAAGTCGTAGCCGCGCCATTCCGGATAGATTTCGACGATCCGGGACGGGAGCGGATGGAAGTGAACGGTCGTAGGCACGGTGGTGCCGACCGCGACGTTGAAGTTCACGTTCTTGACCTCTTCGACCCGCTCCGACCTGATCGCGGAGACGATCTGGGTCCGCTTCTCTGCCGGCGGAGCCGCGGTTGCCGAGGTCCCGGCGTTGCCGGTCGTGGTCTGCGAGCGGCTGGTGTCGGTCGCGCCCTTCTGCGTCTCCATGCCGCTCTTGTCGCGGCTTTCGGCAGCGGTGCCGCCGCTCTTGTCGCGAGTCTCGGCATTCATGCGGTCACGATCACGACCTTCAGCCTTCATGTTGCTGCGGTCACGGCTATCGCGACCTTCAGCCTTCATGTCCTTCTCGCCCTTGGTCTTGTCGTTCTCCGAGCTCATGCTCTTCGACTTCTGACCAGGCGCGTTGGTATCCTGCGCGTTCCTGTCGGCCGCACCGCCTTTGTCGGAATCCGACTTCATGCCGGAAGAGCTCGAGCTCTTGCCGGACTGCTCGGCGCCACTCATGCCTGTGGTGCCGCCGTGTTCACGGTTCATCGTGCCTGAAGACGCGCCGCCACCGGATGGCGGGCTGTGCTGCGTCGTAGCGCCGCCACCGGACGACGGTGACTCGCGGCCCATGCCGGTGCCCTGCGCGTTCGCAAAGCCGGTTCCCGCGATCAAGGCCGCTGTCGCGACCGAAATCAACAAGCGGTTAGTCATTTCGATTCCTCCTCAAGAAGTCCTGCATTGCCCACGCCGACAACGAAAGGAGGAGAGCGACGTTCCGAACCGATAGCGGTTCCACGTGGTTTGTTTTATGAATGCGCGATGAATGGAAGTGTGCAGAACCACACAAACAAAAAGGCCGGCTAACGAGCCGGCCTTTGCGCATCCAATATTGTTTCGTTGTTACGTCAGCACGTCGCCTTGCCGCAGCGGGCGATGCCGATCTTTTCCTTCAGATTCTCCAGCCCGACTGCGCCGATCACGACTTGCTTGCCGATCACGTAGCTCGGCGTGCCGTTCATGCCCATGGCTTCCGCGAGCTTGAAGTTCTCCTCGATGGTCGCCTTCGCTTCTGGGCCCGCCATGTCCTTCTCGAGCCTGGCCATGTCGAGGCCGACTTCCTTGGCGACCGCCATCGCGCGGGCCTTGTCGGCAGCGCCACGGCCGCCGAGCAGCTTCTGATGGAAGTCGAGATACTTCTTGCCCGTCGGATCCTGCATGCGCACGGCGACAGCAACCTGCGCGGCTTCCACCGAGCCCTGGCTCAGCACCGGAAATTCCTTCAGCACGACTTTCAGCTTGGGATCGGCCTTCATGAGGTCGATCATGTCGACCATCGCGCGTTTGCAGTAGCCGCAGTTGTAGTCGAAGAATTCCACGAAAGTGACGTCGCCGTCCTTGTTGCCGAGCGTCACGCCGCGTGGCGAGTTGAAGATCACATCCGCATTCTTCGCGATGCTCGCTTGATGCTTCTCGGCCTCGGCCGCGGCCTGGCGCTTGGTCAGCTCGGTCATCGCCTCCTCGAGCACCTCGGGATGCGTGATCAGGTAATTGCGCACGATGCTCTCGATGTCGCTGCGTTGCGTATCGGAGAAGCCCTGCGCGGATGCGGGCAGCGAAGCGCCTGCGAGCGCCGCGGCGAGCAGGGCGGGAGCGAGAAAACGGAGCGGGCGCATGGGCAAATCCTTGTGCGGTTTGGCAATCGTTGTAGACGATTTACGTTGATGGCTAGTTGTTTTTCTGACCCGGCAGCGGCTTGGCGCTCACAATATCGTCAGCCTTGACCCAACCGGGGGTTCCGATGGCAAAGCGCGTCTTGGCACGCGAGGCCAGCTCGCGCGCGGTCTTGCTGTCGCCGCGCAGATAGGCGGCCTGGGCGGAAGCGAGGTCAGCCTGCGCATAATCGCCCTTGCGGCCATAGGCCATGGCGAGCTGAGTATAGCCGATCGGCGCCTCGCTCTCGCGCGCCACGGCGGCGCGCAGGATGTTGATGGCTTCATCGGTGTAGGCGTTGTTGCTGGTCGCGACCAGCGCCTGGCCGAGCAGCATCTCGATCAGGGGCGAGTTG
>NZ_PSRR01000293.1 GCF_004296405.1 Bradyrhizobium sp. Leo170
GTGCCCACCATCCACGTTCGGTGCAAGGAAAGGTGGGCACGCTGCGCTTTGCCCACCCTACGGGATCTAAGCGGCTGCCGCGGCCGCTTTCAGCGCCGGCCGCTTGATCGCCAGCGCGATCGACGCTGCAACGAGGCAGAGTGCTCCGGCAATGAAGAAGGCGGGCAGGTAGCTTTCGTACACCGTCCGTGACAGGCCGGCGCCAAAGGCGGCGGCACCGGCGCCCAGTTGATGTCCGGCAAAGATCCAGCCGAATACGAGATTGGCGCGCTCGGCACCAAAACTCTGCGCGGTCAGGCGCACGGTTGGCGGCACGGTGGCGATCCAGTCGAGCCCGTAGAACATCGCAAACAGCGACAGACCGTAGAACGAGAAGTCCGTGAACGGCAGGAAGATGAGCGACAGCCCGCGCAAGCCGTAATACCAGAACAACAGCCAGCGGTTGTCGTAGCGGTCCGACAGCCAGCCCGAGATGATGGTGCCGAAGAAATCGAAAATGCCCATCGCGGCAAGCAGGCTCGCCGCCTGCACCTGGGGAATGCCGAAATCGAGGCACATCGGGATCAGGTGCACCTGGACCAGGCCATTGGTGGAGGCGCCGCAAATGAAGAAGGTCGCGAACAGGATCCAGAATACCGGGGACTTCGAGGCGTCGCGCAGCGTGCCAAGCGCCGCCGCCATGATCGGTGCATTGCTTGGCGGCGGCGCGGGGAGCGGCTCCTTGCCGGTGTCGCCGAACGGGCGGAGGCCGACGTCGCTCGGGCGGTCGCGCATGACGAGCAGCACCAGGAAGGCGGACAGGCCGAGCACGACGCACACCAGCGACAGCGCAATCCGCCAGCCGAAGCGCTCAGTGAGGCTCGCGAGCAGGGGCAGAAAGACGAGTTGGCCGGTCGCGACGCTCGCAGTCATGATGCCGATGACGAGGCCGCGCTGCGCGACGAACCAGCGCGCAGCGATCGTCGCGCCCAATACGAGCGCCGTCATGCCGGTGCCGATCCCGATCACGACACCCCACAGCAGCACCAACTGCCAGACCTGTGTCATCGCGAGCGAGGCAAGCAGGCCAGAGACCACGATGAGCTGGGCCGCCAAGGTCACATTGCGCAATCCGTAACGATTCATCAGCGCAGCCGCGAATGGCGCCATCAATCCGAACAGGATGAAACGGATCGAGAGCGCGGAGGAGATCTCCGCCGTGCTCCATCCGAACTCCTTCTGCAGCGGCACGATGAAGACGCCGGGCGCGCCGACCGTGCCTGCGGCGATCAGCGCGGTGAGGAAGGTGACGCCGACCATCACCCAGCCGTAATGGATATTGCGGCGGGTGAGGGTGGCCGCCAGCCAGTTCGAGATCATCGGGCCTCAGAAAATTCTACGGGAAGGTTAGTCTGTCAGGCAAATACTGCCCCGAGGGATGTATGACGTAAATGCCATACTTCCCTCATTTCAGGACATCAGGCCAGATTCTTGTTTTGACGCGTTTTCTTCACGCGAACAGGTATCCACTTCGCTCGAAAACGCTGTGTCTAGTGCGGGACGCGCTCGACCGCGATCGCGGTGGCTTCGCCGCCGCCGATGCAGAGCGCGGCGACGCCGCGCTTCAGGTTCTGCGCTTCCAGAGCATGCAGCAGCGTCACGATCAGCCGCGCGCCGGTGGCGCCGATCGGATGGCCGAGCGCGCAGGCGCCGCCATTGATGTTGAGTTTTTCGCGGGGAATTCCGAGGTCGCGCTGCGCGGCCATCGCCACCACTGCGAAGGCCTCATTGATCTCGAACAGATCGACGTCGCCGGCGCTCCAGCCGACCTTGTCGAGCAGCTTGCGGATCGCCGGGATCGGCGCCGTGGTGAACCATTGCGGCTCCTGGCTGTGGGTGGCATGGCCCTTGATCTCGGCCAGCACCGGCAGGCCGTCGCGATCGGCCAGCGAACGCTTGGCGAGGATCAGCGCCGCGGCGCCGTCGGCATTGGCGGAGGAGGCGGCCGGCGTGATGGTGCCGTTGGGGCGGAATGCCGGCTTTAATCCGGGAATTTTGGCAGGGTCGACCTTGAGCGGATGCTCGTCATTGGCGATCACGCGCGGGCCCGCTTTCTCCGTGATCGTGATCGGCACGATCTCGGCCTTGAAGGCGCCGCCCTCGACCGCGTTACGCGCCCGCGTCAGCGTCTCCATCGCGTAAGTGTCCTGGTCCTTGCGCGTGAACTGATAGGCCTCCGCGGTCGCCTCGCCGAAATCGCCCATCGAGCGTCCGGTCTCGTAGGCGTCCTCAAGTCCGTCCATCATCATGTGGTCGATGATGCGGTCATGGCCGGCGCGATAGCCGCCGCGCGCCTTGGCAAGCAGATACGGCGCGTTGCTCATGCTCTCCATGCCGCCGGACACCACGATCTCGGCCGAGCCGGCCTTGATGATGTCGTGGCCGAGCATGGTTGCCTTCATGCCGGAGCCGCAGACCTTGTTGACGGTGGTGGCGCCGGTCGCATCGGGCAGTTTGGCGCCGCGCGCGGCCTGGCGGGCCGGCGCCTGGCCCTGGCCGGCCGGCAGCACGTTGCCCATGAACACTTCGTCGACGCGCTCAGGCGAGAGCTTTGCCCGCTCCAGCGCCGCACCGATCACATGGGAACCGAGCTTGTGCGCGCTGAACGGCGACAATTCGCCCATGAAACGGCCAAGCGGCGTGCGGGCGGCGGAAAGGATGACGACGGGATCGAAGGCATTGGCCATGGCGGGCTCCCTGGAGGATTCTTGGTCACATGATGATGATCATATGATGCGCCGCAAAAATTGCAACGCCCGCCCGCATGAGAAATTGTCGTGCTTCATCCGCACCGCCGTCATCATCCGCCACCGGGTCGGCGCGAAGCGCCGCCCGATGACAGGCTCCGGCGGATGATCCAGTAACCACAAAACGACGTTCGGTGGTTACTGGATGCCCCGCCTTCGCGGGGCCTGACAACTAGCGCTTCCGCCCCAGGAACCCCTGCATCAGCCGCTGCGGTTCGCCGGTCAAGAAGGATTTCCCGAACACGCCCACGCTCAAATTGACCGACTCCGTCAGCGGCAGTTCTTCCCATTGCCGCAGCAAGTCCTTCTGGATGCGCAGCGCCTCGGGGCCGCATTCGAGCAGCGCCGCCACGGTGTGTTCGATCTCGGCGTCAAGCTCGCCTTGTTTTGCGACCTTGTCGACGAGGCCCCAGGCGAGCGCGGTCGGTGCGTCGATGTTCTCGGCGGTCATCACCAGCCAACGCGCGCGGCTCCAGCCGATCAGTCGCGGCAACAGCGCCGCATGGATCACCGAGGGGATGCCGACGCGCACCTCGGGCATGCCGAACCTCGCGTCATGCGCTGCGATCCGGAAATCGCAGGCCGCGGCCACTTCCAGCCCGCCGCCGAGACACCAGCCCGGCATTCGCGCGATGACCGGCGCCGGGAATCGGCGCACGGCCTCGCAGAGGTCGCGCAGTCGCGTGATGAAGATTTCCGCCGACTTCTGCTCGAGCTTGGCCATCTCCTTGATGTCGGCGCCGCCGATCATGCTCTTCTCGCTCTGGCCGGCCAGGATTACCGCGCGGATGTCGCGGTCATCGGCAAGCTTCTCGAATCCTTCGCGGACGCCATCGGTGACGGCCGAACTCAGGATGTTCAGCGAACCGGCGTTGCAGACGGTGAGGCGGACCACGCCGCGGGAATCGCGGTCGACGCCGCAATGGGGATTGAGCATTTCCATGGGATCATCTCGGGGCAGGGGAACATCCAGCCACTTCCCGGACAATCGTGGCGCTTGTCAAGCCGTCGCGCAACCGGTGTTGCGATGCAGTAGTGCGTGCAATAGAATGATGAATATCATCTAACGTCATTCAAAAGGAGTTGCCATGACCTTCGCCGATACTGCCGATCTGCTCTCGCCAGCGTCCCGCCGCGAGCGAGTGGTGAATTGGCAGGCGCCTGGACCGACCGCGAAGGTCGCTGCCGCGATGTCGGGCATGGAAGCGATGTGCGGGATTCGCGACGGTGTCCTGCCGCCGCCGCCGTTCGCCAAGCTGATCGGTTTCCGGATGGCGGTCGTCGAGCCCAGCCGGATCGTGATGGAACTTGATCCCGAGGAGAGCCTCGAGAACACGATCGGTCTCCTGCACGGCGCGACCGCCGCGGCGTTGCTCGATACTGCCATGGGCTGCGCGATCTCGACCATGCTCCCCGCTGGCCAGACCTCTGTTACGCTCGACCTGAAGCTCACATATCTGCGACCGCTCTCGGTGCGTTCAGGCACGATCCGCGCCGAGGGCAAGGTCATCAAGCTCGGCCGCCAAAACAGCTACACCGAAGGTTTCGTCCGCGACGGCGCCGGCAATCTTGCAGTGCACTCTACCGCGACCTTCGCCATGATCGGTGGCGCGAATTTGAAATAGCTACAGCTTTCTTTACGTCTTGATGCTATTATATGACCGGAAACATCCAATGAGACCCTCATGCGTTATTCGAAAGAACACAAGGCGGAGACCCACGAGCGGATCGTGAAACAGGCCTCGGTCAGGCTGCGCGAGCGCGGCGCCCATGGCATCGGCGTCGCCGACCTGATGAAGGAGGTCGGACTGACCCATGGCGGCTTCTACGCCCATTTCGATTCCCGCGAGGCGCTGGTGATCGAGGCGTTCGGCTACGCCATGGACCGCGCCAACGAGCGCTGGCGCAAGATCGTTGAGGAGACGCCGCCGGAGAAGCGGCTGGCGACCATCGTCGATTCCTATCTGACGACGACGCACCGCGACGATCCCGGCCGCGGCTGCGCGGTTCCGTCTCTCGGCGCCGAGATCGCCCGCGAAAGCCCGAAGACGCGCAAGGCGTTCGCCGCCAAGCTGGAGCGGATGATCGATATGGTGGCCGACCAGATTCTGGACGTGCCGCCGAAGGCCGCACGCAAGCAGGCGATGGCAGCGCTCGCGACCATGATGGGAACCGTCGTGATGTCCCGCATCGCCGGCAATGGCGAGTTCTCCGACGAGATCCTCGCCGCCGGCCGCGAAGCCGTATTGCCTCGTGCCGCCGCGAAGCCTGTGGCCAAGAAGCCGCGCGCAAAGGCGCATTGAAGCCCCCACTGCGCCCACCTGGGTCGTCCCGGGCTTGACCCGGGACCCATAACCACAGGACTTGATGAGGTGCGAGGCTATAACTGCTTGCTCGCACCACAACACTTCCCTGTGGTTATGGGTCCCGGCTTTCGCCGGGACGACGCGGTGTTGTTGTGGCGGGCGGCTCATACCCATTGAACAGCGCGCGCTCGTCCTCGACCGTCTCGTAGATGTAATCCGCCACGGCGCGGATGCGGGCGAGGTCCTTGCTGTCGGCGTGCATCAACAGCCAGAAGGTGCGTGAGATCCGCACCTCGTCCGGCAGCACAGGACGCAATTCCGGACGCGCCGTTGCCATGAAATGCGGCAGCACGGCAATGCCGTAGCCGGCGATGGTCGCGTTGAGCTGCGCGATCAGATTGGCGCTGCGGAATTTGGCGGAGATCTTGGGCGAGACCTGCGGCAGATAGTCGAGCTCGGGCGTGAACAAGAGTTCCTCGATATAGCCGACGAAGCGATGCGTCGGCAGATCGCTGCGCGCGGTGATCTTCGGCGCGCGGTCGAGATAGGCGGGCGCCGCGTAGAGGCCGAGGCTGTAGTCGAGCAATTTGCGGCCGACGATGCGGCCTTCCTTCGGCATCGACAGGCTGATCGCGATATCGGCCTCGCGCTTCGACAGGCTGAACAATCGCGCGGTCGCCACCAACTGCAGATCGACATCGGGATACCGGTCGGTGAATTTAACCAGGCGCGAGGCCAGGAAGTGGCTGCCGAAGCCGTCGGGCGCGCCGATCCGGACCGTGCCGGTCAGATGCGCGCGCGAGCCGCCGACCGCCTCCTGGTTGGCGACGATGGTCGATTCCATCGCCTCCGCGCTGTCGGCGACGCGCTGGCCGGCTTCGGTCAGGAGGTAGCCGGTCTTGCGGCGGTCGAACAACTTCGCCGAAAGGTGATGCTCCAGCCGGTCGACACGGCGGATCACCGTGGCATGATCGACGCCGAGTTGTTTTGCCGCAGCCGACACCGATCCGCCGCGCACGATGGCGAGCACGAAGCGAAAATCATCCCAGTCGATCGCGCCGCCTTGATCCAGCATTTCCGCACATCTATGGTGCAATTTATCGGACTTGAATCCCATAAAATGCGGGTCGATAGGGTTTGTAAAGCGATCTAGGTGCGGATCAGGCGTTCGGCCGGGACCAGGGAGGTTTTCATGCGTTCAATCGGACATTTCATCGGTGGCAAGGAGGTCAAGGGCACCTCGGGCCGGACGGCTGACGTCTTCGAGCCGATGACCGGCGATGTGCAGGCCAAGGTGGCGCTCGCCTCGAAGGCCGAGCTGCGCGCCGCGGTCGAGAATGCCAAGGCCGCGCAGCCCGAATGGGCGGCGACCAACCCGCAGCGGCGCGCCCGCATCATGATGAAGTTCCTGGAACTGGTGCAGCGCGACTACGACAAGCTCGCCGAGCTGCTCGCCCGCGAACACGGCAAGACCGTTCCCGACGCCAAGGGCGACATCCAGCGCGGCCTTGAAGTGGTCGAGTTCGCCTGCGGCATCCCGCATCTGATGAAGGGCGAATATACCGAGGGTGCCGGCCCCGGCATCGACATCTATTCGCTGCGCCAGCCGCTCGGCGTCGTTGCCGGCATCACGCCGTTCAATTTCCCGGCGATGATCCCGATGTGGAAGTTCGCGCCCGCGATCGCCTGCGGCAACGCGTTCATCCTCAAGCCATCCGAGCGTGATCCCGGCGTGCCGATGCGGCTTGCGGAACTGATGATCGAGGCCGGCCTGCCGCCGGGCATCCTCAACGTCGTCAACGGCGACAAGGAGGCGGTCGACGCCATCCTTGACGACCCCGACATCAAGGCGATCGGCTTCGTCGGCTCCTCGCCGATCGCGCAATATATCTACGAGCGTGCGGCCGCCACCGGCAAGCGCTGCCAGTGCTTCGGCGGCGCCAAGAACCACGCCATCGTGATGCCCGACGCCGACATGGACCAGGCGGTCGACGCGCTGATCGGCGCCGGCTACGGCTCGGCCGGCGAGCGCTGCATGGCGGTCTCGGTCGCGGTTCCCGTCGGCAAGACCACCGCCGACCGTCTCATGGAAAAGCTGATCCCGCGCGTGGAAAGCTTGAAGATCGGCACCTCGATCGATCCCTCCGCCGATTACGGCCCGCTGGTGACGCGCGAGGCGGTCGAGAAGGTCAAGAGCTATATCGACATCGGCATCAAGGAAGGCGCGACGCTTGCCGTCGATGGCCGCGGCTTCAAGATGCAGGGCTACGAGAAAGGCTTCTATCTCGGCGGTTCGCTGTTCGACAACGTCACCAAGGACATGCGGATCTACAAGGAAGAGATCTTCGGCCCCGTGCTGTCCGTGGTGCGCGCGCATGATTACAACGAAGCGCTGGCGCTGCCGTCGGACCATGACTACGGCAATGGCGTGGCCATCTTCACGCGCGACGGCGATGCGGCGCGCGATTTCGCCGCCAAGGTGAATGTCGGCATGGTCGGCGTCAACGTGCCGATCCCGGTGCCGATCGCCTATTACACCTTCGGCGGCTGGAAGAAGTCTGGCTTCGGCGACCTCAACCAGCACGGCCCGGATTCGATCCGCTTCTACACCAAGACCAAGACGGTCACCTCGCGCTGGCCGTCGGGCGTCAAGGAAGGTGCGGAGTTCTCGATCCCGACGATGAAGTGACCTCGCGCGAGGCGGGCGCTATGCAGTTCGCTCTGAACGAGGACCAGATCGCCATTCGCGACATGGCGCGGGCGTTTGCGGCGGAGAAGATCGCGCCGCACGCGCTGCGCTGGGACGAGGAGAAGCATTTTCCGGTCGACGTGATGCGCGAGGCGGCGGCCCTCGGCATGGGCGGCATCTACATCAAGGACGATGTCGGCGGCTCAGCGATGACGCGGTTCGACGCGGCGCTGATCTTCGAGGCGCTCGCGACCGGCTGTCCGACAGTGTCGGCTTACATCTCCATCCACAACATGGCGTCCTGGATGATCGATGCCTTCGGCAACGACGCGCAGCGCCAGAAGTGGCTGCCAAAGCTCTGCACCATGGAGCTGTTGGCGAGCTATTGCCTGACCGAGCCGGGCTCGGGTTCGGACGCCGCGGCGCTGCGTACCCGCGCGGTGCGCGACGGCGATCATTACGTGCTGAACGGCCAGAAGCAGTTCATCTCGGGCGCCGGCGGCGGCGATCTCTATGTGGTGATGGTCCGCACCGGCGGCGATGGTCCCGGCGGCATCTCGACATTGGTCATTCCCGCCGACACGTCCGGCCTCTCGCTCGGCGCCAATGAGCGCAAGATGGGCTGGAATGCGCAGCCGACCCGCGCGGTGATCTTCGAGAACGCGCGCGTGCCGGTCGAGAACCGGCTCGGCGAGGAGGGCATCGGCTTCAAGATCGCGATGGCCGGGCTCGACGGCGGCCGGCTCAACATCGCCGCGTGTTCGCTCGGCGGCGCGCAGAGTGCGCTCGACAAGGCGCTCGCCTATATGAAGGACCGCAAGGCCTTCGGAAAGCGGCTCGATGAATTCCAGGCGCTGCAGTTCCGCGTCGCCGACATGGCGACTGAGCTGGAGGCCGCGCGCACCTTCCTTTGGCGCGCCGCCGCCGCGCTCGACCGTAGGGATCCCGAGGCGACCAAGCTTTGCGCGATGGCAAAGCGCTTCGGCACCGATGTCGGTTTTGAAGTCGCCAACCAGGCGCTGCAGCTCCACGGAGGCTACGGTTACCTCAGCGAATATGGCGTCGAGAAAATCGTGCGCGATTTGCGCGTGCACCAGATCCTGGAAGGAACCAACGAGATCATGCGGCTGATCGTGGCGCGGAAGTTGATTGAGGGAGCGCGATGACGGCTGCCGTGCAGGATGAAGGCGACCTGATCGTTCGCCGCGAAGGGGCGGCGGGCGTGATCCGCCTCAACCGTCCCAAGGCGATCAATGCCATGACGCTGGAGATGTCTGAGGGCATCGACGCGGCGCTGGACCAGTTCGAGGCCGATCCTGCTGTTGCCGTCGTGCTGCTGGAAGGCGCCGGCGAACGCGGCCTCTGCGCTGGAGGCGACATCCGCGGGCTCTATGAGAGCTCCAAGGCGGGAGGCGATCTCGGCAAGCGGTTCTGGCGCCAGGAATACATCATGAACGCGCGGATCGCGAAATATCCGAAGCCATACGTGGCGTTCATGGATGGTTTGGTGATGGGCGGCGGCGTCGGCCTGTCCGGCCACGGTTCGCACCGTGTCGTCACCGAGCGCACGAAACTGGCGATGCCCGAAGTGGGCCTCGGCTTTTTTCCTGACGTCGGCGGCACTTGGCTGTTGTCGCGTTCACCGGGCGAAGTCGGCGCTTACTTTGGCCTGACCGGGCAGACCATGAACGGGCCCGATGCGATCTATGCGAAATTCGCCGACGCCGAGGTGCCGTCGTCGAAATTGCCCGAATTGCGCGCGGCGCTGACGAAGGTCGGCGCCGGTGTGACACACGCCGAGGTCAGGAAACTGATCGACGGCTTTGCGACCGGCGAGACATCAGGTCCTGCCGCGGCGATGCAGCCCAGGATCGATTCCTGGTTCGCGCATGGTCGCATGGAAAACATCATCGCATCGCTGCAGCGCGACGGCTCGGAGTTCGCGCTGTCGACGTTGAAGGTGCTGAACGAGAAGTCGCCGCGCGGCATGGTGGTGACGCTGAAGCTGTTGCGGCTGGCACGCACGTCGTCCTCGCTGGAGGAATGCCTGGTGCGGGAATATCGCGCCGCGCTCGCGGTGTTCGCCAGCGACGATTTTCGCGAGGGCGTGCGCGCCGCCGTGATCGACAAGGACCGCAATCCGAAATGGTCGCCGCCGCGGGTCGAGGACGTGACCGCGGAGATGCTGGCGCCATACTTCGCCGAGATCGGCGCCGACGAATTGACATTCGAAAAATAGAAGACAGGACGGGGAGGACATCGAGATGGCAACGATCGCATTCATTGGCCTTGGCAACATGGGCGGCCCGATGGCTGCCAATCTGGTAAAAGCCGGCCACAAGGTGACGGCGTTCGACCTGGTGGCGGCGTCGCGCGATCAGGCGAAGGGTGATGGCGCTGCGATCGCAGAGAGCAGCGTCGCCGCGGTGAAGGGTGCCGACATCGTCATCACCATGCTGCCGGCCGGCAAGCACGTGCTGTCGGTGTGGAACGAGGTCCTGCCTGCGGTGACCAAGGGGGCGCTCATCATCGACAGCTCGACCATCGATGTCGAAAGCGCCAGACAAGCGCATGCGCTTGCGGCGAAGTATGGGGTGTTGTCGGTAGATGCGCCGGTCTCCGGCGGCACTGGCGGCGCCAAGGCGGCGACGCTCACCTTCATGTGCGGCGGCGAGGAGAAGGCGTTCGCCGCGGCCAAGCCCGTGCTCGAGAACATGGGCAAGAAGATCGTGCATTGTGGCGGCCCCGGCGCAGGGCAGGCGGCCAAGATCTGCAACAACATGATCCTCGGCATTTCCATGATCGGCGTCGGCGAAGCGTTTGTGCTGGCGGAGAAGCTCGGGCTCTCGCATCAGGCGCTGTTCGACGTCGCCTCGACGTCGTCAGGCCAGTGCTGGGCGATCACGAGCTATTGCCCCGTGCCGGGCCCGGTTCCGACCTCGCCCGCCAATAACGGCTACAAGCCCGGCTTCGCCGCGAACCTGATGGTGAAGGATCTGACGCTCGCGCAGGACGCCGCCAACACCGCCGGTGCGGTCACGCCGCTCGGCAAGCATGCCCAGGAAATCTATAAGGCGTTCGATGCCTCTGGTAACGGCGGGGTCGACTTTTCCGGAATTATCCAGCACGTTAGGGCGCTCGCCGGAAAATAACTTTGCTCGTAGCCCGGATGGAGCGAAGCGAAATCCGGGACAGCTCGTGA
>NZ_PSRR01000294.1 GCF_004296405.1 Bradyrhizobium sp. Leo170
CGGGCTGGCGGTGGCCGGCAGGGTCACGCATTCATAAATTTTGTCTAGCCCGCCACTTACTCCTAGACACAGCATGTCGCGCTCCATTCGTCGTGATAGGGACACTCTACTGGCCTGACTCAGGACCGTTCCACCTGAGTGAGGTTCCACCTGAGTGAGGTGCACTGTCGCTCGCCGCCGCGAAGGTCAGTCAGAAGTTACCGACCTCAAACAATCTAGCGTAAGGTCCGTCTGCGAAGTGAAGCCGCAACTCATGAAAATTCTGTACCGTCTGGTCCAGCGGTCGCGTTTCCTGGCGCTGAAGAATGGCGCGACCAGAAAGCTGAAGCGCTGGAACCCCGAAGAACTCCCAAATCGTTGCCAAGCAAGCGGCGGGTTCGCGAAGAAGACTCTCGTACTCAATCACAAGCATGTTGGTCGGCGCGAAGGAGTGCGCGACCCGAGCGTGGAAATTGTCGGCAGTCTTGAAGTAGGCCTCGCAGTCGGCGATTGACAATCTGACGCACGGCGGCGGAGCCGCGTTGTCAGAGCTGAATTTCAGCCATTGGCGGGTTTGCCTTGCCTGCACCAGCGATCGTAGCGATTCCAATGTGTTTCTGCGAACCACGAGGATGACCTTCAGGCCTGGCCAACCGGCCAGCTCGGCAAAAAAGCCCGGACGATCGTGAAACTGAGGTTCGTTGATCTTGCAGCCAACGTGCGTCACCTTGTCGCTCCGCGGGGGATAGCGCAGGTAGGCAAGTTCTAGGAGCTCGCGATCGCTATGTAGCAGGCGATCCTTATCGGGCCACTTCGTATCATATGGATTGAGCAACTCACCGTTACTGAACACGTTCGGATGCTCGTTTAGCAATGCTTCCAGATAGTGCGTGCCAGTCCTTGGCATCCCAAGAATTACAAAGGGCTCAGGTGACAGTGCGGGGTAGGTCATTGCATGTGGCTCCAACTAATATTGATCGCGAGGCTTGGGGTGGCGCCCCGCACAAGAATCCACGCTGTCATCTCTCCGCCGACTCTTTCAATGATGTTGAGAAGCGGCGGGGATTAAATCCGCGCTCATGCAACGCTGCAATCAAGCGGGACAGCACCATGACCCGTCTGGTCGCGCAGGCCGGCGTGAGTGTCCGGTTTCAACCCGCTCGGCTCTTTGTCCTGGTTCTCACAATACGGCTCACGGGACCCGATCGGCGACGTGATTTGTACCAGGAGGCCAATACCCGAATCATGGGGACGGCGTTCCATAACGCTGATAGATTGACTGAATTCCATCGAGGACCTCGCGTGACAGGCTGACTTCCACACTGGCGATGTTGTGCTTTAGCTGCAGCTCGGAGGTCGCGCCTACGAGGGTGCTTGCAACGAATGGCCGGCTGCTGAAGAATGACAACGCGCCGTGCGCTGGATCAATGTTATGTTCCCGAAACAGCGTTGTATATGCGAGGGCCGCATGCTGGGCCCTCTCATTGCTGTAGCGGAAGAATCTCCCTAATAAGTTCAGCCGCGAACCGCCTGGTCGCTGCCCACCCAGGTACTTACCGGTCAGTGTGCCCATCGCGAGCGGCGAATACGCTAGAAGCCCTACCCGTTCGCGCTGAGCCATCTCGGCGAGGCCGTTCTCGAAGTCGAGGTTAAGCAGATTGTACGGATTCTGAATGCTTATCACGCGGGCTAAACCATGTACTTCTGCGTGATGCAGGAAGCGCGCAAGGCCCCAAGGTGTTTCGTTGCAGAGCCCGATGTGACGAACGCGACCGCTTCTGACGAGTGCGTCCAACGCCTCCAGCGTCTCCAGGATCGGGACCGTGTCCTCGTCGAGTTCGTACTGGTAGTCGACTAACTGAAAGACGTTGGTGCTGCGGTCGGGCCAGTGCAGTTGGTAGAGGTCGATATAGTCCGTGTGGAGCCTTTGCAGGCTGGTGTCCACGGCCTCGAACAGATTGGCGCGTGTGTAGCTGACGCGGCCGTCGCGCACATAGGGCAAAGTTTGCCTTGCCTGCTCGAACAGGGCCGACGGCTTTGGTCGCAAGCACGACGTCTCGCCTGCGCCGGGTCTTGCGTAGCCAACTGCCGATATAGCGCTCCGCAAATCCATGTGTCTCCGCACGGGGTGGCACAGGGTACATTTCGGCAGTGTCGACCAAGTTTATGCCGGCATCTAGGGCTGCGTCCAGTTGCGCGTGCGCCTCGGCTTCCTCGTTCTGCTCCCCCCAAACTCATAGTGCCCAAGCCGAGCGCGCTCACCTTCGGGCCGCTGCGGCCCAGTTCACGATACTGCATCGCATATCTCCTTCTCGTAGTGGTCGTGAGTAGCGTCAACGCATCAGGCGTCGACGAAAAAGTGCCGCCGACAGGAAGAACGGCAATACTGCGTACATGCAAATTACACCGATATGCAGGCCGACGCTGCCGGCCGGGCGGCCAAGCATCGCCGGACGAATGAGATCGATCGAATGTGCCAGCGGCAAGAAGCGCCCCACCTGCTGAAAGGCGTCGGGCAGTTGGGTGACCGGGAAGACCGCGCCGGACAGGAACAGCATGGGTGTGAGGACGAGCGTCTGGTAAAACACGAAATAGTCGTAACTTGGTGAAAGCGCTGCGACGACCATCGCCAGGCTCGCGAAGGTGAGACCGGTGAGGGCGATAGCTGGCAGCGCATAGAGGATGGATGGCCACGCTGCGTAGCCCAGGATGGCGGCAACAATCGTAATTGCCGCCCCGGCCAGAAAGGCCTTGCTGGCTGCCCACGCCACTTCACCGAGAAGGATGTCGCCGAGCGTGAGCTGCGTGCACAGGACTGCTTCCCAGGTGCGCTGATGATGCATGCGAGCGAAAGCCGCATGAATGGTTTCGAAGGTGGCGGAAATCATCGCGCTTGTCGCGACCATGCCAGCCGCCAGAAACGCGATATATGAGGTGCCGTCAACGCGACCTAGCATTGCTCCGAGGCCCAAGCCGAGGCCGAATAGAGAGCTCATAGGCTCGGCGGCGTTCCCGAGAACCGATGCCAGCGCGACTTTCCGCCACGCCAGATAGTTGCGTCGCCATACCGCGATCCAGTTCCACGCATTGGCGGGCAGAGCCGCCGCATAACGTCCCCACATGGTTCAGTCCTTCATCTCCCGCCCAGTCAGCCGCAAAAAGACATCCTCAAGATTCGGTGGACGCTGCAGAAAGCGTAGACCCGTGTGCCCGCGCAGCTGCCCGCGCACCCGCTCCGGATCTGGCGCATAGCAAAAGAGCGTCTCACCGCTCACGTCGATACGCTGCGCGTACGGCCTGATCAGCGCACCCAACTCATGCGGATTGCCACCGTAGATCTCGATCACTTGGCAGCCGATCTGCTCGTCGATTAGGGTGTGAGGCCGGCCTTCAGCGATCTTGCGCCCTTGCTCGAGTACGCACAGCCGGTCGCACAACCGTTCGGCTTCTTCCATGAAGTGGGTGGTCAGAAGAATCGTCTTGCCGCGCGCCAACAGCGAGCGCAACCGTTCCCAGATCAGGTGGCGCGCGTGCGGATCGAGGCCGGTTGTCGGCTCGTCCATGACGAGGAGCTGAGGGTCATTGATGAGCGCACGCGCTATCGTCAGGCGCCGCTTCATGCCGCCAGAGAGTTCGGCGACGCGCGCATTCGTCTTGTTCTCGAGGCGAGCGAACTCGAGCAGTGACGGCGTGACCGCTTCGATTTGGTGCGCGCTCATGCCGAAATAGCGCCCGAACACCAGCAGGTTCTCCCGGACCGTGAACTCGAGATCAAGATTGTCGAATTGCGGGACCACGCCTATGCGCATGCGAGCCAAGCGAGCGCGTCCCGGCACTGGTTCCCCGAGCACGGTGATGTTGCCCGCGTCAGCTGACGCCATGCCGAGAACCATGCGCGCAATCGTGCTCTTGCCTACGCCATTCGGTCCCAGCAAGCCGAAGCACTCTCCCGACGCAACGGTGAACGACAGCCGGTCGACAACGACCTTGTCGCCATATGACTTTGTTACGCCGGTAAGGCCGATCGCTATCGCGGACATGCGCTCATCTTGGCGTGAGGGATGCCGTCGCCCGGCGATAGCTCAGCTGCAAGCGGCTTGGTCAACAGCAGGCCGTCGCACCATACGTGTTCAACGCGTCCCCACTGGCAGGCTGCGGCGGCATCCGGAAAAAACCCACGCCCATGGTGGTTGGCACTCGTATTGCAAAGCAGCGGAATGCCCGTGAGTTTTTCATATTCGACGAGAAGCTCAGCGACTTTGTGCTCAGAGTTTCTAGGAACGGTCTGCAACCGGGCAGACCCGTCGAGATGTACAACGGCGGGGATTTTGTCCCGCCATTCCGCTCGCGTCTGGTGATCGAACAGCATGTAAGGATCCGGCGTTCCAGGGCTGAAAATTTCCGGCGCGCGATCTTCCAGGCATATCGGCGCCACTGGCCGGAAGTGTTCGCGACGTTTGATGTCGTTAAGATGATCCTTCATTCCCGCCGATGTCGCGGCTGCGAGAATGCTTCTGCCGCCCAACGCTCGTGGTCCGAGCTCAGCGCGGCCGGCGAGGAAAATCACGGGCTTATTGCTCGCCAGGATGGCAGCAAGTTCATGCATACTGCACGGCGCAGCCTCCCACTCAGACGGCACATCGGTGCGTGCCAGGGCTGGGCCACTGTAGACCGACCATTCCAGCGGCACGAAGCCTATGTCCGCCGCCATTGCGGCACAAGCCGCGCCGATTGCCGAGCCGCTGTCATTCGGAAAGGGCGGCACCCAGACAGCATCGCACAGGCCATTAGCACGTAGTGCACTGTTCCATTTTATGTTGAGACCGCAGCCACCGGCTATACACAAGTTGCGCGATCCCGGAAAACCCGAATGCCGCTGCAAAGCGACTGTCACTTCCTGAACAAGGAGACGCTCGAGAAAACAATGAAAAGATGCAAGTACATCTTCGGGTGCCTTAGCCTTCAATCGCAGCGCGCTCCGCTCGAAGAAATCGTGCATAGCCGCAAGTGACGACTCCGCGCTGTTTATGCCCGCTCGGTAACGGCGAGCCTGCTCCGTGTCGGCCGCAAAGCGCTCCTCGTAGAGCTCCTGAAATACCGCCATCATGGCTTCATCAGCACACCCGAGCGCGGTGTAAGCCATCAGCTTGCCGGCAACACCTAGGTCCCAGCTGGTCCGGTTCGCCTGCCTATAAGGTCCGAAGTGAGAGCCAGCGGCACCATATGCATGGCCTATCATCGGGAACAGGCATTCGAGGAACCGGGCGCCCCGACGATCTACATAGTAGAGACGTGGAAAGATGCAGCCGTCCCATACCAAGCAGAAGGCTGGTTGTCCGGCTTTGGCAAAGGGGCTGGTGCAGTATGCGGAGGCCACATGGCCTGCGACATGCGGATAGCTTCTATAAGGGAAGAGCCTGCCCTCGAGCATGAGCCCAAAGCCGTCGTGCGAAGTGAGAAGGCCCTCGGCATGGCGTTCAACATACGGCGCCCCTTTAAGAGTGATCGCTGCCGTCCCACTGAGGGCCTCGAATTGGGATTCGACTTCCCCGTCCCAACCATCGATGACAAACCGATCGACATCCCGCGGATCCAGACCGTGCTCCGCTAAAGCGGCGACAACTGCGTCGAGATTGTCGATGGCTTGATATCGCAGATTGTTGCCCCGCTTCTCCTGCTCGACGCAAAAGACGAGCCGTCCGTCCTCGACAAGAGCGATCGCCCCGTCATGCGTCAGCTTTATACCGCAGATGCGCATTGTGCCTCCATGTCAACGTCGGCGATTCGATTGACTCGAGATCGAATCGGATTCCGGAAGCAGGCGAGCAAGCAGTCTTCGTTGACCGACTCGCCATGGCACTGCAGCCGCTCGACCTCGATCAGCGTTTCGTTCAACATGCTGATGACCGTCTCGGCACCAGCAGGGTGACCCCAGCGCCGACACGTGGCATCGCGCGCGGATCCGAAAACCAGCGGCCCTTCCGGCGCAAGCATCCGCACTAGTTTGCAAATGGCCGCGCGTATCTCGGCCGTGTCAGCCAGGTGATCGAGAACTTCCGCCACGACGATCAAATCGAACAGCTCTCCGGTCGAGAACTGCTGAACGTCGCAGACTATCCACGTGATGTGCGACCATCTCTTCGTCCGTTGGCACGCTCGACCAATCGCTCGCGGCACGACATTGAGCGCTCTGAGCCGTTTGCAGTGCGGCGCCAGCTTTTCCGTGAATGCGCCGGCTGCGCACCCCACTTCGAGGGCATTTGTGATAGACCCTCTGGAAAGCGAAAGCCGCGGCATTTGCGTGTGACGCTCCCGCTCAAACGGATTTCCGTCGAGGCGCCACGGATCGTCGGCAGCCAGTTCCCGCTCTAACAGTTGGTATTTCTTATCCAGGCTCACGAGCTATTCACCTATGTAACTGCACGATCACTCGCCGCTGCAAGCGCTGTCAGACGTTACCAACCTCGAAGAAGCACGCGAAAGATCCCTCCTTCGGATTGACCCACCAATTCCCGGACCTTCTGTAGCATTTGGTCCACCGACCGGATTTCGGATGACGACCTGCTTTCCCCCCCCGTTTGGTAGCTTGGCAGCCTGGCGCGACAGCCAATCGCTATTGCTCAATGTACACAATGCATAGGCTTTCACGGGGAGTAAGAGAAAGATGTTGATGAGTGTGTGCAGAGAAAAGCCGAGAAATCGAAGTTCGCGAGCACGAAACGCTGCGACGCTGCAGCGAACCACGGTCATTGATGCGATAATCAGTCCTGCCCACCACGGCACTGTGGCTGTGAGTGCGAGCTGCGCGAGCGCCGTTAGCGATGACAGGGCGAGAAGTAGCGGGCCGAGATTCTGTCCGACTACATCTAGCGTGAGATAGCGATCAAGTTCAGGCAACAGGCGCAGCGCAAGGAACGTATCCCGGAAAGTGCTCCGTGCCCAACGGAGTTGTTGGCGCAGATACGGCCCTAGCCTGTCCGGAACAACTGTTGCCGCGACGGCGTCGGGAGCGTACTCCGTTTGAAACCCTGCTTTCAACATGAGGATCGTGAGATGGCGATCCTCACCGAAGTCGCTTGGCTTTCCCCGAAAGAATTGCGTCTCGTACTGATCTAGTAGCAACAGGAGCGCGGAACGACGGTACATCGCACATGGGCCGCAGCAGCACATAACGGCGCCGAAGCGAGCTTGTGCCGCGCGCTCTTCGTTGCAAGCCAACCAGTACTCCATATCAATCAACCGGGTCAGCCAAGTGTCGCTTCGGTTGCTCGCCGTCAACTGCCCCATGGCCGCCCCGATCGCTGGATCCTGCATCTTCCGTGCAAGCTTCGTGACCACATCGGCTGCTATTATCGTGTCCGAGTCGACGTTGAGCACGAGATCTCCAGATGAGCGGCGTATCGCAGCGATCTGCGCCTTCCGCTTTCCGACATTCTTTCGCAGCAGAATGAAGCCGAACCTCGGGTCGTCAGAGTAGGCGTCGTGAACGGGTGCCACAGCGTCGAGATTTCCAGAACCGTCATCAACCACATAGACCCGCAGTTTTCCGGCGTAGTCTTGGCTTGCAATGGACTTCAGACACGCCGAGAGCGTACGCGGGTCCTCGTTGAAGCAGGGGACGATGACATCCACGCTTGGTAGAGCGTCGGAGTTGACCACGTCGCCCGACGGCGATGAAACGTTTGTCGGCAGAGCATAAAGCACCTGCACGCTTCTATGGACAGTCGAGAGAAGCGCATAGACCGAGATAGCGACAGTGCTGGTTGTGGTAAGCAGGTTCATAGGGTGCCGGTTTGGTGAGGTTGAGGAAGCGAGCGGATTGAAAATCCGCGGACATGCAATGCTGGAATCAGGTTGGAAAGCGCCAAGACGGTCTGATCGCGCAGACCAGCATGAGTGCCCCGTCCCAACTCGCTGGGTGGACATCCGTCGTGCAAGAGCACAATTGCTCCCGGCCGGATAGAGGCCATCACCGCGTTGACAATCGCGTCAACGCCGGGACGAGACCAGTCTCGCGGATCTACCGACCAGTGCAGGGCAGCCAGCCCAGCCCTCGCTGACGTAGCGAGCACCTCTTCGGTCCACATACCATAGGGTGCACGCATGTGCCGCGGCGAGGCCTGGGGGCATGCCATCCTGATGACTCTGCTCGCCGTTAGTATTTCTTGTTGCACTTCGGCGAGTTCGCATCTGGACAAGTCCGGATGAGTCATTGTGTGGTTTGCGACCTCGTGCCCTTCTGCGACCATTCGTCGGATTAGTTTCGGCTGGTCCGCCGCGTACGCGCCGATGACGAAGAAAGTCGCTGGCACTCGGTGTTCCGCCAGCACATCGAGGACATTCGGCGTGCAAAGTGGATTAGGACCGTCGTCAAACGTCAGATAGACGCCGCGACTTTCGGTGCGGTCAGCGTATTCGCCGCGCGCTTCGCAAGAGCAGTCGAGGTGTGTCACAGCTCTGGCCCGTTCCGATCAATCATCGTGCCGGTCGGCCACTCGCTCATCGACCGTCCAATTGGTAAAATCACGATGAGTACGTCCTCGGTGCGTGTGGGCGGCTTATCGAGACGTACATCTGGAAGGGTCGACCGCACGCGAACCCCCGACAAAACGGTTGCCCAACCGTGCCGGGCGACCCTTTCAACATGCTTCTGCAGCGCAGGCCGAACCGCGCCGAAGCCGAAGGGAACACCAAGCTCTTGCAGGGTTGGACGCAGGACGTGCACTGCACCGTGATAGGTGACTCCGAGTCCCTCAAAATCTCGACGTACCGCGTACAAACCTAGGTCGGCCACTAGTACATCGACCGCGCCAACCTTGATGAAACGGCGCAGTAAGCCCATATGAGCCGCTACACCGCGCGAGTCGTAGCCGATTACACGGAGCTCAGGCCTCGCGCCGGCCCAACTTCGACTGCCTTCGAATGGCTTTCCATTAAACGCCCCAGTCGGCCCATACGTCTTTCGAAAGAACTCGGCGAGTTCGACATGGTCGGCGAGTTGCAACTCGTTTTCCCAGCACAGCTTCCACCGCACCTGAGAGCGCATTGAGAGACCCCCCGTAGAGCTGGATACGGCAATATTCATGGGTGCCTCCTTTGCGCCGACCGGCATTCGAGGGTGGACTTGACGCACGCGAGCAGTTCGCTACCGATGAACGGCTTCACCAGGGAATGGGAAACGCTGGCTCGCAGCGCCCGCAGCCAGTGGTTGTCGCCGGGACGGCTCGTGAGCAGAATGGTGAGATCGGCCTTTCCGGATGCGGCCGAGTGCTGGCATAGCTCAAGCCCGGCCACTCCGGGCAACTGCACATCCGCGATCAAACAGGACGTGCTGAGAGGACGGTTGGATTTCAACTCATCTGCGCACTGGAAAGGTTCGGGGTTGTCGCTTGTCGACAAGAGCACGTCTGTCAGCGCTTGATTGACCGATGCATCGCGATCCACGATGGAGACAACGTCGAGCGCATGTGCCATTTGCACCAAATCTACCGGGGACTTCGCCTGCATTTTCTGCACGATTTGACTGCTATGGATACGTGATAAATTGGGCCTGGGTCGCAAAGGCATTGGGTGCCGGCAATCGGCAGCTCCCGACTTGTTGGGATGTTAAGGCGAAGTTGATCGCTGGCTCAATTCTACGGAGGTAAGCGGCCGATATAGAAACGGTTGGAAAAGCTATACGAACGTTTACCGGTCGTGAGCGCATAAGCGATCTGCGCCACGCCTGTCGCGTCAAGCCACTGCGCTGCAGCTCATACAACCCGTTGAAAACTGTGGCCGCAATGGACATGCGCTTCGGTCGGGGCTCGGGGTGCAGCTGAGACTTTTCGCGGAGCCAGGAGAAAGACTGGCAACCATTCCTTATCGGCCTGAATTTTATTGTGCTGACCGACCGGCTTTGGTATCCGCCATTGCGCAAAATTGGTAAAATCGATTATTTTTATTGAACACATCCACACGATGGATAACTCCACGCCATGCGCTTCAAAGGCCTTGATCTAAATCTTCTCGTCGCGCTCGATGCTCTGATGAGAGAGCGTAATCTCACCGCGGCGGCACGCAGCATCAATCTGAGCCAGCCGGCTATGAGTGCGGCCGTGGCCCGCTTGCGCGCCTATTTCCGCGATGAGCTATTTACGATGAGGGGCCGGGAACTTGTCCCCACAGCACGAGCGGAACGGCTCGCCGGGCCGATACGCGAGGCGCTGGTGCACATTCAGCTCTCCATAATTTCCCGCGACACGTTCAACCCAGCTAAGTCGGATCGCCGCTTCCGGATTCTCCTTTCCGATTTCATGACAATCGTTTTCTTTAGACAGATCGTCGACCGTGTCGCGCGGGAAGCTCCCGCCGTCCGCTTCGAATTTCTGCCATTTGTCGATGAGCCTGATGAGCTTCTGCAGCGCGGCGAAGTCGACTTTCTTGTCTTACCGGAATTATTCATGTCGAGCGCGCATCCTAAAGCGACACTGTTCGAGGAGACGCTCGTGTGCGTAGGCTGCCAGACGAACAAGCAGCTGCCACGGCAGCTTACATTCGAGCAATACATGTCAATGGGACATGTTGCGGCCAAGTTCGGGCGGGCCCTGAGGCCGAATATTGAGGAATGGTTCTTGCTTGAGCACGGTCTTAAGAGACGCATTGAGGTCGTTGTGCAAGGATTTACCATGATCCCGCCGATGCTATCGGGGACTGAGCGTATAGCGACGATGCCCTCAAGGCTGCCCCAGCATTTCGCAAAGACGATCCCCCTCCGGATCGTCGAAGCACCGCTCCCGCTTCCCGCATTCACCGAGGCCATCCAATGGCCGGCCCTTCATAATACTGATCCGGCAAGTATTTGGATGCGGCGGATATTGTTGCAGGAGGCCTCCTGCATGGCTTCTCCGCGTGAGACCACCCGAAACCGCAGGCGCTGCTAAGTTCACTAAAGCGTCTTACCATCCGCTCTCGGCGACAATTCAGATCTACACT
>NZ_PSRR01000295.1 GCF_004296405.1 Bradyrhizobium sp. Leo170
CATATTTGGCGTTGGCGCCGTCCTCCCAGGTGACCTTCAGCGCGTCGCGGCCCTTGATCGCCGCGCCGGTGTTGCGGGCAATCACGGCGATCCCGCCGAGCGGCTGGAATTTCGAGGGCCATGGCCAGCCCTTGACTTCCATCACCTTCTCGACGCCGGAAACCTTCGTCGCCTCCGCGCCGTCGAACGACGCCACCTTGCCGCCAGTCACCGGCGGGCGGGCGATCACGGCATATTTCATGCGGGGCAACCGCACGTCGGCGCCGTATTCGGCCCTGCCCGTCGTGATGTCGTGAAGATCGACGATGCTGATCTCGCCCTTGCCCAGGTAACGAAAGTCCTTGGGATCCTTGAGCTTCAGGCCTTCAACGCTCGGCACCGACTCCTTGGCCGCATCGGCGGCCAATTCGCCAAAGCCGAGCTTGCGTCCGCTCGCGCTGTGGACGACTTCGTGATTGACGGCCTTCACCTCGGCTGCCGGCACACCCCAGCGCTTCGCCGCGGCCTGCTCCAGCATGGTGCGGGCCGAGGCGCCGATCTGGCGCATCGGGATCAGATGATGCCGCGTGCTGCGCGAGCCGTCGGTATCCTGGTTGCCGAACTTGACCTCGTCGCCATGCGCCTGCTGGACGCGAACGCGCTTCCAGTCGGCCTCCAGTTCTTCGGCGACGATCAGGGGCAGGCTGGTGCGCACGCCGGTTCCCATCTCGGAGCGGTGCGCAACGATGGTGACCATTCCATCCGACGCGATCGAGACGAAGACGCGCGGATCGACCACAGTACCGTGCGGCATCAGGCTGGCGCCGATCTCATATGCAAAGGCCGTACGCGTCATCACGGGTGCGGCGAGCACGAAGCCGCCGGCGAGGCCGAGGCCCTTGAGGATGCTGCGCCGCGAAACGTTCTCGACCTTGATGTGCTTCTCGAAGCCGCGAAGCTTGCTGGGATTGGTGAGGATATTCATGTCACACCCCCGTCGAGGCGAGATGGACCGCGTTTTCGATCCGCTGGTAGCAGCCGCAGCGGCAGATGTTGCCGGACAGGGCTTCGCGGATCTGGTCGTGCGACGGCTTGGGATTATCCATCAACAACGCCGCCGCCTGCATGATCTGGCCGGTCTGGCAAAAGCCGCATTGCGGCACGTTGAGCTGCCGCCAGGCCTTCTGCACCGGGTGATCGCCGGCCGGATGCAGGCCCTCGATGGTGGTGACCTCGCGGCCGCCGACGTCGGACACGGAGGTGATGCAGGCGCGCACCGCCTGCTTGTCGACGATGACGGTGCATGAGCCGCACAGCGCCTGGCCGCAGCCGAACTTGGTGCCGGTGAGTCCCACTTCATCACGGATAAACCAGAGTAGCGGAAGATCGGGATCACCATCCCAATTCTGTTCCTGGCCATTAATCTTCACCTTGATCATGATCGTCTCTCCCTCTTCCTACAGGAGCCGTCATGAGCGTGTCTTCGAGGTGAGCAAGAAAATCTTTCCTAGGAGATCCCTTGCACGGTCTCAGGCATAACTGACCTCGCTGAGAAACCGCAGACTGCACCGTAGGATCTGATTGATTGTCTGTGTCAGGCCCATCCTCCTGTTTTAATTTCGCTTGGTTCAAGGTATGGACGACTGGAAGCCTAGCACAAAGCGCGGCCGAATAGGATTCACAACGCCCTGTTTGCCTTCGTATTTTAGCGAGGGCTGCCTGCTCGAACGGCGTGCTTTTGGTCAAGGGCCCTTACGCTGTAGCCCTTACGAGACGAGATTTTTTCGAAGCGCTGTATGCGGCTATAAAGATCGACGTGCTCTATTGGAACGCTCTTGAGGGAGATGATGCCGACGTCGAGGCGCCTCACTGCTGCATATTTGGAGCTGGAGTCTAATCAGGAGGTCACGATGAAGATTGATAGCACCACATTTGGCGCGATTACGATTGACGGAACGACGTATCAACACGACGTGGTCGTTCGTCTTTCCGGCGAAGTTGTGAAGCGGAAAAAGAAGCTATCAAAGAAGCTCTATGGTACCTCGCACGTGCTTTCAAAAGACGAGGCAAAGTTTCTCTTCGAGAAAGGGTGCGACCAGGTCGTCATTGGTTCCGGTCAGGTGGGCAACGTGCACCTGTCACCGGAAGCCGAAGCCTATTTCGAAAGGAAGGGCTGCGAGGTGCTGTTGAGGCCGACACCCGAGGCGATCCGGATGTTCAACCGCTCGCACGCCAGGAGGATCGGGCTCTTTCACGTGACCTGTTGAACGAAATGGCCTGGTGAAGCTGTGCATCCACGTTGGATCGGCCGGTTCGGCGCGCCGCTCATCGCCTTTGTTTTGACCATTGCGCCGTCGTTTTCGCCGGCGCGCGCCGTTGAGGATGCTCGCAGGGTAAGCGTCGTGTCCTGCGGCCTTTTCGGCGATCAGGGCGTGTTTAGAAACGAGGCAATCGGTGCAGCACGGGTCGTAGCGGGCCGTTTCGGGAGCGGCCCGGTCAACGTGCAATACAATTGGAAGAAAGGGGGAGGTGCAACGATTGAAGGCCTGGCTAGGTCCTTGCAGGCGGCGGCCAATGGAATGGACGCCGAGAACGATGTTCTGTTCTTGATTCTCACCTCGCACGGCTCCCCCGACGGGCTTGCAGTCAAAGCGGGGCGGCTTACGCAAACGCTCACGCCGTCCAATCTCGCCGGCATGCTGGCGCGGACCGGTATGCGATACAAGGTGGTGGTCATCTCGGCCTGCTATTCCGGGGTCTTTATCCCTCGTCTCGCGAACCCCGATACGTTGGTCATCAGCGCGGCCGATGCCGACCATCCATCGTTCGGCTGCCGGGACAAAGCCAAGTGGACCTATTTCGGCAACGCCTTTTTCAATGTCGCAGTCCGGCAAGCGAAACGCCTGAAGGACGCCTTTGTTGTGGCGCGCTCGCTCGTCAAAAGGCGAGAACTGCGCGAGCACTTCGAGCCGTCGAATCCCCTCATGGCAGGCGGCGAAAACGTCCAGCCGTTGCTCATTGCGCGTCCTTGAGCGACCGGCCGCCTTCGCAGCCGACACCGGGCTGCCGGAAACCTCGTCCGTATGACTCTCTCGTCCGTATGATCTAATGACCGAAACGCGCCGCATGTCCGCCAATGGCCCAGGCCTCACCTCGTGAGCCACGATGAGATGATGCTGCGTATCAACTGCAATCTGCACGTTATAGCCAACGATCCCGGTGTCCTTGCCACTTGTCGCCATCGAGCGCGCGTCAGGATCGGTCAGCGAGATCTGCTTGTCCTCACTCTTCATCATCTCCGCATCGATCGCGTTGAGCCGGACGACCTCCTCCTTGAGCTTCTCTATCTTGCAAGCTGACGCGCAACGAGAATTACTGGAAGAAGGGCCTGCCGTATCTCGATGGCATCGAATTCACCATCATTCCGAACCGCTCGACCGCGATCCTCGCTTTCATCGCCGGCAAGTTCGACATGACCTACCCGACCGAGGTGAAGATCCCGCTTTTGAAGGACGTCAAGACCCAGGCACCAAACGCGGTCTGTGTCGTTGCGCCGACCAACGTCTCGACCAACATCATCGTCAACTCCTCGAATCGGCCGTTCGATAATCCGGACATCCGCCGCGCGCTGGCGCTCGCGCTCGACCGCAAGGCCTTCATCTCGATCCTGTTCGAAGGCCAGGGCGATATCGGCGGCACCATGCTGCCCGCGCCGGACGGGCTGTGGGCGATGCCGAAGGAGATGCTGGAGCAGATTCCGGGCTATCGCCCCGACATCAACGCCAACCGCGAAGCGGCGAAGAAGCTGGCAGGAAACGGACGTCCAGAAGCGCAAGAAGCTGGTCTGGGAGATCGACAAGAAGTTGCAGGAGGACGTCGCCCGTCCGATCATCTTCCACAGTCGACAGGGCACCTGCTGGCAGCCCTATGTCAACGGCGTCACCATCATGGTGAACAGCTCTTATAACGGCTATCGTTATGAGGACGTGTGGCTGAACAAGTAGGGTTCGCCGCAAAGCCACTTGCTGCACTGCATGACTCCGCCTGTAGCCCTTCAGAGACCTGCCGACAACCGGTCACAACGTCTGCTGCTCAGGGGTAGACCGGAAGTGACGGCTTGGCCGCCAAAACGGCGCTCATGACCCACAAGAGACATTCCCTCTGCGGAGGTACGATGCCCCTAACAGGCTGGCTGTTCTGAGGTCGTGATGGAAGCGCCTACTCTGTGGTCAGTCGCTGCCAGGGATGGCACTAAACTGATTGCCGATGTCTGGAATGTGAACGAAAATTCGACGCTGCTGCTACTACCAGCAGGTGCCGAAACGCGATCCGTATGGCATCCGGTCGTCGACCACTTCCCGCCGGACACAAAGAGCCGGTGGAGGTTTGTTGCAGCCGATCATCGCGGTCACGGCGACAGCGGGCGAAGCGAGCGTTATGGATTCAAGGATTCACCGATGACTTGTTGACCTGGATTGGCCAGATGTCAGCGAGGCCATTGGTTGTCGTGGGAGGTTCGATCGGGGGCGCACTGGCTATGGTCGCTGCGGGTGAAGGTACAGCCATCGATGGATTGGCGATGTTGGACGTCCAATAGTACCTGCCTTGGAACGAGTCATGTTCGAGCGGCGGCGCATTCAGGCAGCGGCAAAAACAGGTCATGCGTTGATGACTTCGATCGATCCGAGATATGTTCGCGGCGGCGGATTGATCAAGGATGTTTACAAAGACATCGATCGCTGGAAACGGGCAGCTTGTCGGTTGACGATCCCAACCCTACTGATCGCGGGCGATATTGGCGTAGTGCGTACCGCAGAGGTAGAGCAATTTCGCGTCTACGTTCCGCACGGCGAGATTGAACATCTGCAGACAGGTCACCTGGTGGCGCGAGACGATCCGCAGGGGGTAGCGGCCATACTCGATCGATTTCTGAACCGGTATTGGAGGCAGTAACAGTCAACGGCGACACGGGCTGCCAAGTACTTCAGCTTGTGGCCGCCCTCTTGAGACATGCCGACTGTGTCGCGCTGTGTCCGCTTTCAGGGGTAACCTGGAAGAAATTTGCTCAGGATGAGTTCTTCACAGTTTGACCCTGAAACTGACGTCATGCAGGTGATCGTTTTCGCGGCGCCAATGCGCCTCAGGGAACGATCCGCTGCGCGCGGAACTCGCGCATGAGCCGCACGAACATCTCTTCGCTGTCGACTAAATCGTGGAAGCCGAAGAGACGCGATTTAGTGATGTCGGACATCACGTCCCAGTCGCAACTGAACACGTAATCGGCAAAGGGCCAGGCGACGAGCTCATCGTAGGCATGGGGCTTAAGCCCATATTTCTCTGTCATGACGCGCCAGAGTGGTGCGTTGTCTATCATGTGTGCGGTAAGGCTTATGGTCTGCACGTCGCCGGCTGGAATATCGAAAGCGGCCGCGAGCTTCGGCCACAGGTTCTTCCAGCGAAAATAGTCGCCGTTGGTGATGTTGAAAGCTTCGAGCCCGCAATGAGGCGCGCTCGCCGCCCAAAGCGCCGCATTGGCGAAGTGCGCGGATTCAGTAACCTGGTAGATCGACGTATAGGCGCCAGGCTTTCCCGGAAAACGCAGCGGCAATCCAAGCTCCTTGCTGATCGCGGCGTAGACCGCGATCGCCGGCGCCAGACTCATCGGCGTGCCCGGCGCAAAGCCGCATAAGGTCTGCGGCCGCAGCTCCACCCAGTCCCAGCGCTTGCCGCGTTGGAAAGCGGCGAGCCAGTCGATCTGCTCGAAATAGTAGTTGGGACCCATGTGGCGCGGGTCACCCTCTCGTGCCGGTGTTTTGAATGGCCCGAGGTGTGAGCCATAATATTTCGTGCCGGTCACCAGCACCACGCGGCGCAACGCGGACGATGCGTTGTCGATCGCGGTCACGGCGTTCACTAGCATGTCGCGGTTGGGAGTGATGTTCGATGCATAGCCCGCGGCGGCGCCCGCCGCAGGCTGAAATGCGGAATAGAAGACGTGCGTGGCTTCCGTCAGGCCGGCGAGCTTCGCCGTCGCGTCCTCACGGTCTAATAGATCGACACTGATGTGGCGGTAGCGGGGCACGGCGCCGGCCGCACGGCGCGACAAACCGATGACGGACCAGTCGTCCTGCCTGAGCAGCCGCTCGACGATGTAGCGTCCGATTACTCCGAGCGCTCCGACGACTACGGCCTCTTTGTGCTCGCCCATTTGTGTCCGAGTCCTTTCGACGACGATGGTAGCCGTGTCCTGGGCTCTTGTCGCCTGCGTTGGGACGTTGCCTTGCGGGTACCGGGGCGCTCGGCCTGAATATCCCGGACAACCCTTCGCGCTCGCCGAGCAGGTGATCGAGTGGAACGGCTGACGGCAGAGTCAGCCCCAAGGCGACGAAGCTCGAAACGCCCCACAGGTCCGCTGTTACGGGGACCAACTGACTTACCTCGCGCGTCCTCGACGGCGGGTATCGACCCAACGCTGACGTCAGCTGTCTCGTAAACGCGCTCGCTCCCCGAAGTCGCTCGCATTGGATCAAAGCAGATCACGAATGGCAGTGGCCTTCGCACACGCTAATAGCTGTTTGGTACTGCCTGCATCAGGAGTGCAAGCGCTTTCCTGAAGCTCACCATTCCAGGCACAGCACCCTTGTAGTGCCCCATGCGCACGACCACGAGATCGTGCGACGGAATGATGAGCGTGGTCTGCCCGCCTGCGCCTGCCATGTAATAGGCATCTTTCGGTACCGGAAACATGCCGTCACCATTGATCCAGAAGAAGGCGCCATAGATCGGCCGCCCGTCAGCTTTCCAGGCAGGCGCGAGCGTGCTTACGAATTTGACATAGCCCTCTGGAAGAATCCGTTCGCCGTTCCAAACACCATCGTGAAGATACAAATTTCCAAGACGCGCCCAGTCGCGTCCGGACCCCAAATCGTATCCCTGTCCGAGAAAGTTTCCGAACGGATCGGTTTCGATCACCATTGTACGGATGCCGATCTTGTCGAACAGCGCACGTTGCGGGAACGATAGATAGTCCTCACGACGTTTCTCCACTGCCAGCCGGATCAGATAATTGATCAGCACCGGATCGGTGTTGTGGTAGCGGCCGATCGTGTTGGGAGGCCACTGCAATGGGCGCGTTGCCGCGTAGTGACAGGAGTCGATGGCTCCGGTGTACAGGTAAACGTGGTCGGGATACGGCCCCGAAGGATCGTAATCAGGATCCTGCGGCGCTCTGATCCGGAGTCCGCTCGACATGTGAAGAAGGTCGGCAATCCGTATTTTTGCACGGGGATCATCCGGCGTTTGCCACTCCGGAATCGGTGCCGGCTGCGAGAGGTCGTAGTCGCCCTGTTTCACCAGAATCCCAAGGAGCGTGGCGATCATGCTCTTGCCCATCGACCAGGATTCGAGCGGCGTATGCGTAGTTATGCCTGAGCCGTAACGCTCGGCAATAAGCTGGCCTTTCCACGTGACCGCGAAAGCGGCGGTCATCGCCTCGGCCGGCTCGAAGGCTGCGTCCACGGCCTGCTGAAGCTTCGCCGCGTCGATCTCCCGCGACAATGCCTTATCGGCCAGCACGTCGCCCATCGGCCATTGCTGCGTGGCCGGGTCCGGCAATGCGCTCTTCACGGCAACCGGCTTGAACCTCACGGTCGTTTCGCCGACCGGCAGCGTGACGCAGCCTTGAGAACCGAGATATTTTGCGGTGCGCGTAACTCCATTGGGAAGCGTGACGTGAACCGCTTGGTTGGCACGATCGATCACCGGTTTGCCGACCTTTGCCCGTTCCGCATAGGGGCTCGCGAAATATCCCACATTTTCGGCCGCAAACTGGGGATCAAGTCCCGTGATGAAAACGGCCGAGCACATGACCTTGGCAAATCCCGCCGTATGATGCTCCAGCGGATCCCCCGGAGGCGGCACATAGGGCGTGTCCAGCTCAAGCGATTTTGCACGAGCAATGACAGCACCTTGGGTGGACAGCGGTTCCTCTGCTGCTGCTGCCGTGCTGATGCCTAGGATCGCGACGATCGCGGCAAGCAAGGCTCTGGTCATGGCCACCTCCGATCAAAAGACCTTCGTAGGTTACGAATGCTATCGAATTTCACGGAGAAGGATAGGCTGCTTCGGTGCGTGACTGCGCAGAGCAGCCAATGTCCGCAAGTGGCACCCAGCGGACATGCCGACCCTTCCGATTGGTGTCTACTTCCGTGGGTAGACCGGACATGGCGAAGTAACGCCACCTCCGCCAATTGACCACAACCAGAAATTTTCGAACCCAGCCGGCCGCGCCGGTGTTCGAAAATTGCTGGCACGCAACAAATTCCGCACCTCGTGAACACAAAACATTTGACGCGCTAAGCTTTCTCTACGTTTAGATCATGACATTCGTCGCGGGTGAAATTGCCTGCACTCTTGAGGACCGTAATGCGCAACGCACGCACGCCCATCGCAGAGACTGCCGCCCGCGTCCGGCCGCTTATTCGGCTGGCCGATTGGTCGTGCATGTCCGTGATGACACGGGGTCCGAATTTTCAGCTCGAAGCGGCGCTGATCCGCACAGCAAGAGTGTAACTCTCGGCGCAGGGCCGCTCCCTCCGCCGAACCGGCAGGAGGGCAAGATGAACGCCCGCAACGACGTCAAGAGACCATCCGATCAGAGCTTGGATGCGAGGCTTATGCTGGCAGCCGCTCGACGGCGATTTGCCGCGGGGGTTAATTTTCTCGTGGCTCGCTGGCTCGAGCGCTGCGCCACGAACGTCGAGGCCGCACAACAGTTGTCAAGACCGGCGGAAGCCCACACGTGAGGTCGGGATGGGCGTAAGCCTTGTCGTTTCATCTCCGCGTTGGGATGAGTCCCCATGACGGGGGCAGGCGGCGGGGTGGGAATAGCATCAAGGAAGAAAGAGGCTGCCCACATGGCAGCCTCCTTACTCTATCGCAGATCACCAGGGGTGACCTGGTGAGTCCTCAAAGCAAAGCTCTTCCTCGAACGCGCGGGCTTCAATGTCGACTCTTCACGAACCGGACCGGACCGTCTGATCTGACGATGTCTGCTTGCGCGGGCAAAGCAGACCTCCCCGTTGCACCTCCGGACTTCGCAACGCAGAATAGCGGGTTGCCGCGCTCGACATCTTGCGCCTCCAACTCCCCGGACTCCCGTGCCGCGATGTGGTATGCTTCAACCTGTATTTAGCGTGGTCCTGAGCCTCCTTGGAGGGCTGCATGAGACGGCGCGATTTGATCAGTCTTCTTGGCGGTGCGGCCGTGGCATGGCCAGGGCACTAATAAGAAACGTCTTGCTATCTTCAGCCCATCAGTGCCAAGCGGACTTGCATGGGCATAGCGAAAGCACAGGTTGGCGAGCCTTATTCGCTGAGCTTCGGCGGTTGGGACATATCGAGGGACAAACCTCAAGGTCGAAAGTTACGGCCGAGAGCAAAACACGTCCGGCCCCGAAGCCCTGGCGACGGAAATCGTTCGAAGCAACCCGGACGTCATCTTCGTCGTTGGCCCTGGCGCAGTCATCTTCAAAAAGCTAACATCGCCTATTCCCATCGTAGCGATAACTGGTGACCCCGTTAAGACGGGGATCGCCGACAGTCTGGCGCACCCGGGCGGCAATTTCACGGGAGTTAGCGTCGACGCCGGTCCATCCATTTATGGAAAACGGATCGCACTGTTGCGCGAGATGTTTCCGAAGCTGTCGAAACTTGGCTGTCTCATTGTTCGATTGCAATGGAATAACCCAAGGCCCCGCAATCCGCGCAGCGGCCGAAACGGCAGGCCTCCCTCTCGCGGTGTCTTTAGTGGAAATGGGTACCAGCGAAGCAGGCTATCGGGCGGCGATCGAGAGCATCTCTCGCGACGGTGCAGATGCGGTCATGGTCGTCGAGTCGCTTGAGACCGAGCAAAAAGGCGCTTTGATCGCCAAGTTGCTCGGCGACGCGAAGCTTCCGGCGATTTTTTCGTTTACCGAATCCGTCGGGGCTGGGGGTTTAATGGCCTATTCATTCGACCTGATCGAATTGTATAAGCGCTCCGCACACACACTATCGACGCAATTCTCCGGGGAGCAAAGCCCGGCGACATTCCGTTTTACCAAGTAACCAAATTCGAGTTGTCCATCAACCTCAAGACAGCCAAGCAGCTGGGGCTTTCCGTACCTCCTGCGCTCGTCGCGAGTGCCGATACGGTAATTGAGTGACAAAGGTCCGGTTATGGCCCAGGCTGTGTGAGAACGCGAAGACGCTTAATCGCGATAGAGCAAGTTATTCGTTCGAGATCGTTTTTAGTGCACGCATCGCAAGCCGATTCGATTTTGAAATCCCTAGGCCCAAACCGGCTGTTGGAGGCTGGGCAGAGCATGTCCGTTCTGCCCGGGTATTTCAGACATCAACTTGTTCCGCTATTGCCAAGGCATCGTCCACTTCGATACCCAGATATCCAACCGTGCTTTCGATCCTGGTGTGGCCAAGCAGAAGCTGGACGGCCCTGAGATTGCCAGTGCGACGGTAGATCAAGGTTGCCTTGGTGCGTCGGAGCGAATGCGTTCCAAATGTGGGTCCAATCCAATGCTGCCAATCCAATCGGACACGAGGCGCGCGTATTGCCGAGTTGTCATGCTGCGCTCAGGACCACGACGGCTTGTGAACAGGAACTCGCCGGGCCTTTTGTTGGCAGCCTTTAGATAATCATCAACCGCTTGGCGGGTCTGTTCGCCCAACTCGAATCTGACAGGCCGTCCGGTCTTCTTCTGTCGAACCGTTGCGCGATCCGCCGCGTAGCCGCTGGCGGCGACATCCTCGACCCGGATGGCAACGACGTCACAGCCACGAAGCTTGCTGTCGATTGCCAGATTGAACATGGCAAGGTCGCGAGTGCGGCCCTCAAGCTGGAGTTTTGTCCGGATCGACCAGAGTGTTTTGGTCGCAGCGGCGGCTTTGTC
>NZ_PSRR01000296.1 GCF_004296405.1 Bradyrhizobium sp. Leo170
GGCCTCCTGGCCGCGCTGCCAGCACACGGACACGCGCCGAGCCAGTGCTGCGATCTCGGCGAGCAATTCGCTGCGCACGGGCACCGCCATTTCGGCGGCCGCGGTCGGCGTCGGCGCGCGCTTGTCGGCGGCGAAATCGATCAGCGTGATGTCGGTCTCGTGACCCACTGCTGAGATCAGCGGGATCATGCTGTCGGCGGCGGCGCGGACCACGATCTCCTCGTTGAACGACCAGAGGTCCTCCAGCGAACCGCCGCCGCGCGCGACGATCAGCAGGTCCGGTCGCGGAATCCTCCCGTCTTCTGGCAGCGCGTTGAAGCCGCGGATTGCGGCGGCGACCTGCTCGGCGGAGCTGTCGCCCTGCACCTTCACCGGCCACACCAGCACGCGGCGGGGAAAGCGGTCCTCCAGCCGATGCAGGATGTCGCGGATCACGGCGCCGGTCGGCGAGGTGACGACGCCGATCACCTCCGGCAGCCAGGGCAGGAGCTGCTTGCGCGCCTCGTCGAACAGGCCCTCGGCGGCGAGCTTCTTCTTGCGCTCCTCCATCAGCGCCATCAGCGCGCCGATGCCGGCCGGCTCCAGCGACTCGATCACGATCTGATATTTGGAAGAGTTCGGATAGGTCGTGAGCTTGCCGGTCGCGATGACCTCGAGCCCCTCCTGGGGCTTGAAGCGCATGCGGGCGTGGGCGAACTTCCAGATCACCGCCTCGATCTTGGCGTTCTCGTCCTTCAGCGCGAAATAGCAATGGCCGGAGGAATGCGGGCCCCGGAAGCCCGTGATCTCGCCGCGGACCCGGACATGGCCGAACCGGTCCTCCACCGTTCGCTTCAGCGCGGAGGACAGTTCCGAGACGGTGAATTCGGGCGCATTGAGCAGATTCGGTGCAGCGGTCATCACTTGTTAGAATCGGGCTTTTTAGGCGCGGGCGCAAGGTCCTGGGGTGCCAACCAGCCCGTCAGGCCACATATCCACATCAAGCCCGAGCCATTCCTTGCGGCGGCGTGATGCCGTGCTAAACCGTCGCGCTACGGCGCGGCAACCCTTAAATTCTGACTGCAATCGCATGAACATTCTCCTGATCGGTTCCGGCGGCCGCGAACATGCGCTGGCGTGGAAGATCGCCGCCTCTCCACTGGTGACAAAGCTGTGGTGCGCCCCGGGCAATGCCGGAATCGCGCGCGAGGCCGAATGCGTGGCGCTCGATGTGGCCGATCATTCCGCCGTGATTGAATTCTGCAGGCGCAACGCCGTCGATCTTGTCGTGGTCGGCCCGGAGATCCCGCTCGCCGCGGGGATTGTCGACGATCTCGCCGCTGCCGGCATCAAGGCGTTCGGTCCGAGCAGGCTGGCGGCGCAGCTCGAGGGGTCCAAAGGGTTCACCAAGGATCTCTGCCGCGAGTTCGACATCCCGACCGGCGCCTACCGCCGCTTTGACAATGCCGGTGATGCGCTCGCCTATCTACGGGCGCAGGGCGCGCCGATCGTGGTCAAGGCTGATGGCCTCGCCGCCGGCAAGGGCGTCGTGGTGGCCAAAACGCTGGGCGAGGCGGAAGCGGCCATCGCGATGATGTTCGAGGGCGCGTTCGGCTCGGCCGGCACTGAGGTGGTGATCGAGGAGTTCCTGTCGGGCCGCGAGATCAGCTTCTTCGCGCTGTGCGACGGCGAGACTGCGATCCCGCTCGCCTCCGCGCAGGACCACAAGCGCGTGTTCGATCACGATGAAGGGCCGAACACCGGCGGCATGGGCGCCTATTCGCCGACGCCGTTCGTGACGCCAGAGATCCATGACCAGATCATGGCGCGGATCATCGGACCTACCGTTGCCGGCATGAAGCAGCGGGGCATTCCGTTCCGCGGCGTGCTCTATGCCGGCGTGATGCTGACGGAGCAGGGGCCAAAACTGTTCGAATACAATGTCCGCTTCGGCGATCCGGAATGCCAGGTGCTGATGCTGCGGATGATGTCCGACATCGTGCCGGCCTTCCTCGCCGCCTGCGACGGGCAGTTGAAGAATTTTGACCTGCGCTGGTTCCCCGAGCCGGCGCTGACGGTGGTGATGGCCGCCAAGGGCTATCCCGGCGATTACAAGAAGGGCACGCGCATCGAAGGGCTCGACGAGGCCGCCCAAATCGAGGGCGTCGAGATCTTCCATGCCGGCACGGTCGAGAAGGATGGCGCCATCCTCGCCAATGGCGGCCGCGTGCTCAACATCTGCGCGTCGGCCACGACCGTGACCGAAGCCAAGCAGCGCGCTTACGCCGCGATCGACCGCATCAAGTGGCCGGACGGCTTTTGCCGCCGCGACATCGCCTGGCAGGCGGTGGAGGCCGAGCAGGGCTAAACTCGATCCGAAATTCAGAGGAGGTACGCGAATGTCCGATCTCGCCGATCTTTTCCCCGGCTACGCCTCCGAATGGATCAACACGTCCTCCGGCCGCATCTTCGCGCGCGTCGGCGGCAAGGGGCCGCCGCTGCTGCTGTTGCACGGCTTCTCATCCACACATGTGATGTGGCATCCGGTGGCGCCAAAGCTCGACGACAGGTTCACGCTGATCATCGCCGACCTGCCGGGCTATGGCTGGTCGGACATGCCGGAGAGCGACAAGGACCACACGCCCTACACCAAGCGCGCGATGGCGAAGACGATGATCGAGGCGATGGAGAAGCTCGGCCACGTGCATTTCGCGCTCGCCGGTCACGACCGCGGCGGCCGCGTCTCCTATCGGCTGGCGCTCGATCATCCGGGGCGGCTGTCCAAGCTCGCGGTGCTCGATATCCTGCCGACCTATAATTACTGGGAGCGCATCAACCGCCTCTATGCGCTGAAGATCTATCACTGGACCTTCCTGGCGCAGCCGGCGCCGTTTCCGGAGACGCTGATCCTGGGCGCCCCGGATTTCTTCCTGAAGCACAAGATGGCGAGCCAGACCAAGTCGAAGACGCTGGACGCCATCGATCCGCGCGCGCTGGAGCATTATCTGGCGCCATTCCGCGATCCCTCGCGCGTGCATGCGATGTGCGAGGATTACCGCGCCGGCGCCTATGCCGATTACGAGATCGACAAGGCCGATGTCGAGGCCGGCCGGAAGATCACGATCCCGATGCTGGCGCTGTGGGGCGATGCCGGGATTGCGAGTGCCGCGGCGACGCCGCTCGACACCTGGAAGCAGTGGGCGACCAATGTCGTGGGCGCGCCGGTCGACTCCGGCCATTTCCTGACCGAAGAAAATCCGGAAGCCACGGCAAAGCTGCTGCGGGAGTTCTTTCTCGCTTCGTAGCCCGGGTGGAGCGCAGCGCAACCCGGGAAGACACGGACTCCAGAACCCTGGGTTGCGCTGCGCTCCACCCGGGCTACGGGAAGTTCACCGCCGCTCCCGGAAAAACTCCCGCAATAGCACTGCGGCCTCTCGCTCGCCGATGGCGGGATAGATTTCCGGCCGGTGATGGCAGGTGGGCTGCGAGAAGAACCGCACGCCGGATTCGACCGCGCCGCCCTTCGGATCGGCCGCGCCGTAATAGAGCCGGCGGATGCGGGCGAACGAGATCGCGGCGGCGCACATCGTGCACGGCTCGAGCGTGACATAGAGATCGCAATCCACCAGCCGCTCGGTGCCGATCGCCTCCGCGGCCTGCCGGATCGCCAAAATCTCGGCATGCGCGGTCGGGTCGCGGTCGGTCAGGGTCCGGTTGCCCGCGGTGGCGATCACCTCGTAGCCCCGGACGATCACGCAGCCGATCGGAACTTCGCCGGCCTTTCCGGCGTTTTCGGCGGTTTTCAGCGCCAAATCCATGAAAGAAGGGGCAGTCATGCCTCGTATCATCGGAAGAAACCTGCTACTAGCTGCGCCTTCAGCAAAAGTGGATGCCCGGTTTTTGCGTGAGATTGCGGCTCGATAACGGGCACGCATGAGCGCCATTTGCCCCCTAAGTGAGACTATTCATGCCCCGCGACAGCGACAAAAACAACGATTCCCGCGGTCGGCGTGATCGGCCGGGCGGCAAGGGCCGCTCTGGCAAGGCGCGCGGGCCGGAGAAGAAGTTCGCCAAGCGCGGCTTTGGGACCAGGGATTCTGCCGGAAAGCGCGATGATGCAAAGCGCGACTTCGGCAGCAAGCGCGAAGATCGCCCGTTCCGCCGCCGCGACGGGGATGAGGCGCCGCGCCGGGACTATGGCGACAAGCCGCGCTTCAACCGCGACGACCGCCCGCGCGGAGAGCGGACGTTTGCCGACCGCCCGTCGCGTGATGGTGAGAAGCGGCCGTTCAAGCCGCGCGGCGACCGGCCGAGGTTTGACCGGGATGACCGCGGCGGCGAAAAGCGCCCCTACACCCCGCGCGCCAATCGCGACGATGCCCGTCCGGCGTCGCGGTTTTCCGATCGCAAGTTCGGCGACAAGAAGCCCTACGCGTCGCGCGATCGTGACGGCGAGAAGCGATCCTATGCACCACGCGGCGAACGATCCTTTGGCGACCGTCCATCCCGCGATGGCGATCGGCCCGAGAGAAAGTTCGGCGGCGACAGGAAATTCTCGCGCGGTGCTGCCGACCGCGGGGATCGGGCGCCGCGCAAGGATTTCGGCGACCGCCCGCCGCGCGGCGAGTCCAAGCCGTGGGAGAAGCGCGAGCGCAATTCCGATCGTCCGGAACGCAATTTCGGCAGCTCGCGCGATTTCGACCGGCCGAAATTCGACAAGCCGCGCTATGACCGGCCGCGCGACGATCGCGGCGGCGACGAGCGCCCTCGCTTTTCGCGCGCGCGCGACGACCGTCAGCAGGGCGATCGTCCATTCCGTGAGCGGCCGAAATTCGATCGTCCCCGCGAGCGCGATGATCGCAAGTTCGATCGTGGCCGCGAGCGCCCCGAAGGACGCACCGACTGGCAGGAGCATCCGCGCAGCGAAGGACGTTTTGGCGACCGTCCGCGCCGCGACAATGAGGATGAGAGCAAGATCTTTGCGAAGCGTCCGGCCTTCGGCGGCCGCGGCGCCTATCGCGAACGACCGGCAGATTTCGAGAGACGGCCGCGTCCGGAGCCGAAGACGAAGAAATCCGGCGAGCGCATCGCCAAGGTGCTGGCGCGTGCCGGGCTGGCCTCGCGCCGCGACGCGGAGGAGATGGTCACGCAGGGCCGCGTCACCGTGAATGGCCGTGTCATCAATTCGCCGGCGCTCGACGTCACCGCGAACGATGTCGTCGCCGTCGACGGCAAGCCGTTGCCGCCGCGCGAGCGGACGCGGCTGTTCATGTATCACAAGCCGCGCGGGCTGATGACGACGCATGACGATCCCGAGGGGCGGCCGACGGTGTTCGACAATCTGCCGGAAGGCCTGCCGCGGCTGATCAGCGTCGGCCGGCTTGATTTCAACACCGAGGGATTGCTGCTGCTGACCAATGACGGCGGGCTCGCCCGCGTGCTCGAATTGCCCGACACCGGCTGGCTGCGCCGCTATCGCGTCCGCGCCCATGGCGAGGTGACGCAGGCGCAGCTCGATGAACTGAAGAAGGGCGTCGAGGTCGAGGGCGTCAAATACGGTCCGATCGATGCGACACTGGAGCGCGACCAGGGCTCGAACGTCTGGCTGGTGTTCGCGATCCGCGAGGGCAAGAACCGCGAGGTGCGCAACGTGATGGCGCATCTCGGGCTCGAGGTGAACCGGCTGATCCGGATCTCCTACGGTCCGTTCCAGCTCGGCGAGCTCGAGGAAGGCAAGGTCGACGAGGTCAAGACGCGGGTGCTGCGCGAGCAGCTCGGCGAGAAGGTCGCCAAGCTTGCGGGCGTGGACTTCGCCCGGCCGGAGCACCATGCCGACGGTGACGACGATGCGCTACGCGACAGAAAGCCGTCCAAGCCGGCGAGCAAGCGCGCCGTGATTGCCGACCGCAAGGGCCGCCGCGTGCTGGTGCAGCGCTCCGGCAGTGAGGAAGCGCGCATCCGCAACGAGGAAGAGAATGCCGGCTACGGCCCGCCACGCCGCGTCAAGCGCACCTATCACGGCAAGCGCGACCTGAAGCCGAAGGACGAGTAGGCCGGACGATGCGCGTCGTCGGGGGACGATTGAAGGGCCGCAATCTGGCCGCGCCATCCTCGCGCGACATTCGCCCGACCGCGGATCGATTGCGCGAGTCCGTGTTCAACATCCTCGTCCACGCCTATGACGATCCGATTCAAGACGCGCGGGTGCTGGACCTCTTGCCGGCACCGGCGCGCTCGGCATCGAGGCGGTGTCGCGCGGCGCGAAGTTCGCGCTGTTCGTCGACAACGGCGCCGAAGCCCGCGCGCTCCTCCGCAACAACGTGGAGTCGTTGGGGCTCGGTGGCGTGACAAAAGTATTCCGCCGCGACGCCACCAATCTGGGCCCCGCGCATCCCGTCGAGCCGTTCTCGCTGGTGTTCCTGGATCCGCCCTACGGCAAGGGATTGGCCGAGAAGGCGCTGGCCTCGCTCCGCGATGGCGCGTGGCTGACGCCCGGCGCGCTCGTGGTGGTGGAAGAGGCGAAGGCTGTGGCGTTCACAGCACCTGACGGCTTCGAGGAGCTGGAGCGCCGCGCGTACGACGACACGGAGTTCGTGTTCTTGAAGGTGCCGTAGGGTGGGCAAAGCGTAGCGTGCCCACCATTGCGAGCGGAGTGCTTGATGGTGGGCACGCTACGCTTTGCCCACCCTACGCGTCCCGCGCAGCTCACCGCCGCCCGAACAGCTTCTCGATATCCGATAGCTTCAATTCCACATAGGTCGGGCGGCCGTGGTTGCACTGGCCCGAGTTCGGCGTGTCTTCCATCTCGCGCAACAGCGCGTTCATCTCTTCCGGCTTGAGGCGGCGTCCGGCGCGCACCGAGCCGTGGCAGGCCATGGTGGCGGCGACATGCATCAGGCGTCGCTCGAGCGGCAGCGCCTCGTCCCATTCGGCCATGTGCTCGGCGAGATCGCGGAGCAAACCGGCCGCATTGGCCTTGCCGAGCAGCGACGGCGTCTCGCGCACCGCAACCGCGCCGGGGCCGAAGGATTCGATCGCGAGCCCGTAACTGGCAAGCTCTTCGGCGCGATCGAGCAGTTTCTCGACGGTGGATTCATCGAGCTCCACGATTTCAGGAATCAGCAAAATCTGCCGTTGCACGCCGTTCTTGGCCAGCGACGCCTTCAATTTCTCATAGACGATGCGCTCATGGGCGGCGTGCTGATCCACCACGATGAGTCCGTCGCGGGTCTGCGAGACGATGTAGGTTTCGTGGATCTGGGTGCGCGCCGCGCCAAGCGGGCGATCGAGCAGGTCGGCCGCGGGCTGCGCCTCGAAGCGGACATCGGCCGTCGGCGTGCCGACGTCGAAGGCAGCCTGGCCAGGCTCGGCCAACGCGCTTGCGGCCACGCCGTCGAATGAAGGCAACGGCCGCACGGGAAAAGCCGGCGAGCCGCGCCAGTCCCAATTGCTCGGCCGCGGGGCAACGAAGGAGGGGCGGAAGGCGGAGAGCGCCGCGCCATCGGTATTGGCCGCGGTGCGCCTTCCTTCGCGCGCGAGACCTTCTTTAAGCGCATGCACGATCAGGGCGCGGACCAGGCCGGCATTGCGGAAGCGCACTTCGGTCTTGGCCGGATGCACATTGGCGTCGACCTCCTGCGGCGGCAGCGTGACGAACAGCGCCACCACGGGATGGCGGTCGCGCGGCAGGTAGTCGGCATAGGCCGCGCGCACCGCGCCCAGGATCAGCTTGTCCCGCACCGGGCGGCCGTTGACGAACAGGTATTGGCCGAGCGCATTCGCCCGCGTCAGCGACGGCGCGGCGGCAAAGCCTTCGACCACGACGCCCTCGCGTTCGGCGCGGACCTCGATCGCGCATCCGCGGAACTCGCCCCCGAGAATATCGCCGAGCCGCGTCAGCCGGCCAGGCGCGCCGGGCAGTGCCGCAGCCCAGGTGACCGGGGCGCCCTCCTCGCCGGCGAGCGTGAAGGCGATGTCGGGCCGCGCCATCGCCAGCCGCCGCACCACCTCGCGGATCGCTTCCGCTTCGGTGCGGTCGGTCTTGAGGAATTTCAGCCGCGCCGGCGTCGCGTAGAAGAGATCGCCGACCTCGACGCGGGTGCCCTGGCCGAGCGCCGCGGGCATGACCTCCGATTTCACGCCGGCTTCGACCGAAAGCGACCACGCGTGCGGTTCGCTCGCATGTCGCGTCACGATGTTGAGCTTTGCCACCGCGCCGATCGAGGGCAGCGCCTCGCCGCGGAACCCGAGCGTCCGGATCCGCAGCAGGTCCTCGTCATCGAGTTTTGACGTGGCGTGGCGGTCGACCGCAAGCGCGAGGTCGCCGCGTGTCATGCCGCCACCGTCATCGGTGATCCCGATCCGCCGCCGCCCGCCGCCATCGGTGAAGATATCGATCCGGCTCGCACCGGCATCGATCGCATTCTCCACCAGTTCCTTGACCACGCTCGCGGGGCGTTCGACCACCTCGCCGGCGGCGATGCGATTGACGACCTGTTCGGGAAGCTGGCGGACGGGCATGGCGTGCGTGGCATCGATTCGAGGATCAACCCATTCTAGGCGGGCGCCGCAACAAATGCATGCGTTCGGGTCCGGAAATCCACGCGGCCCTGGGGATGGGACCTGCCTATCATCTTGAAGGCACTGGCATTCGCGGGACGCCGGCTGTGCAGCGCAGGATTGTCGGGTTGTGCGGTCGGGTATATCGTTTAGAAAAATTATAATCTGGCGGGAGGATTCCATGTGTCATCTGTTCGCCCATCAGCCGCAACGCGACTACGAATCGCAGACCAGATCGCTGCGACTTGGCGGCCATTGCACCTCGATCCGGCTGGAACTGGCGTTCTGGGACACGCTGGAGGAGATCGCGGCGAAGGAGGGGATGAGTCTGGCGAAATTCCTCACCACGCTGCACAACGAGGTTCTCGACCATCACGGCGAGGTCAGTAATTTCGCCTCGCTGCTGCGCTGCTCCTGCCTGATCTATCGTTCCAAGAGCGCCGCGTCGCCGGAGTTGCGCGACAGGCCCGCCATTCTCGACGCGGCCGAGTAGGCTCCCTCGCGAGCCTCGTAGCCCGGGTGGAGCGGAACGCGCAACCCGGGACGCCTGCATCAACATCGACCGGCGGTCCCGGGTTACGCTGGCGCTCCACCCGGGCTACGGCGCTGCGGGTGCAGGCGTTGTAGCTCCCTCTCCCGCTTGCGGGAGAGGGCTGGGGTGAGGGTGTCTCCCGATGGGACTATCTGTGGGGAGAGAGCCCCCACCCGCCGCGCTTCGCGCGTCGGCCTCCCCCGCAAGCGGGAGAGGCGAAGCGAGCGCGTGGCTAGCATCAGATCCTAAATCTCCTTCCGCTGCATTGCGCCGGCGATGTGGTCAGCTTGCCGGATCGCCAGCGACACGATTGTCAGCGTCGGGTTGCAGGCTGCCCCGCTCGTGAACTGGCTGCCATCCGAGACGAACAGGTTCTTGATGTCGTGGGTCTGGCCGTATTTGTTCACCACGCCATCTTTCGCCTTCTCGCTCATTCGGTTGGTGCCGAGATTGTGCGTGCTCGGGTAGGGCGGCGTCGGATAGGTGACGGTGGCGCCGACCGCCTCGTAGACCGCGGCACCCTGCTTGTAGGCATGGGCGCGCATCGCGAGATCGTTCGGATGATCGTCGAAATGCACGCTCGCGACCGGCATGCCGAACTTGTCCTTCGCCTTCGGATCAAGCGTGACACGGTTGGTCTCCTGCGCCATGTCCTCGCCGACCAGCCACATGCCGGCCATCCGCGGATAGCCTTCCATCGCACTGGTGAACGGGCGTCCCCATGCGCCTGGACTGAGGAAGGCAGCCATGAAGGGCAAGCCAAGCGACAGCGTCTCCATCTCATAGCCCCCGACGAAGCCGCGTGAGGGATCGTTCTTGGCCTCGTCGCGAATGATGCCGGCCATCGTGGTGCCGCGATACATGTGCACCGATTTCTCGAAGGTCGCATACACGCTGCCGGTCATGTGCCGCATGTAATTGCGGCCGACCTGGCCGGAGGAGTTGGCGAGCCCGTCCGGGAACATGGTCGATGCGCTGTTGAGCAATAGCCGCGGGCTCTCGATCGAATTGCCGGCGACCGCGACCACGCGGGTCTTCTGGCGCTGCATCGCGCCGTTTGCGTCGGCATAGACCACGCCGGTCACCTTGCCGGATTGATCGTGCTCGATCTTGATCACCATGCTGCCCGGGCGCACTTCGAGATTGCCGGTGGCCTCGCCCTTCGGGATTTCGGTGTAGAGCGTCGACCATTTCGCGCCCGACTTGCAGCCCTGGAAGCAGAAACCGATCTGCTGGCAGGAGCCGCGGCCGTCACGCGGTTCGCTGTTGATCGCCATGTTGCCGGTGTGCACGGTCTTGTAGCCGAGCTTTCTGGCGCCGGCCTCCAGCACCTTGAAATTGTTGTTGCCGGGCAGGCCCGGAATGCCGTTGGTCCGCGTCACGCCCATCTTGTTCTCGGCCTTGGCGTAATACGGCTCCATCTCCGCGAGCGTGATCGGCCAGTCCAAGAGATTGGCGCCGGGGATGCCGCCATAGGTGCTCTTGACCTTGAACTCATGTTCGTCGAAGCGCAGCGACGCGCCGGCCCAATGCGTGGTCGAGCCGCCGACCGCCTTCACGATCCATGCCGGCAGGTTCGGAAAGTCCTTGGCGACGCGCCAGCTTCCCGACGTCGTGCGCATGTCCGACCAGGCGAGCTGGGCGAAGCTGTCCCATTCGTCGTTGACGAAGTCCTGGTTCTCGATGCGCGGTCCGGCTTCGAGGATGACGACCTTGACGCCCTTCTGCGCCAGCTCGTTGCCGAGCGTTCCACCGCCCGCGCCGGAGCCCACGATCACCACCACGCCACTGTCATTGAGATCGAATTTTGCCATTGTGATCCTCCCAGAGCGTTGGTTGGTTTATGCCTTCGGT
>NZ_PSRR01000297.1 GCF_004296405.1 Bradyrhizobium sp. Leo170
TTTCGAGAGGGTGGAAAGTGAAGCAAAACTCGGACGCAAAGCGCCGCGAGAATGCGAACTCATATCCGTTGAATCGGACGTAGGATGGGTAGAGTGAAGCGAAACCCATCAGCTTCGATAGCAAGCTGCGCGAGTGATGGGTTTCGCTGCAGCGAAACCCATCCTACAGAATCGGTGCGCAAACGAAACGGCATTGTTGCTTGGCAGCAAGTGTGATTGATGCATTCGAGATCGCACCGACAGGAACTCAGAACTTGGAACCGAACACGCGAATTGGTCCGCGACATCGCAGGCTGGGCGCCGCAGGCTTTCGCACCGCGCGATGGCTGGCGGCGAAGACGATGGGAGCGGCAAGCTTCCATCAGCTCGGCTCCGAGTTCGCCGACGCCCGGATTGCCTCTGTCCGCGACAAGCTCGCCCGCGGCGAGACCATCTATCTCGCGGGCCTCGGCCTTCCCGGCACGCACAATTCGGGCATCGCACTGGTCGAGGTGACACAACGAGACGGCCCGCGCCTGATCGTCAACAACGAGGAAGAACGCTTTTCCGGCAACAAGCACACGACGGAATACCCTGAAAAATCGATCGACGCCGTTGTCGCAACATTGCGCGGGATGGGACGCGATGTCGGCGCGATCGACGCTTGGCTGACAAGCTGGGACTATCCGACGCTTGCCGGCACGCTGGCGCGCTCGGTGCTGGAGGAATTGCCGCAAAGCCTGAAATTGTTGCGCACGACGGAAGCGTCCGCCTTCAATGGCCGCCGCCTCGACCAGATGACGCGGACACCAAAGATCCTCGCCCGCCAGCTCAAGCTTTCCGAGCGCGTGCCCCTGATCTGCCTGCCGCACCACGACAATCATGCTTGGTTCTCGTTCGCGGCATCTCCTTTCAAGGATGACGGCGAGCCGGTCGCCATCGCCGTGCTCGACGGCATCGGCGATCTCGGCTCGCTCTCGCTTTACGTCGTCGAGAAAGGCGCGATGCGCCGGCTCTACTGCAACGAGAGCATGTTCGATTCACTCGGCGCGTTCTACAGCGTGATCTCCTCGACCCAGGGCGGCTGGACCTGGCTGTCCAGCGAGGGACGCTACATGGGCGCAGCCGCCTGGGGCGATATGAGCCGATCGAGCAATCCCTATTATCGGAGGCTCCGCAAGGTGCTGCATCTCGGCGCCGACGGCGAAGTCTGGCTCAACCGCGCGATGGCGAACTGGTACTGCGACCCGTTCGACAATCCCTACAAGGCCGCGTTGACCGATATTCTCGGCGAACCGCTCAAGCCGGATCAACTCTGGAATCCCGACGCGATGCTGCGCGTCGAGGATATCAAGCACCGTCCCGACACGCAGGATCGCCTCGACAAGGCCGCCGCGACGCAGCTCGTGTTCGAGGACGCAATGATCCATGTCGTGGATCATCTGTTGCGCACAACCGGCGCCCGCCGGTTGGTGCTGACCGGCGGCGTTGCGCTCAACGCCGTCGGCAACATGCGCCTGATCGAGCATTTCGATGAGAGCTGGTTTGCCAATGCGCAGGGCCGGCGCGCGCAATTGCATCTGTGGGTGCCGCCGGTGCCCGGCGATCCCGGCGTCACCATCGGCGCCGCCTGGCTGTTCGCGCATCTCGCCGGTGCTCCGCGCGGCGGGCCGATGACGCATGCGTTCTACTGCGGCATGCCGCCGACATCTGACGACATCGCGATCGCGCTGAAGGCGGACGACATTGCCTCAGAGCGGATCGGCGACATCTCGACGCCTGAGGGACGCGACGCCATCGCCGACCTGATGGCGTTCATGGTGGCACAGAACGGCGTGATCGCGATCTATCAGGCCCGGCCGAGACCGGGCCACGCGCGCTCGGCCATCGTTCGATCCTCGCCAACCCCTGCGATCCCGCCACGCGCGAGCGCCTGAACGAACGCGTGAAATATCGCGAGGCGATCCGGCCCCTGGCGCCGATGGCGACGCTGGAGGCGGCGCAGTATTATTTCGAACTGCTGCCCGGCGCCTCGGACGACGATTACAACGCCTATAACTACATGGTGCTGACCGCACGCTCAAAACCGCACGCGCGCGACAAGATCCCGGCCGTCGTCCACGCCGACGGCACCGGCCGCATCCAGATCGTGCGCGAGCAGGACGATCCCCTCACCTACGCCTATCTCAAGGCGCTCGGCCGCCGCATCGGCGTCGAAGTGTCGGTTAACACGTCGTTCAATGTCGCAGGCCCGATCGCGCAGACGCCAAGCCAGGCCATCGACACACTGCGCCGCTCCAAGGGGCTCGACGCGGTCATCATGGTCGCAAGCGATGGCACCGTGTACGCCGCGTGGCATGGTGGCGAGCGCGACAGCGGCCGCTTCACGCAATGGCTGTCGGAGTGGAAAAGCGTGCAGCCGGTTGCATGAGCAAGCCGAAACGGCGCGCTTCCTTTATTAATCGACATCCTCAATCGCGCCAGCCGTCGTGCCGAAAGCCTTTTGCGCCAGCGTGGCCGCCATGAACTCATCAAGGTCGCCGTCGAGCACGCCTGCGGTATCGGAGGTCTGCACGCCCGTGCGCAGGTCCTTCACCATCTGGTAGGGCTGCAGCACGTAGGAGCGGATCTGGTGGCCCCAACCGATATCGGTCTTGGCGGCCTGGTCGGCGGCCGCCTGTTCCTCGCGCTTCTTCAATTCGATCTCGTAGAGTCGGGCGCGCAGCATGTCCCACGCCTGCGCGCGGTTCTTGTGCTGGGAGCGGCCGGCCTGGCAGACCACGGCGATGCCGGTCGGGATATGGGTCAGGCGCACCGCGGACTCGGTCTTGTTGACGTGCTGGCCGCCGGCGCCGCCCGAGCGCATGGTGTCCGTGCGCACATCCGACTCCTTGATGTCGATCTTGATGCTGTCGTCGACCACCGGAAAGATCGTCACGCTCGAGAACGAGGTGTGGCGGCGCGCATTGGAATCGAACGGCGAAATCCGGACCAGACGATGCACTCCGGCCTCCGTCTTCAGCCAGCCATAGGCGTTGTGGCCGCTGATCTGGATGGTGGCGGACTTGATGCCCACTTCTTCGCCCTGGGATTCCTCGAGAAACTCGACCTTGAAGCCATGATTCTCCGCCCAGCGCGTGTACATGCGGAGCAGCATCTGCGCCCAATCCTGGCTCTCGGTGCCGCCTGCGCCGGCATGGACTTCCAGATAGGAGTCGAACTTGTCGGCCTCGCCTGACAACAGCGCCTCCAGCTCGCGCCGGGCGACTTCCTTTTTGAGGTCCTTGAGCGCCTTCTCGGCTTCCGCGACGACGCCCTCATCGTTCTCGGCCTCGCCGAGCTCGATCATGCCGACATTGTCCTCGAGCTCGCGCTCGACCTTGCTGATGCCGGACAGCGCATCCTCCAGCGAGGTGCGCTCCTGCATCAGTTTCTGGGCTTTCTGGGGATCGTTCCAGAGATCGGGATCTTCGGCGAGCTTGTTCAGCTCGGCCAGCCGTGCCGTCGATTTCTCGACGTCAAAGATGCCTCCTCAGCAGCCCGACCGACTGCTTGATCTCTTCAACAAGGCGTTCCACTTCCGCGCGCATGGTCTTTCTGGTCTGAATTATGAATGTCTTGTGAGGGATGTAGCGGCCGAAGCGCTGAAGCGCAATCGGCCGCGAGCCTATTTCCCGATGATTTGGAGCTTCAGGGCGCTAATACAATCCGCCGGGACGCATGATCGCACCTGCGTCGGGCGCGACGGCCGGCGGCAACCGGCCCTCGGCGTCGGCCACGCCGATAGCGGAGTAGCTATCCGGCGGCGCCGTGCCCGGCTTGAATGCCTCCAGGATGGTGCGTCCACCCTCGCCCGGGCCAGCGCGCATGCCGCTCTTGGAATCGACGCGGACGAGCTTGATGCCGGCCGGAATCTTGAACGGCGTTGCCGGCTTTTCCGCCAGTGCAAGTTTGAGGAAATCGCGCGCGACCGGCGCGGCCAATGCGCCGCCAGTGGCCTTGCGACCGAGATTGCGCGGCTTGTCGTAACCCAGGTAGACACCGACTACGAGATCCGGCGAGAAGCCGATGAACCAGACGTCCTTCTCGTCGTTGGTGGTGCCGGTCTTGCCGGCGATCGGCTTGCCGACTTCCTTCACCGCCGTGGCGGTTCCGTACTGGACCACGCCTTCCATCATCGAGGTGATCTGGTAGGCCGTCATCGGATCGAGCACCTGCTCGCGGCGATCGACGAGCTGCGGCTCGGGCTGGTTCTTCCAGCCGCCGGGCGCGTCACAGCCGCGGCATTCGCGCTGGTCATGCCTGTAGATGGTGTGACCGTAACGGTCCTGGATGCGGTCGATCAGCGTCGGCTTCACGCGGCGGCCGCCATTGGCGAACATCGAATAGGCCGTGACCATCCGCATCACCGTGGTCTCGCCGGCGCCGAGCGCGTACGAGAGATAGTTCGGCAGTTCGTCATAGACGCCGAAGCGCTTGGCGTATTCGCCGATCAGGGGCATGCCGATGTCCTGCGCCAGCCGCACCGTGACGGTGTTCAGCGAGCGCGCCAGCGCGTTGCGCAGCGTGGTCGGACCGTAATACTTGCCAGTCGAATAGTTCTCCGGGCGCCAGACGCCGGCGCCCTGCCCCTGGTCGATTTCGATGGGCGCATCGACCACCACGGTGGATGGCGTGTAGCCGTTATCGAGCGCGGTCGAATACACGATCGGCTTGAACGACGAGCCCGGCTGCCGATAGGCCTGGGTGGCGCGGTTGAACTGGCTCTGGTCGAACGAGAAGCCGCCGACCATGGCCAGCACGCGGCCAGTCCATGGATCCATCGCGACCATGGCACCGGAGATTTCCGGCAATTGCCGCAGCCGGTACTGGCCTTCGACCGCCGTGCCCTCCTTGGTCACCAGGGGGTCGGCATAGATGACGTCACCGGGCGCGAGCACCTGCGACACCGCCGTTGGCGTCCGCCCGCGCGCCGCGCCGGAAGTGGGCCTTGCCCAGCGCACGCCATCGAGCGTGATGATGCCGGTCTGCCGCTGCTTGCTGACGGCGCCGCCGAGCTCGCGGCCGGGTTGGAATCCGATTCGCGCCGACTGGTCGCTGGTTTCGAGCACCACCGCAATTCGCCACGGCGAGATGTCGGAGAGCGATTTGACGTCGGCGAGCTTCACGCCCCAATCGCCGGAAACATCGAGCTTGGTGATCGGGCCGCGCCAGCCCTGCCCTTCGTCGTAGTTGACGAGGCCGGCGGCCATGGTCTTGCGCGCCATCACTTGGATCTTCGGATCGAGCGTGGTGCGCACCGACAAGCCGCCCTCGTAAAGCTTCTTCTCGCCGTATCGCTCGAAGATGTCGCGGCGGACCTCCTCGGCGAAATATTCGCCGGCAAAGGTGTGTGAGCCGTTGCTGCGATTGGTGACGACCAGCTGCTCCTTGCGGGCCTTGTCGGCGTCGGCCTGCTTGATCCAGCCATTCTCGAGCAGGCGGTCGATCACGTAGTTGCGGCGCTCGATCGCGCGGTCGCGGTTGCGCACCGGATGCAGCGCCGCCGGCGCCTTTGGCAGCGAGGCGAGATAGGCGGCTTCGGCGACGGTCAGTTCATTCACCGACTTGTCGAAATAGACCAGCGAGGCGGCGGCGACGCCATAGGCACCAAGGCCGAGATAGATTTCGTTCAGATAGAGCTCGAGGATGCGATCCTTGGAGTAAGCGCGCTCGATGCGCATCGCGAGCAGCGCTTCCTTGATCTTGCGAGCGAACGAGACCTCGTTGGTGAGCAGGAAGTTCTTGGCGACCTGTTGCGTGATCGTCGACGCGCCCTGCGGCCGGCGGCCCGAGCCATAATTCTGCGCGTACAGGATCGCAGCGCGCGCCATGCCGGAGAAGTCGATGCCGCCGTGCTCGTAGAAATTCTTGTCTTCGGCTGCGAGGAACGCGTTGATGACGAGCTTGGGCACCGCCTGGATCGGCAGATAGAGCCGCCGCTCCTTCGAATATTCGCCGAGCAGCGAGCCGTCGGACGCGTGCACGCGCGTCATCACCGGCGGCTCATAGTCCTGAAGCTGAGAATAGTCCGGCAGGTCCTTGGAGAAATGCCAGATCGCGCCCGCGACGCCGGCCACGCCGACCAGGAACACGACGGTCCCCGCGGCGAACAAGAAACCCATGAACCGCACCAGCAAGCGCATTATCGAAGTTCCGTTTCAACCCTGTTGCGCCAGACCAGCCGGCGACAGTTCCTCGTTGCGAATGCCCCTGGCCCTAACAGCCTGCGGGTGCTTGAGGCGAACAATACAGCGCTCCGCGGACAAAATCGGCCGATTCCGCGAGGCCCCCAGATGATGTCGTATACCGTTGCCGCTGTGGCCAAACTAGGGCTTCCTGGTTCCGAGCGGCGCCTTTTCTCGGCACTGTCACTTGTCCGGCGTATCCGGCGTGGCCGTCGCGAGTCGCTTGGCAAAAAAGGCGTCAATGGCCTGCAGCATCGATCCCACCGCCTTGTTGCGCCAGTTCTCCGATACCAGGTGTTCGAGGTCGCCTTTGTTGGAGACATAGCCGAGTTCGACCAGGACCGAGGGCACGTCGGGCGCCTTCAGGACCCGAAAGCCCGCCGATTTCAGCGGGTGCTTATGCATCCGCGCCGTCGTCTTCATCTCGGACACCAACAACCGCGCAAAACGGTTGGAGAATGTCTTGGTCTCGCGGCGGGCGAGATCGATCAGGATATCGGCGACCTCGGTCGGCTCATCGGACAGGTTCACGCCGGCGATGGCGTCCGCCTTGTTCTCGGCTTCCGCCAGCCGCTCCGCTTCGGCGTCGGAGGCCTTGTCAGACAGCGTATAGATGGTGGCGCCCTGGGCGTCGCCTTCCCGGCGCGGCAGCGCGTCGGCATGGATCGAGACGAACAGCGCCGCCGACTGGCTGCGGGCGATTTTGACCCGGTCGTTCAGCGGGATAAACGTGTCATCGGTGCGGGTCATGACGACCCGGTACTTGCCCGACTTCTCGATCCGGTCGCGCAATGCGAGCCCGAAGCCGAGCACGAGGTTCTTTTCCAACTCGCCGTTCGACTGGGTACCGTTGTCGATGCCGCCATGGCCGGGATCGATCACGATCAAAGGCCGCGAATCCGCCGGCTCGCCCGGTTTTGCGTTGGGTGTTCCCTCGGCCGGCATCGCCGCCTTGGCGTCCGCAATGGTTGGCCTCAGCTCCGGCCGGTCGTCCAGCGCAAGCTGCTGGGTGAACGCGTTGCGGTCAACCTGCTCCAGTTCCAGGACCAGGCGCGGCGGCTGGCCGTTGGCCGCGTCCAGCACGTAGGAATTGGCGATCTTCGCCGGCCCCGTCAGGTCAAAGACGATTCGCGAACCGCCGGGCATCACCAGCCCGTAGCGGAAGGCCTTCACCAGCCCGCGCCCGGCATTGCCGGTCCCGGAAGGAAGCTGGAACGTCACCTGGGGAATATCCACCACCACCCGGTAGGGGTCGGCCAGCGTGAAGGCGCGGAACTGGATCTTCTTGTCGAGATCGACAATGAACCGGGTCTGTTTGGCGTCGCCGGCCAACCGGGCTTCGGAAACGATAGGAAAATCAGTGTTTGCAGAAGGGCTTGGCGGCGTTCCTTCAGCTACGCCGGGAACAACAAACGGGCCGCACGACAATGCTGCGGCGCACAACAGTCTGCACCCCAGCGAAGTCCATCGATTTACGCGGTCCGCCACGATTCGGCGCCCTCCGAGCCGTCGTCATACCGCATTAGAACCACAGGGTTAACGAGACCCTAATACCGCACGGGCGAAATGGTTCGACTGTTGCCCCGCCGCGACGCTCCCTTGCGCGTGACGATCAATCCACGTATGTACGTGGTGCTGATGGCTAATACTCCCGGTTGTGTCGCGTTCAGCCTCCCGGTGCAGCGGTGGAACCTTCAAGCCGAAGGAACCAGCGTTTTTCCCGGTCCCTCCCCAGCCAGCGCCGCGCGCGGCTGACATGGAGTGGCGGTTTGAGCCCGAGCGGCGTCCGGCCCCAGACACATTCTGTGTGGCAAGGGGCGAGACACGGCAGAACTGATTGTTCGGCCCCAAAGCATGATCCGGAGAACTGGGTACCAGTTTTTCGAAACGATCATGGTCAAAAAGGGGGCCGATATGTGATTGGCCGGCGAGCGCTTTCGCGCCGCGCCGGGCCTTCAGCGAAGGATGCGGCGGTATTGTTTGCCGCCAAAATATGTTCAGACGGGCCAACCGCTTAATGCGCCAGACTGTGTTGCCGACCAACACCCCCCAGACGATCGCGACCACGCGAGGCGAAAACTCCGCACGCCGCGTCGTTCCGGTGGGAGCGGGTTCGGCACGGCGCCGCGATTTGCGTTTTGGCCTTCCCCTCACCCCCGAATCAGGTGGACCGTCGCGTCACCGGGCGGCGCAATTCGCGCGCGCCATGCTACGCGCCCGCCGCCTTCAAGAGCTCCAGAATGCCCAACAAGATGTTGATCGATGCCACCCACCCGGAAGAGACCCGGGTCGTCGTGGTCCGCGGCAATCGCGTCGAAGAATTTGATTTCGAGACTGCCCAACGCAAGCAACTGCGCGGCAATATTTACCTCGCCAAAGTGACGCGCGTAGAGCCGTCGCTGCAGGCGGCGTTCATCGAGTATGGCGGCAACCGCCATGGCTTCCTTGCCTTCAGCGAAATCCATCCAGACTATTACCAGATCCCGGTCGCCGACCGTCAGGCGCTGATCGAGGCCGAAGAGCGCGCCCATCGCGAAGCCGAGGAGGAAAGCGAAAGCCGGCCTCACCGCCGCCGCTCCCGGCACCGCAATGCCCGCCGCCGCAGCCATGGCGAGCGCGTGCAGAGCGAGGTCGTCGAGGGGGCCGAGCCGCAGGCCGATGAGGATCACGCGCTTCATGCGGAGGCCGAGCAGCACGACCTCGGCGCCGATGCGCATGAACACCATGAGCACGAAGCCTACGATTATCCTGACCATCGCGAGCATGCCGACGAGCACGACCGTCATGACGAGCACGATCGTGATGGGCACGAGCACGGCGAACACGAACACGAGCGTGCTCACGACGACCGTCATGCTCATGACGACCATGATCATGCGCCGGCTCTGAGCGAGGCCGCTGCAACGGAAGCGCAACCCGACCCGGTCGTCGCCGCGATCGAGGCATCGGCCGCCGCGGCCACTCCGGATGTCGGGGCCGAGATCGAGGTTAACCACGAGCCCGAGCGCGCCCGAGAGGAGCAGGTCGAGGAAAACGCCGCCCACGCCGAGGATGCGCAACAGACCGCGCAGCCCAGCGAGGAGCATCCGGCGTCCGATGAGCATGCCCCCGCGGAACTCGTCGCGGAGGCTGCGCCGCACGACGAGCATGGCGCCGAGCCGCCCGGCGACGAGGCGCATGACGATGAGGATGACGAGGACGGCGAAGAAGAAGAGGAAGTCGTCGAATCCGTTGGCGGCGACGACGTGCTCGAGGAGGTGCCGGAGCGCACCTTCCGTCCGCGACGCCAGTACAAGATCCAGGAAGTCATCAAGCGCCGACAGGTGATGCTGGTGCAGGTCGTCAAGGAAGAGCGCGGCAACAAGGGCGCGGCGCTGACGACGTATCTCTCGCTCGCCGGCCGCTACGCGGTGCTGATGCCCAACACCGCGCGCGGCGGCGGCATCAGCCGTAAGATCACCTCGGCCCAGGACCGCTCGCGGCTCAAGGAAGTGGTGCAGGATCTCGACGTGCCCGAGGGTATGGGCATCATCCTGCGGACCGCCGGAGCCTCGCGTTCGAAGCAGGAGATCAAGCGCGACTTCGAATATCTGATCCGCATGTGGGAAACCGTGCGCGACCTGACGCTGAAGTCGCAGGCCCCTACCCTCGTCTACGAGGAAGGCTCGCTGATCAAGCGCTCGCTGCGCGACCTCTACAACAAGGAGATCGACGAGATCATGGTGGCCGGCGAACCCGGCTACCGCGAAGCGCGCGACTTCATGAAGATGCTGATGCCGGAGAACGTCCGCGTGGTGAAGCAGTACCGCGACGGCCAGCCTCTGTTCTCTCGGATGGGCGTCGAGAGCCAGCTCGACGCGATGTTCTCCCCGACCGTGCAGCTACGCTCCGGCGGCTACATCGTCATCAACCAGACCGAGGCGCTGGTCTCGATCGACGTCAACTCCGGCCGCGCCACACGTGAGCATCACATCGAGGATACCGCGCTCAAGACCAATCTCGAGGCGGCGGAGGAAGTCGCGCGACAGCTCCGCCTGCGTGACCTCGCGGGCCTGATCGTCATCGACTTCATCGACATGGACGAGAAGCGCAACAACCGCGCGGTCGAGCGCAAGCTCTCCGACTGTTTGCGGCAGGACCGCGCGCGTATCCAGGTCGGACGCATCTCGCATTTCGGTCTGCTCGAGATGTCGCGCCAGCGCATCCGCGCCAGCGTGCTTGAGAGCTCGACCGAGCCCTGCCCGCATTGCGGCGGCTCTGGTCATGTCCGCTCGGTCTCGTCGGTGGCGCTGCAGCTCCTGCGCGGCATCGAGGAGATCCTGATGAAGGGCGCGACCCACAATCTCGTGGTGCGCACCCGCACCGACGTCGCGCTCTACGTCCTCAACCACAAGCGCGGCCATCTGCGCGACCTCGAGACCGCCTTCAAGGTCCAGATCTCGGTGGCGGCGGATGCGACCGTGAGCGGCCAGCAGTCCTACGTCATCGACCGCGGCGAGCAGGTGCACACGCTGGAAGCCGCCAAGGCGCTGCTCGCGGCGCAGGCCGCGTCCGCGCCGCCTCAGCTCGAAGAGGCCTATGACGACGAGGAACCCTTCGACATCGAGGCGGAGATCGAGACCGAGGAGACGGAAGGACTGAGCGGCGAAACGGGCGCCGGCGAAGAGGCCGACGGTCCGCGCCGAAAGCGGCGCCGGCGGCGTC
>NZ_PSRR01000298.1 GCF_004296405.1 Bradyrhizobium sp. Leo170
CTGACGCTTCACCCGGGCTACGCACAGGCTATGTTCAACCAAACAGCGCCCGGCCCAGAAGCGCCGCGGCGCGGACACCGATCCGCCGCACTGGTGCATCTTTTCCCTTCCCTATAATAAGCGAATCGGGGGCTTCTCGATCCGAGGGGGATGATGCGTCTGCCGATGCGTTCGAAGATGATACTGATTGGCGTCGCGGTGATTGCGGCGTCGTTCCTGATCAGCCTGAAGGCCATGGACTGGCTGTCGCCGCACGCCGCGGTACCGGCACCGCCGCTGGCCGAATTGCCGCCGCTGCCACCGGCGCCGCGCAGCTCGGTGGTGATGGCACCGGTCGCCGTTGCGCTATCGGCGATCCGCGACGTCGCCGACCGGGGCACGCCGAAGAATTTCAACGGCAAGGCCGACAATCCGGTGCCGCAGATCCTGCAGAATGCCGATATCGGCTGGACCGCCTCGCGTGGGCCAATCGTGGCGACCGGAGCGGAGGACGTACTGTCGCTCTCCACGCCGCTGACGGGTGCGCTGAACGTCACGGGCTCGCTGTCGGCGAAGGCGACGGGCGCGATCGGCGATGTGCTCGGCAGCCTGCTCGGCGCCAATGCCGCCAAGCAGATCGGTGACATCAACATCAAGCAGATCAATGCTAACGCCGAGATCAAAGGCAATGTGGTCGTGACCTCGCGCCCCCCGCGGCCTGGCGCATCGAGCCGAATCTCCAGGCGCAGGTCAATCTCGGCGACACCGGCCTGTCGGTCGCAGGCGTCCGCGTCAACGTGCCGGCGCAGGTCAAGCCGCTGATCGACAAGACCGTCGCCGACCAGTTGACCGCCGTGCAGACGAAGATGCGCAACGATCCGACCTTCGAGCAGAATGCGCGCGCGCAATGGGCGAAAGCCTGCCGCTCGATCCCGCTGCAGGGTGCGGGTGCCGTCCCAAACATGCCGCCATTGTGGCTGGAGCTTCGCCCGATCCGTGCGCTGGCGGCGCAGCCGCGTGTCGACGCGTCCGCGGTGACGCTGACGCTCGGCATCGAAGCCGAGACCCGGATCACGGAGGCGCCGACCAAGCCAGACTGCCCGTTCCCGGCGACGATCCTGATCGGACCGCAGACGCCGGGCCATGTCAGCATCGGCATGCCCGTCGACATGTCCTTTGTGTCGCTGACAAAACTCTTGGAGGCGCAGCTCGCCGGCAAGACCTTCCCGGAGGATGGCTCCGGTCCGGTTGACGTCACGGTGAAGCACGCGAGCGTAGCGGCCTCCGGCGATCGCCTTCTGGTCTCGGTGTTGGTGAACGCAAAGGAGAAGAAGAGCTTCTTCGGCTTCGGCGCTGAGGCCACCGTGCACATCTGGGGACGGCCGGTGCTGGATCAGGCGCAGCAGATCGTGCGGCTGACCGATATCGAGCTGGCGGTCGAATCCGAGGCCGCTTTCGGCCTGCTGGGTGCTGCGGCGCGCGCTGCGGTGCCACAGTTGCAGCGGGCACTCGCGGAGAAGATGACCGTCGACCTGAAGCCGTTCGCGAGCAACGCCCGCGAGAAGCTCGCCGCTGCGATCGCCGATTACCAGAAGAACGACGACGGCGTGAAGGTTTCGACCGAGATCACGAGCCTGCGACTCGCCGGCATCGCCTTCGATTCCAAGACGCTGCGCGTAATCGTGGAAACCGAAGGCGCAATCGACGTTTCCATCAGCAAGCTCCCGGCGTTTTGAGGTTCTCCCTCGCCCCGCTCTTGCGGGGACTGCCGTAGCCCGGGTGGAGCGACAGCGTAACCCGGGACCGCTCGTGAATGCGAATGCGGACGTCCCGGGTTGCGCGTTCCGCTCCACCCGGGCTGCGGGCTGCGCGCGTGCAAACCTCCCCTGCGGCCTTGTTCGCGGTCCCGGGCTTTGCCGCCCTAATGGCACCGGATAGAACTGGCGGCGTTAATGATAATCCTCCACAAGAAGCCAGGGAGAAGAAACGATGAAACCGCTTGCGGCCGCCCTTGCGGCGGGTCTCGCGCTTGCCGCTTCCGGCGGCGCCGCCAATGCCCAGATTTCCGACGACGTGGTCAGGATCGGCGTGCTCACCGACATGTCCAGCCTCTATGCCGATGCCACCGGCAAGGGCTCGGTCGCCGCGGTGCAGATGGCGGTCGCCGATTACGGCGGCAAGGTGAAGGGCAAGCCGGTCGAGGTGGTCTTCGCCGATCACCAGAACAAGCCGGACGTCGGCGTCGCCATTGCCAGGAACTGGTACGATAACGAGAAGGTCGATGCGATCTTCGACGTGCCGACCTCCTCGGTCGCACTGCCGATCTCGGCGCTGACGCGCGAGAAGAACAAGATCAATATCAATTCCGGCGGCGGCACGTCCGACCTCACCGGCGTCGCCTGCTCGCCGAACACCGTGCACTGGACCTACGACACCTATGCGCTGTCGAACGTCGCCGGCAAGGCGATGGTCAAGCGCGGCGAGGACACCTGGTTCTTCGTCACCGCCGATTATGCCTTCGGCATGGCGCTCGAGCGCGACGCAGCCAACGTCGTCAAGGAAAGCGGCGGCAAGGTGCTCGGCGAGGTGCGCCACCCGCTCAACACCTCCGACTTCTCCTCCTTCCTGCTGCAGGCGCAGGCCTCGAAGGCCAAGGTCGTGGCGCTCGCGAACGCCGGCGGCGACACCACCAATGCGCTGAAGCAGGCCGCCGAGTTCGGCATCACCCAGGGCGGCCAGAAGATGATCGCGCTGCTGCAGGAGATCACCGACACGCACTCGCTCGGCATCCAGGCAACCCAGGGCCTGATCGTCACGGACGCTTTCTATTGGGACATGAATGACGAGACGCGGGCCTTCTCAAAGCGCTTCAACGAGAAGGTCGGGCACATGCCGACCATGATCCAGGCCGGGCTCTATTCGGCGACGATGCATTATTTGAAGGCGATCGAGGCCATCGGCACCGACGAGGCGCCGAAGGTGATGGTGCAGATGCGGGCCACGCCGGTGAACGATTTCTTCGCCAAGAACGGAAAAATCCGGATCGACGGGCGCATGGTGCATGACATGTACCTGTTCGAGGTGAAGAAGCCCTCGGAGTCCAAGGGCGAATGGGACCTCTACAAGCTGCTCGCCACCGTGCCCGGCGACGAAGCGTTCCGTCCGCTCGACAAGGGCGGCTGCCCGCTGGTGACGCACTAACGCGCACGACGTAAGCGAATGGCGGATGGAGCGTCCCATCCGTCATTTGCGCTTCACGCCAGCCGGTACGTTCCTCCGATCACCGGATCGCCGTCGGTCGTGACGATGCCTCGGGCGACCAGATCCTCCAGATGCGCCAGCACCGAATAGCCGGCAGCGCCGGTTAGCCGCGGATCGAGGCCGATATAGATCGCGCGCACCATGGTCGGGATGTCGGCCTCGCCCTTGGCGAGGCGATGCAGGATCGAGGCTTCGCGCGCCTTTCGGTGTCGCGCCAGGAAGCGGACGTAGCGCGGCCCTTCGGTAATTTCGGGGCCATGGCCGGAGAAATAGAGTTCCTCGGGCCGCTGCTCCAGCCGTTCCAGCGAAGCCATGTAGTCGATCATCGATCCGTCCGGCGGAGCCACGATCGAGGTCGACCAGCCCATCACGTGATCGCCGACGAAATTGATGCCGCGTTCCGGCCAGGCGAACGCCAGATGATTGGCGGTATGGCCCGGCGTCGCCACCGCCTCCAGCGCCCAGCCGGAACCTTCGATCACGTTGCCGCTCTTGACCTCGATATCAGGCCTGAAGTCGCGGTCGGCACCGGACTCCGGATTATGCTTCTCGCTCTCGAACCGCGGCCGCGAGGCGCGATGCGGGCCCTCGGCATAGACGGGCGCGCCGGTCGCCTGCTTGATCCGCGCCGTGTTCGGCGAATGGTCGCGATGGGTATGGGTGACCAGGATATGCGTCACGGTCTCGCCGCGCACGGCATCCAGCAGCGCCCTGGCATGCGCTTCGTCGTCGGGGCCGGGATCGATGATCGCGACATTGCCCTTGCCGACGATGTAGCTGACCGTGCCGGTGAAGGTGAACGGGCTCGGATTGTTGCAGAGGACGCGCCGCACGCCGGGACGGGCTTCGTCGACCACGCCGGGCTGCAGCGGAAAATCGCGGTTGAACGGGATGTCGTCGTTGTCGGCCATGGCTAAACACCTGACGCTGATTTCGTCATGCCCGGGCTTGTCCCGGGCATCCATGCGCTTTCTTTCCGGAAGCTCACACGTGGATGGCCGGGACAAGCCCGGCCATGACGGAGCAAGGGGTTACATATCGCTCCACAACTTCAGCGCTTACGAAAACGCCTGGATGCCGGTGATGGCGCGGCCCAGGATCAGCGCGTGGACGTCGTGAGTGCCCTCGTAGGTGTTCACGGTTTCCAAATTCGCGGCGTGGCGCATCACGTGGTATTCGATCTGGATGCCGTTGCCGCCGTGCATGTCGCGCGCCATGCGGGCGATGTCGAGCGCCTTGCCGCAATTGTTGCGCTTGACGATGGAGATCATCTCCGGCGCCATCTTGCCCTCGTCCATCAGCCGGCCGACGCGAAGCGAGGCCTGCAGGCCGAGCGCGATCTCGGTCTCCATGTCGGCGAGCTTCTTCTGCACCAATTGGGTGGCGGCGAGCGGACGACCGAACTGCTTGCGGTCGAGGGTATATTGACGCGCGCGGTGCATGCAGTCCTCCGCGGCGCCCATCGCGCCCCAGGAGATGCCGTAGCGGGCGCGATTGAGGCAGCCGAACGGACCCTTGAGACCGGAGACATTGGGCAATAGCGCGCTCTCCGGAACCACCACGCCATCAAGCACGATCTCGCCGGTGATGGAGGCGCGCAGCGAAAGCTTGCCGCCTACCTTCGGCGCGGAGAGGCCCTTCATGCCCTTCTCCAGGATGAAGCCGCGGATCTGGTTGTCGTGCGCGGCCGACTTGGCCCACACCACGAAGACGTCGGCGATCGGCGCGTTCGAGATCCACATCTTGCTGCCGGTCAGCCGGTAGCCGTCGGAAACCTTCTCGGCGCGGGTCTTCATCCCGCCGGGATCGGAACCCGCATCCGGCTCGGTCAGGCCGAAACAGCCGACCCATTCTCCGGTGGCGAGCTTGGGCAGATATTTCTTGCGCTGGTTCTCATCGCCATAGGCATAGATCGGGTACATCACCAGCGAGGACTGCACCGAGTTCATCGAGCGATAACCGGAATCGACCCGCTCGATCTCACGCGCCACCAGGCCATAGGCGACATAGCTTGCATTCGCGCAGCCATATTCCTCCGGCAGCGTGACGCCGATCAGGCCGAGTTCCCCCATCTCGTTGAAGATATCGCGATCGGTCTTCTCTTCCAGATAGGCATTGATGACGCGCGGCAACAGCTTGTCCTGCGCATAGGCGCGCGCGGTGTCGCGGATCATGCGTTCGTCTTCGGTGAGCTGGTCATCGAGCAGGAACGGATCATCCCACTGGAAAGAAGCCGCTGCCGGCTTGTCCTTGGCCTGGGGGCGCACGCTCATGAAAATCCCTTTCGCATCGTCGTTTCGGAATTACCCGTTAAATTAAAGCGCCGTGAGTGGAAGCGCAATTGGTGATCCCTTCACCGTCATTCCGGGGCGATGCGCAGCATCGAACCCGGAATCTCGAGATTCCGGGTTCGCGCTACGCGCGCCCCGGAATGACAGTATCGATTAACTTTCGAGTTTCTCGTTGGAGACGATCTCGATACCGAAACCGGACAATCCCTTGTAGTCATGCACGGACGAGGTGAGGTTGCGGATCGAGGTGACGCCGAGATCGCGCAGGATCTGTGCGCCGACGCCGACCTCGCGCCATTGCCGGTTGCGATCGGCCTCCGCGGTCTGCGTCGCGCCGACGGGCTCGACGGGAACACCGGCGGCGCCGTCGCGCAAGTAAACCAGCACGCCGCGGCCGGCCTTCTTGAACTGCCGCAGAACGGCTTCCATGCGAGCCCCGCCGGTGAAGATGTCCTTGACGATGTTCGGCTTGTGCAACCGCGTCAGCACGTTCTTGCCGTCGCCGATGCCGTTATAGACGAAGGCGGCGTGCATGATTTCGTCGAACGGCGAGCGATAGGCATAGCCCTGCAGCGGGCCGATCGGGCTGTCGGTCGTAAACGTCGCGACCCGCTCGATCAGCTTCTCGCGGGCCTGCCGATAGGCGATCAGGTCGGCGATCGTGACGTGCTTGAGGTTGTTGGCGGCGGCAAAACGGGCGACCTGCGCACCCTTCATCACCGTGCCGTCGTCGTTCATCAATTCGCTGATGACGCCGACCGACGGCAGGCCGGCGAGCTTGCAGAGGTCGACCGCGGCTTCCGTATGGCCGGAGCGCAGGAGCACGCCGCCATCGCGGGCGATCAGCGGGAAGATGTGGCCGGCCGGGCGAAATCATTGGCGCCGGCATTGGGATTGGCGAGCGCACGGCAGCAGGAGGCGCGCTCGTCTGCCGAAATGCCGGTGCCGCCATCGGGCTTGTAGTCGATCGAGACGGTGAAGGCAGTGGTGTGGCTGGAATCGTTATGTGCGACCATCGGGTCGAGCCGCAGCCGCTTCGCGTCGTCGGTGGTGATCGGCGCGCAGACGATGCCAGAGGTGTGGCGGATGATGAAGGCCATCTTGTCGGCGGTACAGAGCGACGCGGCGACGATCAGATCGCCCTCGCCTTCCCGGTCGTCGTCATCGGTGACGACGACGAGTTCGCCCTTCGCAAAGGCTTGCAACACTTCCTGGATCGTATCGGCCATGTCTCAAAATCTCGCTTTTTGCTGGCAGTGCATTAGCCGGAACCGGCAGCCCGCGCCAGCATCAATCCGCAGGCCAGAACAGCGTCGGCAGGCATACCAGGCCGTATCTCAAGGCAACACCTCCCGTCGCTCGGCGAGCTGCGCATCCATCGCGGCGCGCTTCTCTTCCAGAAGTCCGGCATCGGCGGCTTCGATCACCGAGAACAGCTCGCTCGCGTCGCTGATCCGCGTCACCGTCACGTAGTCGGCCCCGGCCACGTAGAGATCGTTCACATCGGCCAGGAAATCGGCGGTCGCGACGATCTTGGCGGTCGGATTGAGGCTCCGGACATGGCGGACCAGCTTCTCATTGTTGGCGCCGACCAGGAGCGAATCCGGCACGCTCAGAATGATGATCTCGGCCTTGCCGATGCCGGCATGCACCAGCGTATCGACATTGCTGATATCACCATAGATCACCTGCAGGCCGCGATCTTTCAAGGTCCTGAACACCAGCGGGTTGAAATCGATGACGCTGATCTGCTCCAACAGCGCTTCGTTCTGCCGCTCGATCTGGCTGAGCAGGGCGCTGGCGGCGCGGAAAAAGCCGAGGATCACGATCCGGCGGCTCTCGCCGTGGCCGGCCTCCTGACCGCCCCCTTCCGCAGGGTGGGCCTGGTCGAGGTCGCGAAGCCCGATCCGCTTCAACCGCCCGATCAGGGAACGGGTGATCTCGCTGCTCCTGGTGATCGCGAAGGTGCTCAACACCGCCAGCACCACGAAGGCGAAGGAGGCGGCGCTCGATGTCGCAGTGGAGATATGCCCGGCGGCGACGCCGGTCTGGATCACCACCAGCGAGAATTCCGAGATCTGCGCCAGGTTGATCGCCGGCAGCAGGCTGGCCCTCAAGCCCTGCTTCATCAGATAGAGCGGCGTGAACGTCGTGACCAGGCGGCTCACTACGGTGAACGCCGCAATCAACAGCGCAAGCCCGATCACCGAGAGGCCGGGAACCGGGATGGTCATCCCGAGCGCGACAAAGAACAGCGTGATGAAGAAATCACGGAGGGTCGTGACCTTGGCGGTGACGTCGAGCGCATAAGGGAAGGTCGACAGCGACACCCCGGCGACCAGCGAGCCCATCTCGCGCGACAGATGCAGGCGTTCGGCGACCTCGCCGATCAGGAAGCACCAGGCGAGCGCGCCCAAGAGGATCAGCTCGGGGCGGCGTGCGATCTGCTGAAACAGCCTTGGCAGCACGTAGCGGCTGAGCACCAGCGCCGTCGCCACCAGCACGCCGACGCGCAGGATCGAAAGCAGGATGATGCCGACCTGGAGGTTGTCGAGGCTCGGCTGCACCGCGAGGAACAGGATCGCAAAGATGTCCTGCAGCACCAGCACGCCCAGCGTGATGCGGCCGGGCAGCGTATCGAGCTCGCGCTTCTCGTAGAGCACCTTGACGATGATCACGGTCGAGGAGAGCGCGCAGGCGACGCAGAGATAAAGCGCGTCGAACTTGCCGCCGCCGCCCATCGACAGCCCGATGCCGACGAAAAACAGGATGCCGAGCAGGCAGCCGCCCAGGAGCTGGCCGCCCGCCGCGAACAGGATCACCTTGCCGGCGCGGACGATCTTCTTCAGGTCGATCTCGAGCCCGATCATGAACAGCATGAAGATCAGGCCGAGCTCTGATATGACGCTGATCGATTCCTGGGACTTGACCAGACCCGTGCCGAATGGACCAATCAAAAACCCGGCGATAAGGTAGGCCAGGATCAGGGGTTGCCGGGAGAAATGAGCTAACAGGCCGAGCACCCAGGCGAACAGGATGCTTAAAGTAATATCACCTATAAGTTCATGCATGTCTTGGGGCTTCTCCTCATCGCAACCTAGAGACCCAAGCACGGGGGTCAAACGAGCAATCTGTCACATCCGCGCCCTTAGCCTGTTTCTGGCGATTCTGGCATCGCTGACCGCATCCCGCCCCTCCATGGCGCAAAACGGCAGCATCGAGCAGGGTTTTGCGAGTTCGCTGACGGCTGTTCCCGCCGAGAATCTCGCCGTTTCCGGCTCTTTCTATGTCCCAGTCTATTCCAGTGTCTCGATGAGCCAAGGCAGGCTCAGGGCCGATTTCTCGGTGACATTGAGTGTCCACAACACCTCCGAGACCAAGCCCCTCGTATTGAAGCGGATCGCCTATTTCGACACCGAAGGCAAGCCGGTTGAAAGCTACCTCAAGGCGCCGATCGCGCTGAAGCCGTTCGCAACCATCGAGGTCTTCATCCCCATTTCCGACGTGCGCGGCGGCACCGGCGCAAATTTCGTGGTGGACTGGGCCGCAGCCGGCGAGATCGCCGAACCCGCGGTCGAAGCGCTGATGGTTGGCAGCGTCGGCCCGGGGCATTATGCCTTCATCAGCCAGGGGCGACCGATCAGGATCGTCGGCAAGAACTAGCAAGAGGGCCTTCCACTTCACTTGGGCCTTCTCAATGACAACAACACGGGAGTGAATGTCCATGTCCGCCTCAACCCAATTCGATTTCGCGCCGCTGTTGCCCGCCGGCCTGCCGGCGGCGGCCGCCAAGTGGACCGGGCTTGCCAAATACAGCTTCGTCGGCGGCAACAACGATCCGGATGGGGTTCCGGTCGACGGGCTGATCGAGGCGGTCAACGCGGTGTTGAAGCGCGAGGGCAAGGCGCTCGCGACCTACAACCTCGCCCATGGCCCGCAGGGGTATCGGCCCTTGCGCGAATTCCTCACCGGCAAGCTCAAGCGCGACGCCGGCATCGTCTGCACGGCCGATGACATATTGATCGTCTCGGGCTCGCTGCAGGCGCTCGACCTCGTCAACCACACGCTGCTTGCGCGGGGCGACACCGTGTTGATCGAGCAGGAGACCTATCAGGGCTCGCTGAACCGGCTCACGCGGCTCGGCGTCAACGCCGTCGGCATTCCCCTCGACCAGGACGGCATCCGGATCGATGCGCTGGCTGCCGCGCTCGCCGACCATAAGCGGCGCGGCATCACGCCGAAATATATCTACACCATCCCGACCGTGCAGAACCCGACCGGCTCGATCCTGCCGGAGAGCCGCCGCGCCGAGATGCTGAAGCTGTCGCGCGAGTATGGCGTGCCGATCTTCGAGGACGATTGCTACGCCGACCTCACCTGGAGCGGCGAGCGCCCGCCCGCGATCTACGCCATGAGCCAGCATGGCGGCGTGATCCATATCGGTTCGTTCTCGAAATCGATCGCGCCTGCCCTGCGCGTCGGCTTCATCGTCGCACCCTGGGAGGTGATGTCGCGGATGCTGGCGCTGAAGACCGATGCAGGCTCCGGCGCGCTGGAGCAGATGGTGCTCGCCGAATATTGCGCGCCGCATTTTGCGACCCATGTGCCGGAGCTGACGCGCGGCCTGCGCAAGAAGCTCGATACGCTGATGGAGGCGCTGAACGAGCAGTTCGGCACCGTGGCGGAATTCGAGGAGCCGAGGGGCGGCATCTTTCTGTGGGTCAAGCTTCCGGATCATGTCGATACGCTGAAACTCTACCAGGCGGCGCTCGCCGCCGGCGTCTCCATCAATCCGGGACCGGAATGGTCGACCAACAAGGCGTGGTCCGGCAGCCGGCTGCGGCTGTGCTTCGCGAGCCCCTCGCATCAGCAGATCCGCGAAGGCGTGGCGGTGCTCGCCGACGTCTGCCGGCGCGAATTCGGCGTGCCGACGCGCAGCGGCAATATCGAACGCGCGCAGGGCTGAAGGCATTCGCTTGCTGAACAGAGATGTAGGGTGGGCAAAGCGCAGCGTGCCCACCATCAAGCATTCCGTGCGCGGTGGTGGGCACGCTTCGCTTTGCCCACCCTACGTCGCTGCCAGACCTCATCCTGAGGAGCGGCGTCTTCGCCGCGTCTCGAAGGATGAGGCCCTGCCGGTGGCCTCGCCCTTCGAGACGACCGCTGCGCGGTCTCCTCAGGGTGAGGGGATAGGTGCGAGTGCGCCGCGCTATCCACGTCATTGCGAGCGCAGCGAAGCAATCCATGCCCCCACACGCGGCGCGATGGATTGCTTCGCTCCGCTCGCAATGACGAGGTGAGGTCTGATTCAATTGTCAAACAGCGGGGAGGATGCGAGTGCGCGTTCTCGCGGCATGAGCTG
>NZ_PSRR01000299.1 GCF_004296405.1 Bradyrhizobium sp. Leo170
CTCTGGGATCTCGGAGAGGGTGTAGCCGTGGCCGGCCACGCCCCAGCCGCCATCTGCCACCTCGTTGATGAGCACGGTCACATAGGGCCGCGCGCTCGGCGGCAGCTTCTCAACAGTGGCGATGACATCCGTCACACCCTTGATCATCGCGCGCCGCTGATCGAGAGTAAGGGCCCCTTGCGGAACGTAGATTTGAGCGAGTGGCATAGTAACGACTCCTTTGGTTGCTGTTAGGAAAGACGCGCACGGTTATGCGTCTTGCATGGCACGACCTGCGGTCAGCGCCGCGTTCGGACGCCCGGCCCCAGTGGCACGGTCGTCCATGCTCCATTGCAAGGCCGCGGCGGCGAGGCCAACGACGAGCATCGATGTCCAGGCGGTGGCGTAGGACCCTGTGAGATCGAAGGTGACACCGCCCAGCCACGCGCCCACAAAGGCGCCGACCTGGTGGCTGAGGAAGGTGAGGCCGAAAAGCGTGTTGAAGTGCCGCAGCCCGAACATCCGCCCGATCAGGCCGCTCACCAACGGCGCCACGCTGAGCCACAGGACGCCCATGGTGGCGGCGAAGACGAGGGTCGAGGCGGCGCTGATCGGCGCGGCGAGATAGACAGCGATGGCGAGCGTGCGCAACAGATAGATGAGCGCGAGCAGCCGCTTCTGGCTGTAGCGGGCGCCGAGCAGCCCGACGACGTACGAGCCGGCCGCATTGCCGAGACCAATCAGCCCGAGCGCGCTGGCGCCGACCGACGGGGCCAGGCCGCAGATCGCCAGGAACTGCGGCAGGTGGGTCGTGATGAACATCAGTTGAAAGCCGCAGGCGAAGAACGAAACGGCCATGGCGATGTAGCCTCGATGGCCCGCCGCCTGGAGTAGCGCCGCGTGAGTCGAAGCCGCGGCCTCACCGTCGCCCGGCGTAGATGCAGTCGTGGCGGGGCGGCCGATCAGGGCGCCGACCGCACCCATCAGCAGCGCAATGCCGGCGAAGGCAAGCAGCGCCGTGCGCCAACCGTATTCCGTGATCATCACTTGGCCGAGCGGCGCCAGGACCAGGGTTCCGAGCGAGCCGGCTGCGGACACCAGCCCGACCATCTGGCTGCGCTGCTCGGCCGGCACGGCGCGCGAGACCGCTCCCAGCAGTACGCCGAAGCTGGTGCCGGCAATGCCGATCCCGGCGATGACGCCGCCACCGATATCGAGCCCGAGCGCTGGGCCGCCAAAAGCCATGAGCAGAAGGCCGGCGGCATAGACGAGCGCGCTCGCGATCAACACGGGCCGCGCGCCGTAGCGGTCGCCGAGCACGCCGACCACCGGCTGGCTCAGACCCCAGACGATGTTCTGCAGCGCCAGCGCGAAGCCGAAGGCTGCCGCCGAGACGCCAAGATCGGCGTTGATCGGGCGCAGGAACAAGCCGAGACTCTGGCGCAGGCCCATGCTCAACGAAAGCACGGTGGAGGCGACCGCGATGAGTACGATCACGCGCAGCGGGAAGGCGGATTGTGGGGCGGGCTTCGCGGCAAGCATGGCAGCGCATCCTTCGGCAGGTCGGACACCGCTGACATGGGCGCCAGCGCGTTATTCGTCACATCTCAAGCTGCGAGCATTGGCCAAACAGCCCGTTGTGTATATGCACTAGTCGGTATACAATGACGGCGTGGCACGAGATGCGAATGCGACCCGCGAGCAGATCATTCAGGCCGCTGACGATCTCTTCTATGGCGAGGGGATCCGCAGCGCGAGCGTGGACGCGATCGCCGCGAGGGCCGGCGTAACCAAGCGCACGCTGTACTATCATTTCCCCAGCAAGGACGATCTCATCGCGGCCTATCTCACCGCGCGCGACGAGCCGACGCTCGCCCACTACGCGGCCTGGCTGGATCAAACCAAAGGGGATTTATCCGAGCAGCTTCTCGGGATGTTTCAAAGACTGGCTCGGGTGACGAGGTCCGCACGCTGGAAGGGATGCGGGTTTCTCCGCGCCGCAGCCGAATTGGCGGGTACTCCAGGCCATCCCGCACTGAAGATCGGATCGGCGCACAAGAAGAAGTTTGAAGCGTGGCTCGAAGGCTGCATCGCCGCGGAAGGCTTGAGCGAGCCCGCGCTCCGTGCTCGCCAGGTGATGATTGTCATTGATGGCGCCGTGGCCCAGGTGCTGATCCACCGTGATCCGGCTTATGCGCTGGCCGCCGGGCAAGTCGCGGCAGCGCTTATCGCCAAGAAGGCGTAAAGCACAGCGATCGTCGAGCCGCCGCAGGCAGACCAGCGTGCGATCGGGCCGCTGAGCGACCCGGCAAGCTACGGCAGTTCGCCCGAAGACGCGTTCGACGTCATTGTACCGTCGCTGCCGGGATTTGGTTTTTCCTCTAGGCCGAAAGGCAAATCCATCGGACGATCGTGCGCAGGCTTCTGATTGACGATGGCTGATGCAGGCTTTGGCCCCAACACGCCGCATCATTTCGAGCGAGCCACGTCTCGCGCCACGAAATGTGCTCCGTCTATTCGCTCGTCACGCGTGAGCAAAATGTAGACATTCCCAGATCAGCCTCTGTGCAGTTTTCGTATTAGAGCGCCTTATTCTTTGGATGAGAACTTCTGATTTCGTGGGAGATCGCACCGCTGTTAGCGTTTGCGTCGAGGAAGATTGATGTAACCGCAATCGACTTTGACGAGAGATCCGGCCAGCCGGCAGATGCGGATCCGAGCTTGGCCTCGATCGCGAAGTCCGACAGTGCAATCCGCGAGCTGGCGGAGTGGTTGGCGTACGGATCGGACGTGCGTCACCTCGAGCAGGAGGCGCTGGATCCTAAGATCGTCGATCAGAAAAATCCCTTTCGACCTTCCTCTCCCTCGTTGCCTACAAAAGAATAGATTGTGGCGTAGTCTGCGACAGAAGGGGGCGGCGGGTCATTCTCGATGATGATGAATTGAGCCTCGGCGCTCTTTTCCTTCAAGTAAATGAAGAAGCGTTCCTTCACACCGCTGGCCGCGATTGCCTTCTCATCTTCGGAAAGCTCCCCGTCTGCCGCTCTTGGGTTTCGGCTATCGAGTCGACAATGAACCGTCGATCAAGCCGCAGTTGATCCAGTTCGTTTTGGCGCTGGACCAAAGTCGACTGGAGCTCGTCGGTGGCCTTATCAAGTTTCGCAAGCTGATTTTCCAGGTCGGATGGGTCGGGATACTCGCGGTTGAGCTCTTGCTCTGCGGTCGCGAGCATCTCTTCGACCATCTGAACTTTGCCGGAGTTGATGGACTTCTGGGCATCGGGACTGGGCGTCTCGATGACGGCGGAATCATCGATGCCGGTGGCAATGAATTTCAGGACATTCTTATCCAACGTGTCGCTGTTAAAGTCCGAAATTCGGATCGGAGGCCACTCTCCCATCATGTCCGTTTCCTCGGTCAAGAGGTAGGGGACAAAATGTCTGAAGGAGAATGCGACTTTCGCGGCGTGCTGCGTCTTTGAAAAAGATTTGTCGGCGATGCCGATTTCTGCCAACAGAAACCCAGAAAGGCTGTCTTTCCCCTTGTGTTCCGGTGAAAGCGTGCGCGTCGCTTCTTCCTTGGTGTCAGGCTGGACCCAATGGTTGTACAGTCCGAAGCTACCGCCGGCGAGCGCGCGCACGAGAGTGACTTGGCCAGATGTCGGCAGGATCAGGTCAAGCCAGGCTTTGTTGTAACCTTGTCGCTGATTGATGTTGGGCAGCATTTTCGGCTTTGCGCCCGACATGAAATCGAGAAGCTTGACTGTAAACGATTTTCCCGTGTTCGACGCGCCCCAAATGACATTGACGCCATCCGCGAACAGCAGTTCGGCCGTCGGGACCTTCGGTCCCGTTACGGCCAGCCGACGGATGATGAAGCGCGCGACCCCATCCCTCATTATCCCTGAAGGGAGGTTCCGCTAGTCGTGCTAAACGCCTCGGTCCAATCTCCGATCTGGGTGCGCACGAAATTTTTGAATTGATGTTTGCCGACCGACCTTACCTGAAGCGCGATCCAATCGGCGCAGTCCTTCAACTTCTGGGAATAGTGCGTTTCCAAAAGCTCGATATAACCGGCAGCCTCGTCGGAAGCTCGATACAGAACTCCTTGGTCGGTGATTTCTTGATCGACGAGATGGCAGCGGCGCATCAGGTCAAGGCTCCTCTCGACGAGACGCCGCCTGACGAGAAGCTCGCCCTTGCGATCGGATAGGTCTGGATGTAGGCTCGGCGGCCCTCCGATATCAGCAGTGTGGACCACCACGTGATCCAAAAGCACCATCTCTGCGAGATCGGCGGCTTCCGGACGCAGCTTTTCCAGCACTACGACGGCCCTGATCCCCGCCTCCAGGGGGAATTGAACAGTTTTCCGAAGCTCTCTACGGAATCCATTTCATTCGTCCCTCGTTAGCCAGGTGGTGGCACATCCCCTGTTTGACGGGCACGCGTACGACGCGGCCGATCAGACCAGCGGGCAACGTCGACGCGTGTCGCATAACGGCGTCCAGTCGTTCGAGACTGCTCGGGTGACGCTGACGGTGGACGTCGATGACGCCATGATAGACGTCCTCACGGAAAGCCGCCAACGCTTCCGGAGGTGAGCTGTCGCGGTGGAAGCGCTGAAAATGCTCGGCGTCAAAGTAGCGCGTGCGCTGATCGAGAAAATGTTGGGCATGCTCCGGATGCCGCAGGATCTCGTCGGCCGTCTGAATTTCGCTTCCCGATGCCTCGTTGTACACCCGGCGAAGCTGGTCGACATACTCGAGTTCCTCGGGCTGGATGGAGACGGGGGCGACGCCCGGCGGGGCTTCATCCGGGATCAGACCGAGAACCTTGATCAGAGCCGCGCGAGCGGCCGGATCTTTGACGATCAAAGGCGCCGTTAGATACTCGACGTTGACGAAGTCGTATCCGTCGATCAGGGCCTTTAATCGATCCGTGAGGGGCACCGGCACGTTCGTGATCTTGTTTTTGCAGTAGTTATCCCAGTTGCCGATTAGCGCTCTGGCTATCGTCGAAGGATTTTGAAGCAAGGTCATTAACGGGCCGACAATGCCTCTCGGCGAAACGAAAACGATCTTGGTTGGGAGCGTCGCGTAAGCGCCCTCGGAATGATGGTAGAAGACCTTTCCGAGTTCGAGCAGCGCCTCTGAAAGCCCGAGTTTCGATCCCAGCGTCTTCCGTTTGCACTGGTAGAGGTGCCATTCGCCTTCGTGTCGGCGGAGGGTTAGAATCCGATGACGTCTCGGCCCTTATCGTTGGCGCCGCCGACCCGCTCCACGCTGACGTATAGCTTCGACTTTTGGCTCGCCCAAAGATCTACGAACTCCTCAAGCTGGCTGTCATCGAGTTCCTGGATCCGAATGGCAGGGCTTCTCATCGACTCTTCCGGTATGCGGTGCCGGATATAGCAGGCATGACCTTGGGTTGAGAAGATGTCGACCACCGCCCCTGCGCCAAAGGATTACTCACTTCGTCTAAGGCCTTCGAAGCCGGAGTCCCCTCATATCGCCAGTCGACAGGGTCGCGCCGGCTCCTCGGAAACGACCTGCTCGGCCCAATTGTCGAGCGATGCGTCGGCCTTCCGGAAGAGCGCCGCGCGGATGGGATCATGGAGCATGATCTGCTTCAAAGTCTGGCCAGCGATGGAATCCTTGAACGCCACCTGATGGCCGAGGAAATCTCCGCGATGCAGCCCGAACTCGTGCGCCAGAAGCCGCACGTCATCGCTGTGAAGGTGCCCGAGAAACATCCGGGGCTCAAGCGCTGTGTCGTGGCAAACAGCCCAGCCCGGCGGACCGGAATGGCTTCCGCGGCGCTGCCAGCCTGCTTCGGAATAGCAAAGGCAAGGCAGAGCGAATGCCTGTCCAATGAGGTCCACACTGGACTCGCGGCTGCTCGAATTCTCCATGTGAAGAACAACGCGACGAGCTTCCACCATCGCACGAAAGCTGACGTCGCCGACCTCTTGCTCATGGAAGACGAACTTCGTCGGTGGCTGCTTCATGGCTTCCTCGCGAGGCCGTTGGAGCGGGGATATGCAGGCATCTGGGGACCCAAAGAAGCTGATTTGACCCCCCTCACTTTTTTCGAGCTCAAAAATCGGCGAAAAAAAACGAGGCGGAATTTACGAGAAGTATCAGCGGGATCTGCGATCGAGTCGTTCTCAAAACGAAATCGATTCGTTCTTAAAGCGGAAATCGAGTCGTTTTCAAAGTGTCCGCATAAGCCCCTACGTCGATCAGACGACGGCAGGATCCGAACCTGCAGCCAGACTGTTATGGACGGCTAGTTCTAACCATCAAAGTCGCGCAGGAGGGATGGTACTCTTCTGGTCCAGACATACGCGGCGCAACGCCCAACTTGGGTGGCACCGTCCCTCCCTTCGCGGACATCCGCATTAAGCCCGACCGACCAGCTCGTTTGCCCTGGCTGGCACTGTCTCTAATGTGCTCCCTTCCCGCGCCGTCGGAAACTCCAGCCCTGTCGAACTCTCCACCTGGAGTTCCTTGGCAACTTTTCGCGCTGATGCGAGCTCTCACGGCAACGAACTTCAATGATTTCAAGAGCGAAGTCCCAGACTACGAGTCGGGCGGTGGCCCTCTCGCGACGCGGTCGTTTGCTTGTACCCGGCCGGCAAAATCAGTTTCAATTTATGTGGCGTGGACGCTGGACAGTTCCAATTCGCGTGGCGGGTAGTCCCAAATGCCTGGCGGGACGTATAAAAAAGGCAAAGAAATTCAATGCACAGAGTTTCAACTTAGTTGTCGCGCTACACGGTCCCCCACCCACAGAACGCTTCACGAACGGCGCGCCCAAGAGTCAGGGACGCGCAACGAGCAACGGCTGGACGTTTTCGCCGCCTGCCATGAGGGGATTCGACGGCTCGAAGTGCTCACGCAGTTCTCGCCTTTTGACGAGCGAGCGCGCCACAACAAAGGCGTCCTTCAGGCGTTTAGCCTGCCGGATTGCGACATTGAAAAAGGCGTCGCCGAAATAGGTCCACTTGGCTTTGTCCCGGCAGCCGAACGATGGATGGTCGGCATCGGCCGCGCTGATGACCAACGTATCGGGGTTCGCGAGACGAGGGATAAAGACCCCGGAATAGCAGGCCGAGATGATCACCACCTTGTGTCGCATACCGGTCCGCGCCAGCATGCCAGCGAGATTGGACGGCGTGAGCGTTTGCGTAAGCCGCCCCGCTTTGACTGCAAGCCCGTCGGGGGAGCCGTGCGAGGTGAGAATCAAGAACAGAACGTCGTTCTCGGCGTCCATCCCATTGGCCGCTGCCTGCAGGGACCTAGCCAGCCCTTCAATCGTTGCACCTCCGCCCTTCTTCCAATTGTATTGCACGTTGACCGGGCCGCTCCCGAAACGGCCCGCTACGATCCGTGCTGCACCGATTGCCTCGTTTCTAAACACGCCCTGATCGCCGAAAAGGCCGAAGGACACGACGCTCACCTTGCGAGCATCCTCAACGGCGTGCGCCGGCGAAAATGACGGCGCAATGGTCAAAACAAAAGCAATAAGCGGCGCGCCGAACCGGCCGATCCAACGTAGATGCACAGCTTCACCGGGCAATTTCGTTCAACAGGTCACGTGAAAGAGCCCGATCCTCCTGGCGTGCGACCGGTTGAACATCCGGATCGCCTCGGGTGTCGGCCTCAACAGCACCTCGCAGCCCTTCCTTTTGACATAGGCTTCAGCTTGCGGTGACAGGTGCACGTTGCCCATCTGACCGGAACCAATGACGACCTGGTCGCACCCTTTCTCGAAGAGAAACTTTGCCTCGTCTTTTGAAAGCACGTGCGAGGTACCATAGAGGTTCTTTGATAGCTTCTTTTTCCGCTTTACAACTTCGCCGGAAAGACGAACGACCACATCGTACTGATAGGTCGTTCCGTCAATCGTAATCGCGCCGAATGTGGTGCTGTCAATTTTCATCGTGACCTCCTGATCAGACTCCAGGTCCAATTGCACAGTGAGGCGCCTCGACGTCGGCATCATCCTCACTCGTCGCCAACCGTAATCGAGCTTTACGATTTAGCGTTTGCCGCTTCCACCCTCCGTTGCTCGGCTCTTCCTATGCGCCATGTGACTCAAATATGCCAAGATCAGCTCGAGTTCCTCATCGCTCAGGTCCTCTTCGGCAAACCTGGGCATCCGCTGCTCGGGCCAAACCCGAACCGAGCGCGGATCTCGGATCAGCGCGCGCAAACCGGCATCGGTGAAGTACTCCGTCGGGTTCATCGGCAAATTCAGATCGGGGCCCGCGGACGCCGATCCGGCCTGGTTCATCGTATGGCATGTGAAGCACTTGTTCACGAAGATGGTTTGGCCGTCTCGTGCCGGATGGAGCGCAGGGAGCGTGGGATCAACCGCGAGCGTGGGCCACCGCTTGGCTGGCGCATCCTGCACCGACAAACTGACAACTTGGTAAGGCCACTTCATGATTGGGACGGATGACGCTTGATCGCCGAGCCATACGATATAGAAGGGGCCTGCGCTCTTATCCTTACCTGGAATTGGCGGCCACGGCGTGTCGGCGACCTCGATTGCCAAGTACCCGATGATGCCGTCATTAGCATAGACCAGATCGCGAGGAAGCTGGGTCACGAAGCCGTCTTGTGCTGCCGCTTCCACAACGGCATCAGGCGGAATGGGAACTCCTTCAAGTAACTTCGAGAGAGCCACGGCTCGATACGTCCGAGGAGTACGGTATGCGACATCACGCGAGGTGGTGATTTCGACGACATCTGTGCGGGCAAGCAGCGCGTCCCGATCGAAGATACGGACGCCGCCATCGGCTGACACCGTCAACGTCGGACTGGCTGCCCAAACCGACGTTGGCATTGTGAAGGCAACCAGCGAGAAAGCTAACGTGACAGCGAGCCCGATCGTCGTTGTAGGCATATCCGAAGCGTCCCTCGAACGCGGCAAGGGTAGGCGCACAATGCGACTATCGCAGAGTTACACCTATTCCCAACTCCTCCAGCCGCGAAGCCCACATTGCATGCTTGGTTTAGAATGAAACGCCGCCAATTCAGACGCTGAAAATGCGCGGCTTCACGACGAAGGAAAAAGCTGTCAGCGCCCGGAATACATCCACAAATAGGATACGTCGATCTTTATAGCCGCATACAGCTCTTCGAAAAAAATCTCGTCTCGTGAGGACCACTGCGTAAGGGCTCTTGACCAAAAGCACGCCGTCCGAGCAGGCAGCCCTCGCTAAAATACAAAGGCAAACAAGGCGTTGGGAATCCTATTCGGTCGCGCTTTGTGCTAGGCTTCCACCAGTCCATACCTTGAACAAAGCGAAATCAAAACAGGAGGATGGGCCGACACTGACAATCAACCAGATCCTACGGTGCAGTCTGCGGTTTCTCAGCGAGGTCAGTTTTGCCTGAGGCCATACGAGGGGATATCCCAGGATAGATGTTCTCGCTCACCTCGTGGAGACGCTCCTGACGGCTCCGTCTGAAGAGGGAGAGACGATCATGATCAAGGTGAAGATTAATGGCCAGGAACAGAACTGGGATGGCGATCCCGATCTTCCGCTACTCTGGTTTATCCGTGACGAGGTCGGGCTGACCGGCGCCAAGTTCGGCTGTGGCCAGGCGCTGTGCGGCTCATGCACCGTCATCGTCGACAAGCAGGCCGTGCGCGCCTGCATCACCTCCGTGTCCGACGTCGGCGGCCGCGAGGTCACCACCATCGAGGGCCTGCACCCGACCGGCGACCACCCGGTGCAGAAGGCCTGGCGGCAGCTCAACGTGCCGCAATGCGGCTTTTGCCAGACCGGCCAAATTATGCAGGCGGCGGCGTTGTTGATGGACAATCCAAAGCCTTCGCACGACCAGATCCGCGAAGCCATGTCCGGCAACATCTGCCGCTGCGGCTGCTACCAGCGGATCGAAAACGCGGTCCATCTCGCATCGACGGGAGTGTGACATGAATATCCTCACCAATCCCAGCAAGCTTCGCGGTTTCGAGAAGCACATCAAGGTCCAGAACATTTCGCGGCGCAGCATCCTGAAGACCTTGGGGCTGGCCGGCGGGTTCGTGCTCGCCGCACCGGTCATGATGCGGCCGAGCTTTGCCTACGAGACCGGCGCGGGGAAGATGCCGCACGGTACTGTGGTCGACCCGCGCGTCTTCGTCTCGATCGCGCCGGATGGAATGGTCACAATCGTCGCGCACCGTGCCGAGATGGGAACCGGCGTGCGCACCAGCCTGCCCATGATCGTCGCCGAAGAACTGGAGGCCGACTGGAAGCGCGTTCGCGTCCAGCAGGCGCACGGCGACGAGGTCAAGTTCGGCAACCAGGATACCGACGGCTCGCGTAGCACGCGGCACTATCTGATCCCGATGCGCCAGATCGGCGCCTCGGCCCGCACCATGCTTGAGCAGGCCGCTGCAAAACGTTGGGGCGTGCCGGCAGCCGAGGTAAAGGCCGTCAATCACGAAGTCGTCCACGGCGCGAGTGGACGCAAGCTCGGCTTTGGCGAATTGGCCGCCGATGCCGCCAAGGAGTCGGTACCGAGCGTTGAAGGCTTGAAGCTCAAGGATCCCAAGGATTTTCGTTACCTGGGCAAGGGCGAGATCAGCATCGTCGACCTCCACGACATCACGACGGGCAAGGCCCAATACGGCGCCGACGTGCGGTTGCCCGGCATGAAATATGCCGTGATCGCCCGCCCGCCGGTGACTGGCGGCAAGGTGGCGTCGTTCGACGGCGCGGAGGCGATGAAGGTTTCCGGCGTCGAGAAGGTGATGGAAGTGAAGGGATGGCCGTGGCCCTCGAAATTCCAGCCGCTCGGCGGGATCGCCGTGATTGCCCGCAACACCGGCGCGGCGATCAAGGGCCGCGACGCGCTGAAGGTCACCTGGGAGGACGGCGCCAACGCC
>NZ_PSRR01000300.1 GCF_004296405.1 Bradyrhizobium sp. Leo170
CTAGGTGGTCCCGAACGCCTTGAAGGTGATGATGGTGTGGGTGTCCTGGATGCCCGGGATGACCTGGACCTTCTCGTTGACGAAATGGCCGATGTCGGTGTCTTTGTCGACGTAGAACTTCACCAGGAGATCGTAATCGCCCGCGGTGGAGTAGATCTCGGAGGCGATCTCGGCCTCCGCCAGCGCATTGGCGACGGCATAGGACTGGCCGAGCTTGCACTTGATCTGGATGAAGAAGGGAACCATCGCTGTCATCTCCGGGGCAGGGTAGCCGGTGCATAGAGCCAAATTCGGGGTGCGATGGCAAGCCAGCTTGCCGGCCTTGGTCCTTGGCGCTAAAGCGAACTGATTTTAACTAGTACGGATTGACGGCGGCACTTCCCTCTCCCCGTTCTTACGGGGAGAGGGTTGGGGTGAGGGGCTCTCTCCACGAACACGGTGGCAGATACCCTCGTGGAGGCTCCCCCTCACCCGAAATTCAAGCTGCGCTTGAATTTCGACCTCTCCCCGCAAGCGGGGCGAGGTGAAGTCCAGGTCTCCGCTCGATTCGACAAGGGATGATCAAACCTAGGACAACTCATGATCGTCTACTGCGTGGCAGCTTTCCGATGACGACGCCGATCGCACTTACCATTGCCGGTTCGGATTCCTCTGGCGGTGCCGGCATCCAGGCGGATTTGAAGACCTTTGCCGCGCTCGGCGTCTACGGCGCCTCCGTCATCACCGCGCTGACCGCGCAGAACACGATGGGCGTGCGCGGCATCCACCAGGTGCCGGCCGAGTTCGTGACCGCGCAGATCGATGCAGTGTTCTCCGATCTCGCGGTCGGCGCGGTCAAGATCGGTATGGTCGCCGAGCTCTCGATCATCGATGCGATCGCGGCCGGGCTCGAGCGCTGGTCGCCGAAGCATGTCGTGTTCGATCCGGTGATGGTTGCAACCTCGGGCGATCGCCTGCTTGCCGCGGAGGCGGTCGATGCGCTGCGCACGAGATTGATCCCGCTTGCGTCGTTGATCACCCCGAACCTGCCGGAAGCCGCAGCACTGCTCGATGAACCGATGGCCGCAGACGAGGCCGCCATCGAGAGCCAGGGCAGGCGGCTGCTTGCGCTCGGCTGTCAGGCGGTGCTGATCAAGGGCGGGCACGGGCAGGGCAGCGAGAGCATCGACTATCTCGTCGATGCCGACAGCGCGATCGTGCTCGCGGCGCCACGCATCAACACCGCAAACACCCATGGCACCGGCTGCTCATTGTCGTCAGCGATCGCAGCTGAGCTTGCCAAGGGCGAAGACGTGACGTCAGCCGTGCGCAATGCCAAGCGCTGGATCAGCGCCGCGATCGAAGCCGCCGATCGTTTCACCGTCGGCCACGGCCACGGGCCGGTGCATCATTTTCACAGATTTTATTAGACGACCCGCAACGCCGTAGCCCGGATGGAGCGCAGCGTAATCCGGGGCCTTTGCGCGCCTTGGAGGCGCTTATCCCGGATTGCGCTTCGCTTCATCCGGGCTACAGGCCTCGTTCCGTACATCCACGGCCCCTCGTGTCGCCAGATTGTCGCATGGCGCTGTTATCCGCATTTCAAAGGGGCGCATAGCTGATTCTGGTGGGACCGTTGGCTGCGACGAATCGTCATCGCCCTGTCACAGGGATTTGTTAGGTGCACAGGTATGGGAAGCGACTCTTTCAGTGAAGAGAGCCCCGAGCGGCGCTTTCGCACGTTGTTTATCTCCGATGTCCATCTCGGAGCCCGCGGGTCGCAAGCCGACCGATTGCTGGATTTCCTGCGCTCTCACGATGCCGACACGATCTACCTGGTTGGCGACATCGTCGACGGTTGGGCGCTGAAGTCGAGTTGGCACTGGCCCCAGACCCATAACGACTTCGTGCAGAAGATGCTGCGCAAGGCGCGCAAGGGCGCCAAGGTCATCTACATCCCCGGCAATCACGACGAGTTCCTGCGTAAATACTACGGCACGCATTTCGGCGGCATCGATGTGATGGAGAACACCATCCACACCGGCGTCGACGGCAAGCGCTACCTTGTGATCCACGGCGATATCTTCGACCTCGTGGTGCAGAATGCGCGCTGGCTCGCCCATCTCGGCGACAAGGCCTACGACTTCGCGATCCAGATGAACCGCTTCGTCAACTTCTTCCGCCGCATGTTCGGCGTGCCCTATTGGTCGCTGTCGCAATGGGCGAAGCTGAAGGTCAAGAAGGCGGTGAACTATATCGGCGCGTTCGAAACCACGCTAGCCAGCGAAGCGCGTCGCCATGGCTGCGACGGCGTGATCTGCGGCCACATCCACTATGCGACCATCCGCGACGAGCACGGCATCCGCTACATGAATTGCGGCGACTGGGTCGAGAGCTGCACGGCGCTGGCCGAGCATGAGGACGGCCGCTTCGAGATCATCACCTGGACCGATCCGGTCCGGCGCATCGCACCAGTTCCACGGGTCACGGCGCGCGCCGCATGACAAAAATCCTGGTCGCGACCGACGCATGGCATCCCCAGGTCAATGGGGTGGTTCGGACGCTGACCATGATGGCCGAGGCGGCAAAGGGCCTCGGCGTTGAGATCGCATTTCTCACACCGCAATCGTTCCGCACCTTCGCGATGCCGAGCTATCGCGACCTCAGGCTGGCCTTGCCGCATCCGGCCGCGATTGCCGCGCTGATCGAGCAGGACAAGCCTGACAGCATCCACATCGCCACCGAAGGTCCGATCGGCCTGTTGGTGCGCCGTTATTGCCGCAAGCGCGGCCTGCCGTTCACCACGAGCTTTCACACCCGCTTTCCCGACTATGTCTCGGCGCGCTCGCCGATCCCGGAAAGCTGGATCTGGCGGCTGTTGCGCTGGTTCCATCGGCCGAGCCAGGCGGTGATGGCGGCAACCCCGGCGCTCGCCGCCGAACTGCGCTCGCGCGGTTTTCGCAATGTGGTGCTGTGGTCGCGCGGCGTCGATACCGCGCTGTTCCATCCGCGCCATGTCGACCTCTGTCTTCCGGCACCGGTTTTCCTGAGCGTCGGCCGGGTGGCGGTCGAGAAGAACCTGGAAGCCTTCCTCGACCTCGATCTGCCGGGCACCAGAGTCGTTGTCGGCGACGGGCCGGCGCGTCCGGCACTGGAGCGGAAATACCGCGACGCCGTGTTCCTGGGCGCACGGCACGGCGAGGAATTGGCGCGCATTTATGCCGCTGCCGATGTGTTCGTGTTCCCGAGCAGGACCGACACCTTCGGTTTGGTGCTGCTGGAGGCGCTTGCGAGCGGCCTGCCGGTCGCCGCTTTCCCAGTGGTCGGTCCGCGTGACGTGATCGGTACTGCGCCGGTCGGCGTGCTCAAGGAAGACCTCCGCGAGGCCTGCCTGGAGGCGCTCAGCATCCCGGCGCGGGTCTGCGTCGACTTTGCCGCGCGCCACACCTGGCAAGCCTCGGCGCGCGTCTTTATCGACCACGCCCTCAATCTCCGGCCGGTCGAGCCTGAATCCGCGCCCGAGAGCGAGCCAGCCGAATTCGTGGCCGAGGACCCGCATTTCGCAGCCTAGCCTGAGACCCGTAGCCCGGGTGGAGCCAACGGGTCGCGCGAACGCGCGCCCGATGACAGGCTCCGCGCAACCCGGGACTTCTGTATCGGCGTTGACCAGCGGTCCCGGGTTACGCGTTCCGCTCCACCCGGGCTACGAATCCCCTTCTGTGCATCACACAGAAGCGTCTTGCCGGCCTGTCGGCGGCCGCGTTACAAATTGCGTATGACCGAAATCATCGCAAATCCACCCGTCGACGCGGCTGATATCGAAGCCGCCGCAAAGGTGGTCGCGCCGTTCGCGGTGCGCACGCCGCTGCTGTCCTTTCCCGTCCTCAACGAGCGCGCCGGGACCAAGGTGTTCCTGAAGCCGGAAATGCTGCAGCGGACCGGCTCGTTCAAGTTCCGCGGCGCCTTCAACAAGCTGTCGTCGATCCCGCAGGCCCAGCGCGGCGGCGGGGTCGTCGCATTCTCCTCCGGTAACCACGCCCAGGGTGTGGCCGCGGCGGCGAAGATCCTCAACATGCAGGCGACTATCGTGATGCCGGCGGACTCGCCCATCACCAAGCGCGAGCGCACCAAGTCCTATGGCGCCGAGGTCGTGCTCTATGACCGCGACCGCGAGGACCGCGAGGCGATCGCCAATGGCATTGCGAGCAAGCGTGGCGCGACATTGGTGCGTCCCTACGACGATCCCTTCGTGATCGCAGGGCAGGGCACCGCAGGCCGCGAGATCGCCGAGGACATGGCCGCGCTTGGGCTTAACCCCGACATCGTGGTGGCGCCGGCGTCCGGCGGCGGACTGATCGCGGGCGTCGCGACAGCGGTGAAGGCTCAGTTCCCACAAGCCCAGGTGATCGTCGCCGAGCCGAAGGGCTATGACGACCACGCGCTATCGCTGCAGGCGGGACATCGTGAGCCGCATCCGGCCGCCGCCCGCACCATCTGCGACGCGCTGATGGCGGCGATGCCGGGCGAGCTGACATTCGCGATCAACAGCAAGCTGCTGGCGCGCGGCGTGTCAGCCTCTGACGAGGAAGTCGCCGCAGCGGTGGCGTTCGCCTATCGCGAATTGAAGCTGGTGGTCGAGCCCGGCGGTGCCGTCGGCCTTGCCGCGTTGCTCGCCGGCCGCATCGACGCCAAGGGCAAGAACGTCGTCATCGTTCTCTCCGGCGGCAATGTCGACGCCGACCTGTTCGCCAAGCTGGTGGCCTGAACAAGGCCGAGATTCTGTAGCCCGGGTGAAGCGTAGCGCAACCCGGGGCCTCCTGTAGACGTCGATGCAGAGCTCCCGGGTTACGCTGCGCTCCACCCGGGCTACAGCGCTGAACATCGTTTCGGCGCCTGCGCAATCAGCGCATGGAGGGGCATCCAACCCGTGGCCTCTGACCACCCTTGCGGCCGATTGAAGCAACTGACAATCTTCGACTGCCGCAACGTCGGAGGAATCCAGGATGGGGGACGGCTCCGGGCAAAAGGTTGCAACCGTCATCATCGCCGTGGTGCTCGTCGGCGCGGCTGCATCCCAGGCGCGCAGCGTGCTGGCGCCGCTGGCTGCGGCGCTCTTCATCATCGCGATCGTTTGGCCGGCGCAGAAATGGCTGCAGTCATGGATGCCAAAACTCGCAGCGCTCGCGATCACCATGCTGGTCACGGTGGCGGTCTGCCTTGCCTTCGCTTCGCTGGCTGCATGGGGCTTTGGGCGCGTCGGCCATTTCCTGGTCGCCGATGCGGCGCGCTATCAGACATTCTATGAACGAGCCGTGGTGTGGCTTGATGGCCATGGCATCGAGGTCGCCAGCCTTTGGGCCGAGCATTTCAACGTCGGCTGGCTGCTGCGCGCCACGCAATACGTCACCGGCCGCGTCAACACCACGCTGAGCTTCTGGCTGATCGCGCTCGTCTATGTCGTGCTGGGGTTGCTCGAGGTCGAGGACGTCAAGCGAAGGATAGACAGATTGGAAAACACCACGGCGGCGCGCGTGTTGCTCAATGGCAGTGCGGCGACCGCGGCCAAATTTCGGAAATATCTGCTGGTGCGTACGCAGATGAGCGCGGTCACGGGCCTTCTGGTCGGCCTTTTCGCCGGCGTTACCGGATTGCCATTCGCGTTCGAGTGGGGCGTGATCGCCTTCGTGCTGAACTACATCCCCTTCATCGGCCCTTTCATCGCCACGCTGTTTCCCACGCTGCTTGCCATGACGCAATTCGAGAGCTGGCCGGCGGTGTTCGGTGTCTTTGCCTGCCTCAACATCATCCAGTTCGTGGTCGGCAGCTATGTCGAGCCACGCGTCGCCGGCAACACGCTGTCGATATCGCCGTTCATCGTGCTGTTTGCGATCTTCTTGTGGACCTTCCTGTGGGGCCTGTTCGGCACCTTCATCGGCGTGCCAATCACGCTTGCGCTTCTCACCTTCTCTGCCGAGCACCCATCGACGCGCTGGCTCGCCGATCTGCTCGGAGGACCGGCGGATGCGAAGCGGGCAAAGACTTAGCTGCGTATAACCTCCACCTTTTCGGGTTCGGCAAGGCAAAGCGTTCCGCCCTGACCGCTAGTTAGCCGGTGGATGTAGAAATAGCTTGGCGCATCATCGGCAGCGTTCATCACCGGCGAGGGGGCGGAGATGATTTTCAATGCGCCGCATGCACCGATCCAATCGATGTGGCGGTGACCGTGCATCACCACGACGCGATCGGCAAAGGCTTGCAGCCTACGGACGAACCAGCTCCCATTGATCAATGCCGTTCCAATGCGCTCGGAGAACTTCGTCGTCGGCATGGGATATTCCGCGAGGTGATGGTGCAGCGCGACGATCCAGCGTGCTTTCGGAAAATAGTTCATGGCGGCCTCCAGCCGCTGCACCTGTTCGAGAGAGACCAGCCCGAGCGCGTTGGTAAAGGAGAAGTGGGTTTCGGCATTGGAGTCGAGGATGGCTATTCCGAGACCCTCTTCCTGCTCTGGGGGAAGGATCATCGGGAATTGGTCCTCGAACAGCCGGCGAAGCCCGGCGCCCCGACGCACGCCGCCGCGTTCGGCGAACGCAACAATCTGTTCGCTATGCGGCGTGAGGAGCTCGTCCAGCGTGGCCGCGACTTTGCCTGACTTGTCGACGAGGCGTACCCGATCGCCCTGAATGGCCGATATCGCCGACAGGGTCCGCATTTGCCGCAGCCGCTTGCCGGGGCTGAACGGCAAGTCGAGCCGTGCAGGGTTGGCCCGATCGACGATGTTCACGTCATGATTGCCCGGCAGCATGATCGTCCGTCCTGCAAGATCAGGGTGCTCTGACAATGCCTCGAAGAATTCGGCCCATTCGCTTGCGCGTCCTGCGTCCGTCATATCGCCGCTGATAAGCACGTGATCGAGCGGATCGGCGGCATGAATGGCGGCGAGACGAGCAAGCACGGCGGCGAGGCGCTCATTGCCGCGCGGGCCGGCGCGCCCGCTTTCGATGCGGAAGCCATATCGCTCGCCGACGACATGGACATCGGACAGATGCGCAACGCGCCAGATGCGGGCATCGGACCTGGGGATATCGAACGCGGCAAGATCGGCCGGCTGATCCATGCTGGCATCCGCAAAACCCCAGGCCAATGATGCCGCGGCGAGATAGCAGCACACGAGCACGATGGCGTTGGCCAGCGTCGTCATCACGAGATGATGGCCTTGGGCCAGATCGATCAGGCCGGCAGTCCATCGCGAGGCCGGCCAAACCAGGATCGCGATCAATGCCGCACCTGCGCTGAGCAGGATGCCGGCGCCGAGCGAGCACGCACGCCGCAGTCGCATGCGCAACGTGGGAGTCAGGCTGTTTTGCCAGATCCGTTCCGTCAGGTGGCGCAGTGCCTCGCGGCAGAACGCATAGCTCGGCTGCACCGCGAGCGCGTTGAGCGACCAGAAACTGATCTCGACGATCCGCAACAGCGGCCGCCAAGCGAACCATCCGAGCGCAACGATCGCGATCAGCATCAACGCCGCGCCGATTTCCGTCAGGACCAGGATTTTTTCGGACAACATTGAAAGCCAGGCGGAAGCCAAGAGCGGCGCAAGGCCGAGCAGCGCGGCCGGCAGCAGGAGCAACGCGGTCCACGCGAACAAGAGCTTCGGCAGGCTAATCTCGACGAGCAGGCTGCCGGCAATAGCAAGCAGCGAACGCTGTCCGGGGCTGGCGGCATCGTCCTCGACATCGCCGTGGCGCGGATCAAGCAGCAGGCGGCGCTGAATGCCCTCCGGTTCGTCCGCCGATGTCGACCGCCTCATGATATGAGTCCGTCGCTTGCACCTGTCGCCAGGATGGCCTTCGCGTGCGTTGCTTCACTCGCAGTTGGCACAGAGTGCGTGGACGCTAGCAGCCGCGCATGTCTGTGCGGCCCACTTTATCACAACTCTTGTAACGAGACATCGGCCGCCCTACGCGAGTCTCCTCGCGCAACAGCGGCTTTCGCGCCTACGAGAAGAACGCTATCTTCTCGGCCTGGCTCATGCGGCGGATAGGTGCGAGCGGATCGTTGGCGGCAGCGCTCGGCTTCTTGACGATGCCGTTGGCAATGATGGTGGAGCCGAGCGAGATTTCGACCGGAGGCTCGGGCGGCGCGACGAAGGTGGGCTGCGGCGGAAGCTCGAACCGCGGTTCCGGCAGCGCGGCGGCAAGCTCAGGCGCCTGCGGCACGATTTCCGGCGCGGGCGGTGCTTCGAGTTCAACAGGTGGCTCTTCGGCGATCGCTGCCGTGGCGTCCTCAACGTCGAACGGGTCGGGCGCGCCCATCTCCATCGCGATCATGTCGAGCACGGCCTCGTCATGAGCGTCGGCGGCAGCTTCGTCGGTGGCGCGAGCAAGCTCGATGGCTTCAGCCTCCGCCAGCGCGGCCTCGGCGACGGCGAGCGCGGCTTCCGCGTCCGCGACGGTGATGGTCTCTTCCGCGGCTTCCGGCGCGGGAGGTGCGGCGACCGTCTCTGCGACGGCCGGCGCCTCCGGTAGAGCCTCGACCTCTACCACGTGAAAGGAGCGCTCCTCCGCGGGGCTCTTCGGTGCAGGTGCGGGTGAGGGAGCCACCGGCGCTTCGGCGCTCGGCGCGGGCGTCTCATCGGCCTCGGAGAACTGGGCGAGGCGTTGCACAATCGGTGCGAAGGCGGCATCCAGCGCGGCCTTCGCGTCCTCGGATGAAATCTGCGCGGCGCCGTTCTCGATCGCGACGACCTGGGAATCGATGAGGTCGCAGATGCGTCCGTCATTGCCGATCTCGCGCAGCCGCCACGCGATCTCGCGGATCACCCGCGCGCCCTTGCGCACCGGGGTAAGCTTCTGCTCCAGCTCCAGGCTATCGAGCGCTTCGGCCGCAGATGCCTGCGCGGCCTCCACCGCGTCGCGGATCGCGGCGATGGCCTCGGCTATCGCCGGCCCCGAATCGGGCGGCTCGACCGCCTGCCTCTGCGTGGCGAGGGTTTCCTCGAGCCGGGCCACCGCATCCAGCACCAGGCGGGTGTCGGCGTTGCGGTTGCGCTTGGCATATTCGGAGAGGAACCAGCGGCCGCGCGCCGTCTCCATGAAGGCTTCGCTGATCGCGTGGTAATCATCCTCGCCCGGCTGCACCGGGCGGGCTGTGATCGGCGAAAGGGCGAATGCTTCGTTGGCCATGCAAATCTCGTCGCGCAAATTGCGGCGCGCTGCGATAACGAACACCACGATATCAGGCGAATCGCAATTGGATTGATGGCTTCCGAATCACAAATTCCTGCAGCGCCGCAAGCGGATGCTAAGCGATTCGCGGCTCGCCTCGGAACCTTTTACGGGACCATGTTCGGGATGCTCGGCACCTATCTGCCGTTCTTCCCGCTCTGGCTGAAGGCGGTGGGGATCGAGGCGTCCTGGATCGGCATCATCACGGCGGTGCCCGCGGTGACCCGCTTCACCGTGCTGCCGCTGATCACGTCCCTTGCCGAGCGGCGGCGGATGCTGCGCGGCGCCATCATGATCACGGCGGCCGCGACCGCGCTCGGATTTGCCCTCATCGGCACCCAGCACCAGGCGCTGCCGGTATTCCTGGTCTTCGTCGTCACCTGCTGCCTGTGGACGCCGACGGGGCCGCTCACCGATGCCTATGCGCTGCGCGGCGTGACGCATTACAGACTGAACTATGGGCCGCTGCGGCTGTGGGGCTCGGCCGCCTTCGTGGTCGGCGCGCTCTTGTGCGGGTTGCTGGTCGATGAAGTCGCGGCGGAGCACCTGATCTGGATCATCGCTGCCGTAGCGGGAGTTAGCGCGCTCACGAGCTTAGGCCTGCGGCCGCTCGAGGTCGCAAAGAGGGCCGAGACCGCACAGCGCGGCGGCGTCGCGCTGCTGCGCGATCGCGGCTTTCTTGCGATCATCGCAGCTTCCGCGCTGATCCAGGGCAGCCATGTCGCCTACTATATCTTTGCCTCCATCGTCTGGAAGCAGGCTGGCCTCGGCGGGCTCACGATTGCAGCGCTGTGGTCGCTCGGCGTGCTCGCGGAAATCGTGCTGTTTGCGGTATCGCCGCGCCTCACGCTGGCCCCGGCGATGCTAGTCGTGATCGGCGCACTGGCCGGGGTCGCGCGCTGGGTGATCACCGCACAGGATCCGCCGCTTCCGATCCTGGCCGTCGTGCAACTCACGCATGGGCTGACCTTCGGCCTGACGCAGGTCGGCATCATGGGGCTTTTGGTGCGCCAGGTGCCGGGGCACATCATGGCGCGCGGGCAGGGCTACCTTGCCGCCTGCAGCGGCATCGTCTCGAGCAGCACCTCGATCCTGTGCGGCGTCGTCTATGCCCGCTACGGCCAGGGCGTCTATTACCTGATGGCGGCAATGGCAGCGTCAGGTGCACTCGTGATGTGGCTGGGGCGGCACCGGATAGCGTTTTCAAGCGAAGTGGGTACCGGTTCGCGTTAAGAAAACGCGTCAAAAAGGGGCTCCATCAGCCCCAGAGCGCGGCCTCCGCCGGATAGACGAGGCTGCCGTCGTAACGCAGCCTATGGTCGCGGTCGCGCGCGAGCAACAAGGGGCCATCGAGATCGACGAAGCGCGCCTGTGGCGTGAGCAGCATCGCCGGCGCCATAGCGAGCGAGGTCGCGACCATGCAGCCGACCATGATGTCAAAGCCGAGCGCCTGCGCGGCATCCGCCATCGCGAGCGCTTCGGTCAGGCCGCCGGTCTTGTCGAGCTTGATGTTGACCGCGTCGTAGCGGTCACGGAGCCCCTCCAGCGAGGCGCGTGCATGCACGCTTTCGTCGGCGCAGACCGCAAGTGGCCGCTTGATCTGCGCCAGCGCCGCATCGTTGCCGGCCGGCAGGGGCTGCTCCACCAGCGTGACG
>NZ_PSRR01000301.1 GCF_004296405.1 Bradyrhizobium sp. Leo170
GCGGGAAGGCCTGCCGGCGGGCGGCGGCAAACCGGCGCGCGTGCGGCGGCTTGATCCCGGCAGGATTTTGGCGACAAGGTGAGAACAATCCATGCGCGAAGGAATCAATGTGAGACTACCGGGCGGCGACCATCTTCAGGCTCGCAACGACTTGGCGTGGGCGATCAGCGTCGGCGGCATCGGCATCGTGATGTTCGCGGCGCTGCTCGCGCTCGCCTGGCAATATGCGGCGACGCTGTTCCTGATCTTCGCCGGGGTCCTGCTCGGCGTAGCTCTCAACGCCCTCACCAACCTGCTCGGCCATGGCGTCAAGCTGCCCCATGCGCTTCGGCTGACCATCGTCTGTCTGGCGCTGGCGGCGCTGCTGTCGGGCGTCGTCTTCCCGGCGGGGCCACCATCGCCGAGCAGGCTTCCGCGCTCAGCGACACCATCAAGTCGCAACTGGTGAACGTGAAGTCCTTCCTCGAGAGCCACGGTATCGACACCAGCTACCTCGATTTCAGCAACCAGGCCGCCGCACCGACCGACTCGTCGACGCCGACGACCCCAGGCGCCGCGGCGACCCATAGTCTTCCGAGCGCCGGAGCGCTCGCATCCAGCGGCGGCGCGATCATCAGCCAGACCCTCAAGGTGCTGCTCGGCACTGTCAGCGCGGTCGGCAACTTCTTCATCGTGATGTTTCTCGGGCTTGCGTTTGCCACCCAGCCCAGCATCTACCGCGCCGGGCTGTTGTTCGTGATGCCGGCCAGGCACCGCGAGCAAGCCACCATCATCGTCGACCGCATCGGCGACACGCTGGAGCGCTGGCTGATCGCCCAGATCATCACCATGGGCGCGGTGTTCTTCGTCACCTGGATCGGGCTCTCGATCATCGGCATCCAGAGTTCGTTCATCCTGGGCATCCAGGCCGGCCTGCTCGCCTTCATTCCGACGGTGGGCGCGATCCTGGGCGGATTGATCGTGGTGCTCGCGAGCCTTGCCTCGGGCTGGATCGCAGCGCTCTCCGCCTTCGTGCTATTCCTCGGCGTGCACGCGATGGAGAGCTACGTGCTGACCCCGATCATCCAGCGGCAGGCGCTGGATATTCCGCCTGCCACGCTGTTTGCGTTCCAGATCCTGCTCGGGGTGGTGTTCGGCGTCTGGGGGCTCGCGCTTGCGCTCCCCTTGATGGCGATCGCCAAGGTGATGATCGACCACTTCAAGGCCGAGGAGCCGCCGGTGGCGGCGTGAGGTGGCCTCAGGCCGTCACGACGATCTCGGTGTGCTCGACCTCCGGCGGCGCGGCAAAGAACGGCCCGACCAGGGCGCGCCAGGCGGCGAAGTCTTCCGAGCCGCGGAAATCGACGGTGTGGTTTTCGAGCGTCTCCCACTTCGCAACCAGCCGGTAGCGCGACGGCTTCTCGATCGACTTGTGCAATTCGAACCCCTTGCCGCCCTTGGCGCGCAGAAACAGCGGCCGCGCCTTCTCCACTGCGGCTTCGAAATCCTTCTCGCTGCCGGGCTTGACGTCGATAAGTGCAATTTCGGTGACCATTGGGCTTCTCCCTGGAAAGGGCCCGTCTCTAGCCCAGTCTATGGAAAAGAAAAAGGCGCCTCGCGGCGCCCTCACCGATACGGGATGTCCCGTTACCTAATTGAACACGAGCACCGTGCCGAGGATCATCAGCGCGATGCCCAGGAACATCAGCATTGGCCAGGGGCTGCGCGGGCGGCCGTAGCGGCCTTGGGCGCGGCGCTCGGCGATCAGCGCGGTCTCGTATTCAGCCGAGCTCGAGAACAGGCAGGCGAACCCGCCGCGGGCGGTGGCGGCGGCAGCTTCGAGCGACAGCAAGGCGGATTGAGCGTTGTGAAGGCGGGTCGATTCCATGGCCGGAATGATAGGAATCGAATGGTAAATGAAATCCTACCAACATCGCTCAAATCGCTCTCACGCCGCGATCGGCGTCTCGCGCGCCTGCGGTGCGAGACCAGCAGTCTTGCGCCGCCAGTTCTCCAGCGACAGCGGCAACTCTTCCGCGGCCTCGACGCGGTTGCGGCCGCCGCGCTTGGCCTGGTAGAGCGCGGTGTCGGCGGCCGCCAGCAGCACCTCGAGCTCGGTGCCCGCCGGCCCGCCGGCAACACCGATGCTCACGGTGGTGTCGACGGAGCCTTCGTCGCAGACGATGCCCGAGGCCTGGAAGCACTCGCGCACGCGCTCGGCGGCGATCACGCCCTCCTCCAGCGAGCACGGCAGCAGCGCCGCGAATTCCTCGCCGCCAATGCGGCCGGAGAGATCGCTGATGCGGAGGTTGTTGACGACGACGGCCGAGAACAATTTCAGGATCTCGTCGCCGGCGGGATGGCCGAAGCGGTCGTTGATCGATTTGAAGTGGTCGATATCGAAGATCATCACCGTCACCGGACGGCCGGCATTGGCCTCGCGCTCGATCACCCGCGTGCAGGCCTCGGCAAAGCCGCGGCGGTTGAACATGCCGGTCAGGGGATCCATCGAAGCCGCCGTCTTGTGCGCGGTCACCTCGCGGTCCGATACCAGCATGAAGATCACGAAGACGGTGCCGATCGCATAGAGGATGAGCTCGACCGAGAACACCGTCACCCAGGTGCTGTTGCCGAACGCCGCATCATGCGGGCGCAGGAAACTGCCGACCAAAATCGGCAGCAGCAGCACGCAGCCGTGCAGCACGGGCACCGCGAGTGCGGGCCAGCGCCGCTGCGTCGCGCGCCGCCGCTCGCGCCACAATTCGGCTGCCGTGAGGCATGCGTAGATCGCGATGATGGCAGCGCCGATGGTCAGCTTCAGCGTAGGCAGCTCAGGTGGCAAGGCCAGCGCGGCGCCGACCCATCCGATCGCGCCGAGCACGAGACCGGCGATATTCGGCTTGCGGCCATGAAACACGCGTGCCGCGTTCCACACCACGCCGCAGGCAATGAAGCCCGCTGCATTCAGCGCCAGCGAGGCGATTTCGCCAAGCATCGAGCCCGCGATGGTCGATGCCGCCACCGCGGCCGCGCCGAGGAGATACGCGCTGCCCCACCACTTCAACGCCGGAATCTTCTCCTGATTGCCGAAGAACAACAGCATGGCGCCGAGCATTCCGGCCACCATCGTGGCAAACAGATAAAGCGTCGAAATATCGAACGACATGAGCCCCGCCTGGTGCGTGTGATGAAAGCGTGTGATGCCACGTTCTCAAGGGCGCGATCCGAAAAGGATAGCGCGCCGTTAATGCTGCTCAGGCTATGCGTGGCGTGTTGGCAATCCGTTTGCGTGCACACAAAAGTTTTCGGGAAAAACTGCGACAATTGATGTGCAAAGGCGCAGCAAAAAGGGCGCCTCGCGGCGCCCTTCGCAATTGGTGCAAATTGTAGTGAAGCGGTTAGCGCTTCGAGAACTGGAACGACTTGCGCGCCTTGGCGCGGCCGTACTTCTTGCGCTCGACCGTACGCGAGTCGCGGGTGAGGAAGCCGCCCTTCTTCAGGACACCGCGCAATTCCGGCTCGAAATTGGTCAGCGCCTTGGAGAGGCCGTGGCGTACCGCACCGGCCTGGCCGGACAGGCCGCCGCCGGTGACCGTGCAGATCACGTCATACTGGCCGGCGCGGGCGGCGGCGACCAGCGGCTGCTGGATCATCATCCGCAGCACCGCACGGGCGAAATAGACTTCGACGTCGCGGGTGTTGACGGAGATCTTGCCGGAGCCCGGCTTGACCCAGACGCGAGCAACCGCGTCCTTGCGCTTGCCGGTGGCGTAAGCGCGGCCGTACTTGTCGATCTTCTTCACATATTTCGGCGCCTCGGGAGCCGCCGGCTTGAGCTGCGCAAGCTGATCGAGAGACTGCATGGTATCGGACATCTTATGCGGCCCTCATGTTCTTGCGGTTCTGCGAGGCGAAATCGATCTTCTCAGGGTTCTGCGCTTCGTGCGGATGCTCGGCGCCGGGATAGACGCGCAGATTGCCCATCTGCATACGGCCGAGCGGGCCGCGCGGGATCATGCGCTCGATGGCCTTCTCGACCACGCGCTCCGGGAAACGACCCTCGAGGATCTGCTTCGCGCTGCGCTCCTTGATGCCGCCGATATAGCCGGTGTGCTTGTGATAGACCTTCTGGTCGCGCTTGCGACCGGTCAGCACGACATGGGCGGCGTTGACGATGATGACGTTGTCGCCGCAATCGACATGCGGCGTGTAGGTGGGCAGGTGCTTGCCGCGCAGGCGCATCGCGACCATGGTGGCGAGCCGGCCGACGACCACGCCCTTGGCGTCGATCACGACCCACTTCTTCTGCACCTCGGCGGGCTTGGCCGAAAAGGTTTTCATGTGAGCTGTCCGTGGAAAAGAGTTTTCGGCGCAAGACGCTGCGCCGGATTGGCGGCTTTCTAGAGAAGCGAATGAAATTCGTCAACGCCGACCGGAGCGATTTATTCCAGTTAAAACAATACCTTAAAAATAAGGTGCAATAATACCTTCAGAAACTCTATTTATTTGGAATGGAATAGGTCGCCGTCACATGCGCTATCGGATCCGGAGAATCGCCCGAAAGCAGGTTGACCTCCCCGACCGCCAGCCGCTTGCCGAGCTTCAGCAGCCTACCCGCCGCCAGCACGTCCCGCCCCGGCTGGCCCTTACGGAGGAAATTGATGTTGAGATTGGTGGTGACCGCCAGGCCAACCGGGCCGATTGCCGATAGCACCACCACATACATCGCGAAATCGGCCAGCGCCATCAGCGTCGGGCCTGAAACCGTGCCGCCCGGCCGTAGCATCCGCTCGCTGTAGCGCTGGCGCAGAAGGCAGGTCTCGCCGTCGGCGCTCTCGATGACGACCTCGTTCCCGCTGAACGCCTGGGGAAACTCCTCGCGCAGGAACTTCTCCAGTTCAGCCACGCTCATTTTCGCCGGTGCCATGCCGTCCCCGCCCTCGATTCAGTCCGCGTGTTACATTAAGTTGCGGCCAAGCCTTAATTGATCAAAAGCCTTAGTGGAAATCTGGAGATGCCCCAAGCCGCCCGTGCCGTTGCGCCGCAATCGCAGATCCTCCTGCGCGAGCAGGTAGGCAGCATCGCGGTGCTGACGCTCAACCGCCCCGCCGCACGCAACAGCCTCTCCGAAGGCCTGATCGCCGAGCTGCATGGCGCGCTCAAGGAGATTCGTGACGACCGAGCCGTGCGCGGCGTGGTCATTGCCGCCAACGGTCCTGCCTTCTCGGCCGGCCACGACATGAAGGAACTCACCGCGCGCCGCAGCGATGCCGATCGCGGCCGAGCCTATTTCGCAGAGATCATGAATGCCTGCAGCGCGATGATGCAGGCGGTCGTGCACCTGCCGAAGCCCGTGGTCGCCTCCGTCCAGGGCATTGCGACCGCCGCCGGCTGCCAGTTGGCTGCGAGCTGCGATCTCGCGGTCGCCTCTGAGAATGCGGCCTTCGCGACACCCGGCGTCGATATCGGCCTGTTCTGCTCGACGCCGATGGTGGCGCTGTCGCGCAATGTCCCGCGCAAGCAGGCCATGGAGATGCTGCTCACGGGCGAGCCGATTTCGGCCACGACCGCGCAGGCCATCGGCCTCATCAACCGCGTGGTGCCTGCCGGCACCGAACGCGAGGCCGCGATTGCGCTGGCGCAAAAAGTGGCGCTGAAATCCGCCTATACTGTGAAACTCGGCAAGGAAGCGTTCTACCGCCAGGCCGAGATGACCCTCGCGGACGCCTATCGCTACGCCGCCGAGGTGATGACCGAAAACATGATGGCGCGCGACGCCGAGGAAGGCATCGGCGCCTTCATCGAGAAGCGCGAGCCGAAATGGCAGGATAGATAGTTCCCGTCATTGCGAGCGAAGCGAAGCAATCCATCTCTCCGCTTGCTGAAGCGTGGATTGCTTCGTCGCTTCGCTCCTCGCAATGACGTACTCGACATATGGACTAGATGAAGACTAGCGATGAACCACGACACCTACCCCGACAATTACATCCGCAGCATCCTCAACAGCGTCAAGTCGATCGCGATGGTCGGCGCTTCGCCGATCAATGTGCGGCCGAGCTATTTCGCGTTCAAATACCTGGCGGAGCGCGGCTACGACATGATCCCGGTTAATCCCGGCCATGTCGGCAAGGGCCTGCTCGGTAAGCCCTTCGTCGCGTCGCTCGCCGACATCGGACGTCCGATCGACATGGTCGACATCTTTCGCAACTCGAGCCACATCATGCCGGTTGTCGAGGAGGCGCTCAGGCTGTCGCCATTGCCGAAGGTGATCTGGATGCAGCTCGGCGCGCGTGATGATGCAGCCGCGGCAAAGGCCGAAGCTGTTGGCATCAAGGTCGTCATGAACCGCTGCCCGAAAATCGAATACGGCCGGCTGTCGTCGGAGATTTCCTGGATGGGCGTCAATTCGCGGACGCTGAGCTCGAAGCGCGCGCCGATGCCGACGCAGGGCATGCGGCTGTCACTCAATCGGATGAGCGTCGGCGGCGGCGAAACGGCGGCTTCCGATCGCGCCGCGAAAAACAAGACCGAACTTTCGTAATGCAATCGCGAAACGTTCGTTTCGATATCGCGGCATAACGAAGCACGGACTTTCCAACACCAGAGGCGACGACGAACTCGCCTTGACGACCGACGCGGGTGCCCTCAGCATGCCGCGCATTTTATTTCCGATCCAAACACAGGACACTCAGAATGACCGATCGCCTTCCGGGATTTTCGACCCTCGCCGTGCATGCCGGTGCGCAGCCCGATCCCACCACCGGCGCGCGGGCGACGCCGATCTATCAGACGACGTCATTCGTGTTCAACGACGCCGACCACGCGGCCTCATTGTTCGGCCTGCAGTCGTTCGGCAACATCTATACCCGCATCGGCAACCCGACCAATGCGGTGCTGGAGGAGCGCGTCGCCGCACTCGAAGGCGGCACCGCGGCGCTTGCGGTCGCCTCGGGACACGCCGCACAGGTCGTGGTGCTGCAGCAGTTGATGAAGCCCGGCGACGAGATCATCGCCGCGCGAAAACTCTATGGCGGCTCGATCAACCAGTTCACCCACGCCTTCAAGAGCTTTGGCTGGAACGTCGCCTGGGCCGATCCGGACGAGATCGAAAGCTTCGAGCGCGCGGTGACGCCGCACACCAAGGCGATCTTCATCGAATCGATCGCCAATCCCTCCGGCAGCGTCACCGATATCGAGGCGATCGCTGCGGTGGCGCGCAAGGCCGGCGTGCCGCTGATCGTCGACAACACGCTGGCAACGCCATATCTGATCAAGCCGATCGACCACGGCGCCGACATCGTCGTGCACTCGCTGACCAAGTTCCTGGGCGGCCACGGCAACTCGCTCGGCGGCGTCATCGTCGATGCCGGCACCTTCGACTGGTCGAAAGACAACAAATATCCGATGCTGAGCGAGCCGCGGCCGGAATATCACGGCATCAAGATCCAGGAGACGTTCGGCAATTTCGCCTTCGCGATCGCCTGCCGCGTGCTCGGCTTGCGCGATCTCGGCCCGGCGCTGTCGCCGTTCAACGCCTTCATGATCCTGACCGGCATCGAGACGCTGCCGCTGCGCATGCAGAAGCATTGCGACAACGCGAAAGCGGTCGCGGAATTCCTGGCCGGCCATCCCGCGGTGGCGTCGGTGAATTACGCGGGGCTACCCAGCGACAAGTACAACAATCTTGCGCGCAAATATGCGCCGAAAGGCGCGGGCGCCGTGTTCACCTTCAGCCTCAAGGGCGGCTATGACGCCGGCGTCAACCTGGTGTCGAACCTGAGATTGTTCTCGCACCTCGCCAATGTCGGCGATACCCGCTCGCTGGTGATCCACCCGGCCTCCACCACCCACAGCCAGCTCGACGATGCCGCGAAGATCAAGTCTGGCGCAGCCCCGGACGTGGTTCGGCTTTCGATCGGCATCGAGGACAAGGACGACCTGATCGCCGACCTCGATCAGGCGCTGAGGGCTTGATCGCGCGCGACGCAAAATGACGCGGTCGTCATGCCCGGGCTTGTCCCGGGCATCCACCCCTTTGCGAACATGCAAGTCTCCTGGATGGCCGGGACAAGCGCGGCCATGACGGCCAAGCCATTTCATCTGATGTCGCGGGCCTCTCATTAACGGTCATTCCGCTATAAGGTGGCATTCTGTCGCCCTCTCGATTCGGAGACGACGATGCTGCGCCCGATATTGTTCTCTTCGATCGCCCTGTTTGCGATTGATGCCGCCGTTGCCGCCGATGGCCCGGTTGCAACCAAGCGCGCGGCCTACCGCGCCGCCCGCCAACTGCCGCCCGGCCTGCCGCGCCCGCACTACAAGTACCGGACGTCAGTGACGTCGGCCCCCTATGTCCGCCGCGGTCGCCAGATCGTCGTAGCGGAACAGGATCCGGACGTGCTGTTCACGCCGGCCGCCGTGGTGCCTTACGTGCCGTTCGTCAATGGCGAGCCGATCCTGCCGGGCTCGTCGAGCCTGCCCGGCTATTACGGCAATCACTTCTCCTATAGCTATGACGGTCCGTATTATGGGGGGCCCTACTACGGCGGTCCCTACTGGAATCGCCTGCCGTACGCCTGCGGCGTTTACGGCTATTGCTAGCCGCGACAGGACATCCGCGTGGCAAAGGCACCGCGAAAAGCCGAAACATCGATCGACGCGACCACCGCTGACCTCGTCGCCGTCCTGGTCGCGGTGACCGAGGGCGAGCCCAAGATCATGACGATCGCGACCGCGCTGCCGAGCGGTCCGTTCCAGTTCGGGCACCGCTCGCTGCAGACCGGCCTGCGAGCCTGGGTCGAGGCGCAGACCGGACACCCGCTCGGCTATGTCGAGCAGCTCTATACCTTCGCCGACCACGGGCGCACCGGCGACGCCAGGGCGCCGCATCGCATCTCGATCAGCTATCTGGGTCTCACCCGCGAGGACCAGGTCAGGGAGGATTCCCAGGCTCATTGGTCCGGTTGGTATGAGTATTTCCCGTGGGAAGATCATCGCGCCGGAACCCCGCCCCTGATCGCAAAGATCGTGGCGCCCAAGCTGCGCGCCTGGGCAAAATCGGCGGAGAGCACCTCCGTGCAGAAGGCCCGCTCGCAGCGCGCCGCCATCACCTTCGGCCTCGATGACCGCGCATGGAATGAGGAACTGGTGCTGCAGCGTTACGAGCTGCTCTACGAGGCCTCCCTGATCCCCGAAGCGGTTCGGGACAAGCGCGCCGGAGAAGCCGCAGTGCCCGGCCGCGCCATGATATCGGATCATCGCCGCATTCTGGCCACCGGCATCGCGCGGCTGCGTGCCAAGATCAAATACCGGCCGGTCGTCTTCGAACTGATGCCGGCCGAATTCACCCTGCTGCAACTGCAACGCAGTGTTGAGGCCCTTGCAGGCCGCACTGTGCACAAACAGAATTTTCGGCGCCTGATCGAGCAGCAGGAACTCGTTGAAGAAACAGGCGCAATGGCCGCCGAGACGGTCGGCCGCCCCGCCAAGCTGTTCCGCTTCCGTCACGGTGTTGTGGCCGAACGGGCCGTCGCCGGCACCAAGCTCCCGCTCTCGCGCTCTTGACTTCCATTATGCTCAGGATAAGTATAATACGAAATATACTCAAGGAGAGCATAAATGGCTGCCACCTCATCCGGTGCGCTCGCGCGCACCGCGCCGCTCTATGACCGCGTCAAACGCGTAATCCCGCCGTTCGAATGGGCGACTTTCGCCGATGACGTCGACGCCATCCTCGACCTCAAGCGCAAGCGCAACGCCGTGGTGCTGGCGCACAACTATCAGACGCCGGAAATCTTCCATGGCGTCGCCGATATCGTCGGCGACAGCCTCATGCTCGCGCGCGAGGCGACCAAGGTCGATGCCGATATCATCGTGCTCGCCGGCGTGCACTTCATGGCCGAGACGGCCAAGCTGCTCAATCCCGCGAAGACCGTGCTGATCCCCGACCTCGAGGCCGGCTGCTCGCTCGCGGAGTCCATCACGGCAGCCGATGTACGGCTGATGCGCGAGCGCTATCCAGGCGCTCCCATCGTCACCTATGTCAATACATCGGCCGCTGTCAAAGCGGAGTCCGACATCTGCTGCACCTCGGGCAACGCGCTCGCGGTCGTGCAATCGCTCGGCGCCGCGCACGTCATCATGCTGCCGGACGAATATCTGGCGCAGAACATCGCCGCGCAGACGAAGGTCAAGATCACGGCCTGGAAGGGCCATTGCGAAGTGCATGAGCTGTTCAATGCCGAAGATGTGCGCCAGCTTCGCGAGAATCATCCCGGCGTCACCATTCTGGCGCATCCGGAGTGCCCGCCCGAGGTGGTGGCGGAGGCTGATTTCTCGGGCTCCACCGCAGCCATGTCCGGCTTTGTCGGCAAGGAGCATCCGGCGCGCGTAGTGCTCCTGACGGAATGCTCGATGAGCGATAACGTCGCGGTGCTCCATCCCGACGTCGAGTTCATCCGCCCCTGCAATCTCTGCCCGCACATGAAGCGGATCACGCTCAAGAACATCCGCCATGCGCTCAAGACCAATGAGCACGAGGTCACGATCGACCCTGGTATCGCCGACCGCGCGCGGCGTTCCGTCGAAAGGATGCTGGCGCTATGAGTACGGATGTTTCAGCCTTGGCCGGCCAACCGGTGATCATCGGCGGCGGCGCCGCGGGATTGATGACGGCCCTGCAGCTTGCGCCCGCACCGGTCGTGCTGCTGTCGAAATCGCCGCTCGGGGCGGAGGCCTCCAGCATGTGGGCGCAAGGCGGGCTCGCAGCCGCGGTCGGCGAGGACGACACCCCCTGCCTTGCATCTGCAGGACACCATCG
>NZ_PSRR01000302.1 GCF_004296405.1 Bradyrhizobium sp. Leo170
TGAATCCCAACAGACCCTAGAGCATGATGACTTTTCTTCGAATCGTCATCCCGCTCTAGCTCTTTGTTTGAGCATGATCTCCGCGCAAACGCTTCGCGTTTGTCGCGAGGGAAAACCGGTCTCCACTTTTCCGGATCATGCTCTAGAAGGCGGTGCCGACAGGCTTACACGTCAAGCTTGATGTGGCTCATTCATAGTCGTGAGTTCGTGGCGCATGATTCGAGGCCCCAGCTTGTGAGCTTGAATCACAATCGTCAGGTCAAACAGAATGCGCCTTCTATTGTTTTGGTTTTGTCGGCGCGCGCTTTTTTGATCCAGTCTTGGTGGACGGCTCCGCGTCGTCACCCTGGCAGGGCCAAGCATCTCTGAATGATTCGATAGCGACGGTGAGCCCCGGTTCTTTCGCTCGATCCGGATTGTTATCAAGGTACCGCAGAAAGACCTTGGCGCCCTGCAAGATGCTGCCTTGCGCGGGGGGGCAGGCACGTATGTTAGTTGGCAGATTTGGTGAAAAGATCATTGCAGTCTCGATCATTCCCTCACATGTGCCGGCGGACCGAGCGTCGTCCTGATTGCGAAACGAGCTCTGAACAAGTATCTCGCAAGATCTCTGCGCGTCGGTTCCCTTATCGACAACCGTGGCGCTTGCCCTTCCGATGATCGAAAGGACCAGGCCGGCAACAATGATATAGACCCGCATTGGCGTCCCCGAACCAGCGCAACAGCTTACACGCACTTGATTTGCCGCAGTGGTGCTGCCGCCCGCGCCGTTCGAGGCGGCTCGAACGGCTTAGCCCAAAACAAGGGCCTGATCCATCGCCTCCAAATGCGGGCGACGCTAGATCATGATTCGATTAGACGGAATTGGATCATGATCTCATCTCTTTGTTTGACCATGATCGCCGCGCAAGCGCTTCGCGTTTGTCGCGAGGGAAAACCGGTCTCCACTTTCCGGATCATGCTCTAACTAACGCAAGTTCATCATTTTCGCTCAGCCGAAAGAGCGCTTTGTCGGCTTGGCAAACATCCATCTCATGCGCCGTGATGCGCGCGAAGATCGGCTGCACCCGATCATGATTGCGGGCCAACCGCTGGCGGCGATCAGTATACCGATGGCATAAATCTCGGACCGGCGCGTCCGTTGTGTGAAATATTAACCAAATGAGGCAGCACACGGACGTCGCTCGTATTGAGCGGCGTTTCCTCGAACGCAGCCCCTCCCTCGAACGCGCTGAAAAGCGCGCACCTATCCAAACCGTCAGGAAAGCTGGACGAACTCAATACTGAGGAGTCTAGCTCCGATCGGATTCAAGCTGCACTGTTTTTCGTCCGCCGTTCATCTCCCTGAGCTCGTTTACGTATTCCTCAGGCTTTAACAGATGAAACGGAGTCTTCAGGCCCATAAAAGTCGCTATGCGGCCGATAAAAAAAGTGCAGTTGGTGGTTGCCGCATTCCATAGCGGCGAGGTCTCCTGGAGATGCTTGATATAAGCAAAGACCTTCTTGGCGTCAGCCTCGCTCAAATAGACACGATAGCTCGCCGTCAAATATTGCTCGTCAAGATCGCCATAGCTCGCCCCTGTCTCAGAGGGAACAAATACGAGGTGTCCCAACATGTAGGGCAGCGTGTCGCCAGCCGGAGCCAAACCCGCGACCTCGATCTCCTTTTCACTCGTCTTTCCGTACCAGACGAATGCATGACCGTAGGATGCTGCCGTCCGGGCACGAAAATCGACGTAATAGGGGCCTCTGGCCGTAGCTCTTTGGATTGGCTTAGCGTCTGACCTGGCCGGCGGGGCACTGGGCGCAACCGCAGCCATGCTCTCAGCATGCTTGGCTGTCGATTTAGGCAAAGCGTCCTGTTGCTGATGGTCGGAGCGCGCCGCGAGCTGCTGTGCGCTCCCGCTCCCGGCCCCCAAGCTCACGGAGGCCGCGAGCACCGCGACCCCAGCAAGACGCTGCAGACCTGGATATTTCCGAGTCACGCCTAGCATCTTCGAATCCCCGCGAATCAAAGACCAGATGCCACAGTGGTCGATCCACCCCCAATCGCACGCCGCTGGCGCACGAATGGATATTAGATCAACCCTTGGTCACTACCGGGGCGGCAACCGGATATTTGCCCACCGGGCTCTTGCCGACGGGGTACTTGCCCAAGGGATATTTGCCGACTGGCGCAGCCACCGGCTGAGGCTGAGGCCGTGGGAGGTCGGCAGCAGCCGCTGTTCCCACGAAAGCCAGAGACGCAACACCGAGGATCACGAACTTCAACATCCAGATCTCCTGCTGTATCAGCGCTGTATCAGCGAAGGTTGAAATTTACCCTTCAACAGATAGCCTGATGCTCGCCATGGCAGCAACAAATAGACTGAGCAATTAGCGGTCGCGACGGCCGTTTTTCGTCAGTTGTTGCGAAAATGGCACGGAATTTGAGGCTTTTTGGAACTCGGTCGCTTTGTGGTTCCACATATCCAATATCTGTCCGGACCTGCTTCACAGGACCGGCGGGAAGACCCGACCAGTCCTCGCCATATACGCGCGATAACTGTCGCCAAAGGTCTCCAACATCATTCGTTCTTCTCTTGCGACGCGGCCAAAGTACAAGATCCCGAAACCGGCCAGGCCCGCAAAGCCGGCAATCCAATTAGGCAGCAGCAACGCCTGGGCGATAGCCCACAGCCAAAATGCCGAATACATCGGGTGTCGAACTCTCCGGTAAATCCCTTCCGTCACGAGTTCATGCTTCTCACGCACATCGAGACTGATCGACCAATTCCGTCCCAGCGCACGATGCGTCAGGTGAAACATACCCAAAGCCGCAATCGCAAAGAAAAGGCCGAGCCAGGCGAGCAAGGGATGAAAACTGTAATCTGCGAAACGTGGTATCGCTGTCGCTACGTAGAGGAGCGGCACAAGTCCGAGTCCTGTAAGAGATATGAGCAGCAGCGCAGTTTCCACGGGGCCGCGGGCGCTCCATACGATCCTTTCGCGGCGAGAGCGCCGCGCGTACTTGTGACGTATGAGGTACCAGCCGATCGCCAAGGCGACGAAAATGGCTTTTGAAATGGTGGGCGTCATTTGAATCAGGCTGCCGCGCCCGGGCTTCCCAGCAGTTCGCTTTCTGACAGCGGCGCGCTCGCAATAAGTCCTCCGTCGCCAGCGATCATGGACAGGGCGCCGTCCGGGGCGAGCGTCTGGGATCTAGCTGAAACGGGGCCGCATGTCAGCATAAAGTAATCGTACGATGTTCGCCTGTCATTTCCACTGACGAATTGGTTGTGCAAACGGAAGAAATGGAAGCGGATGCGTCGATACATGTCGTGGTCGAGCATTCGACTGAGTCTCACGATCCTGACAGTCGCATCGTTTTCTGTCGACAAGCCCATTTCGGCCATTGGCTGGCTTTTGTAAAAGTTCAGGGGATCGATGAGGGCCTGATAGTCGCCCCAGAAGATCGCGCGCGACTTGGCGACGCGTTCCATCGTCGTGCGAAAGCGTATTGCTTTCGGGTGCAGGCCGACCTTGAGTATGGATGATCCAACGCTCAAGAATGTGACTGGCGTTTTGTTCCCACCGAGCGCAGGCTCCAGCTTCAAAGCGCGATCAAGCAGATCAACCGCAAGTACGGCCCCAAGGCTGTGCCCTAAGACCAAAATTTCGTCTGCGGCAAAGTTGCCCGCCGCAGCCACGAGCTCGCCGGCCAGCCTGTCTAGCCTTTGCTCGATTTCCGAATTGCCGCATCGAATGTACTCGCGAGAAAAAATCCAATCGTCGAACAAGTCGCCCAGGTGCAGCCAGCGCCACGGACCCGCCAAGACGGCAGCGAACCCGAAGAGACCGCCACCGGTGGCAATGGCAATTGATCCGGTGATTTTGAATGCAAACACGCCAATCAAGAAGGCGGCCGCGATGAGCAGTCCGAACATGACGAATGGATAGAGAAAGAAACCTGCGTAGCGCCAGTTGGTCAGCAGGTAACGCCAAAGTGTGCCGGACAAAACGAAATCCAGAAACGTAAGAATGCCGACGGAAATGCGTGAGCCAATGCTTCGACGCCCGAAGGCCTGAATCACGTCGTCCCACCGGACCACACGGTAATCGGTTTCGACCAGCCAATCGGGGCCGGTTGTCATCACATTCCATCCTATCTGATCGGCGGTGTCACGCAAACCGTCAACGGTCGCTTTCACTGACCAGGTGCGTTGGAACCTGGCAATTTCGCGCACAAAGCGTCGTTGCGCGCTGAGATGCGACGTGATTGGATCATAGCCGCCAATATGGAATACCAGCCGCTTCGCTACAGGCTTTCCGGTCATCGTCTCGCCCGCGACTATCCGCGGTTTCGACTATCCGCGGATTCATCGTGTTGTTCGCTGTCCACGCGTCAATCGACCTGTAATTGCACGACATAGCGAAGCGTCTGGCACCAAGGGTTGTCAAGACAGAATTGACCAATTATTGGGGGAAGATGTTGACCTATTTCGCCCTTCGTGCCGGAATCGCTCGAACAATAGCGTCGATCGTCGCGGCTTTGCTTGTCGGATTGTCTGGCAGTGCGCCCTCTCAAGCACAGGACGAGTTATCATCTGCGGAGAGATGCCTTTCGGCAAATTTCAACGTCTCGCTGGGTGCACAATTGCCCCGCACGGCGGCGCGTTTGAAATCTGGTGAGCCGCTAAAGATTGTAGCGATTGGATCATCGTCGACAGTAGGACTCTGGGTGCTTAGGTCCGCGGCCACATATCCGGAGGTGATGCGCCGAGAGCTCTCGAGACTTAGATCCAACGCCACGATCGAGGTCATCAACAGCGGTCGAGTCGGAGATACGATTCCAAACAACATCGCACGCTTCGCGCGTGACGTGTTCGCGCACACGCCCGATCTCGTTATCTGGCAGTTAGGTACCAATGACGTCGCCTGGGGTGGCCGGCCGGACGAAGGGCTCAAAAGAAGCGTTCTTGAAGGGGTTAGGGCACTTAAGGCAGGGTCTTCGGACATCGTGTTGATGGACATGCAATATGCGCCACAGGTGCTCGCTTCAGCCAGCTACTCAACGATGGAGGGCATCATCATCGATGTCGCAAAACAGGAAAGGGTCGGGCTATTCTCTCGTTTTGCGCTGATGCGAAACTCGATCAATGCCGGGGTCGCGCAGAGCGAACTTGTAACGTTTGACGGATTGCACAACACCGCCGATGGTTATGATTGCATTGGACGAGCCCTTGCCCGAGCCATCTCGACGAGCGCGCGTTGACAGGCCTGGCTCGGCCGAATCGAAAGCTGCGCCTTCGCATGAGTTGGGCGCTGGCTGGGACAGCAACTCGCGCTGACGCTGTCAGGAGGTGCGCTCATGCACCATTATCTCAGCGAACTTATTGACTTATTGCTGGTGCTTGTCGCCGGGTGGATGGTGCTAGCCGTCATCTTTGTTATCTACGCTTATTTCGCGCGTCTTCAGTACCCGGTGAGCGGATCGGTCTTTGGACGTGTGGTCGTCATTTCCTTCTTCATCATAACCACGTCGATTTGGCTCCCTATTGTTGTGGGCGCGCTAGCCCTATCGCTGATCGGTCATTTGTGGTCTCACTTCAGGACAAAGCCACGCGTCGGTTAGTTGGCTGCTACGTGCTGGCCGCAGTTAGAGCGCCGGAAATCGAAAGTGAGGGCCATCACCACGCGGCGTCAATTACTTCGACACCGCGGTGCAGTACGGCGATGGCGAATCGCAAAAGAGCCTTGGCGGTCACTTGCGATTTAAAGACCAATTGGTCTATAATATCAGCAATGAGCCGCCAAACCCCAGTGCAGTTGCCCCGTGGCCGCCCCCGAAGTTTCGACATGGAAGCCGCTGTCGAACGCGCGATGGGTGTGTTCTGGTCGCGCGGCTATCACGGCACGGCGCTCCCGGACCTTCTTCGTGCGACCAAGCTCTCGCGTGGCAGCCTTTACGCCGCTTTTGGTGACAAGCACTCGCTCTTCTTGCGTGCGCTTGATCGCTACATTGCCGATGCCCTGACACGGATGGATATCGAACTCGACCCCCGCAGAGAGCCGGTCGACGGCCTGCGGGCCTACCTTGCCGGTTACGTTGACCGCACGAGCGGCGCCAATGGTCGGCGCGGATGCCTGCTGGTGGCCACAGCCATGGAACTGGCTGGCCAGGATGCTGAAGTTGGTCGTCGCATCGCGAGCTTCTTCAAAGCCATGGAGGCCAGGGTGGCGGATGCACTTTCCCGTGCGAAGACGGCGGGCAAGTTAGCCGATGGTGTTGAGCCTTCAAGTGCCGCCCGAATTCTCGTCTGTTTCGTTGAGGGGCTGCGAGTGGTCGGCAAAACGGCACCGGCACGGAACACATCGCAAGCCACCGTTGACGCTCTGCTCGACCGCTTCATCAGGTAAACAACCCATGGACGCCTCCGCTAGTGGCGCGCCGATATCTAGACTGATCGGTCTTGAAAGGAAGGATGCCATGTCTGCCATCCAGATCGTCTGCGCGGTGGCCGTTCCCTTGCTCTGGGGTTATCAGTTCGTGGCCATCAAAGTGGGCGTTACGGAGTTTCCGCCTCTCTTCTTCCTCGCACTGCGCTTCCTGGCCATCGCGCTGCTGCTTGTTCCGTTCGTCAAAAGGCCCACGCGTCAACAGTTCGGCCCCATCGCAGCTATTTCGATTTTCTTTGGTGGACTGAACTTCGGGCTCTTCTATGTTGGCCTTGGGCTCGGCTCGGGAAGCATGTCGGCCGTCGCGTATCAACTCGCCACGCCCTTCACCGTCCTGTTAGCCTGGCCGCTGCTCGCGGAGAGGCCGTCTCTCACCACGTCCGCTGGAGTGGTGCTTGCATTCCTCGGCGTGGTGGTGTTGGCGGCGGAGCCTGGCCTGTCGGCAAACGCGCTTCCGCTGCTGCTTGTGGTCGGGTCAGCCTTCGCATTCGCGGTGTCCAACGTCTTGACGAAACGCTACGGCCCTTTTGATCCCCTGATGTTGATGGGGTGGTCGTCGCTGCTCACGGTGCCGCAGGTCATGTTGATGTCGTTGCTCCTTGAATATGGACAACTGGCGAGCCTTGTCACGGCGGACGAACGTGGTTGGCTGGCACTCGCCTACACAATTTTCATCGGAGGAATTGTTGGGTTTGGCCTTTGGTTCTGGCTGATCGCCCGTTGCTCCATGGGCCGCGTCGCACCCTTCGGTCTGTTGCTTCCGGTGTTCGCCTTGATTTCGAGCGTGTTGTTCCTTGGCGACCGCATGACCCCAAAGTTGATTGTCGGTGGGCTGCTCGCGATCTCCGGCGTCGCCATTACACAAGTAAGACCGAGCGCTCGACCAATTTGAACCCGGAAGTCGCGTCGTGGCGACTTCCGGGTTTGACCCAAACCGGTCATCGCTGTGGTGGTCTTATCGGCGAGGCCAACTCGTCGTTGACACTGTCGCTCGTGCCGCAGTACCGAGTCTTCTTTCCTCTACTTGGCGCGAATTCCTCTTGCGTCTTGAGTTTCCACGTTTGTGCGCTTGAGCATCGCTTTGAGCTCTTCTTCGAGCGATCGCGGCGAAATGCCAAGCCGGCCAAGTCCCGGCCGACTGTCCGAGGCCGTCGTGTCGATCTGCATAAGCTCGACCTGATTGCGCGTGAGTGGCGGCTGCGGCAGGACTTCAGCGAGACCGGCGACGGCATCCCAGAGAGCAAAGGGTGTTCGTACCAGCACCGGCCGCAATCCTGCGGTACGCGCAATGGTCCGCAATAGCTCCTCGTATGAGTAAATGCGCGGGCCGCCCAGTTCGTAGATGGGATAAGGCTTTTGGGTTTGCCGCAGGATATTTGCGATCGCCGCGGCGACGTCGTCCGCGTATACCGGTTGAAGCCTCGTCCTGCCGTCGCCGAACAGCGGATAGGCTGGCAAGGTCCGGAGCAGCCCGAGAATTGTCGTGAGAAAGGCGTCGTCCGGCGCGAACATGACCGCCGGGCGAACAATGACAGCGCCAGGGAATGCGGCTTGCACGGCCGCCTCGCCCTCGCCGCGACTGCGAATATAGGGCGAAGACGAGGTCGCGTCGGCGCCTATTCCTGACAGGTGCACGAACCGTTTGATCCCGGCCCGGCGCGCGGCTCCAGCGATCCTGGCCGCCGCTTCGACGTGCACCGAATGAAATGTGTCGCCTCCATGCTCGACATATAGGCTGATCGCGTTGACGACGCCGTCGGCGCCCGCAATAGCGGCCTCCACGGAGCGTTCGTCATGTGCATCGGCAACGATCTGTTCCACGTTATCGCCCTCGGCCCGCCCCGTACGGCGTGAGGCTGCGCGCACCGTAGCGGTGGAATCACCCAAACAGCGCACGATGCGACGACCAACAAATCCAGTCCCCCCAAAGACGGTCACGCGGTTCATTCCCGGATCCATTCCGCGATCCTGTGCTACACCCTTTATTGACCCACTGAGCGCCGCGCGAACGGCCTCAGTGGCCTCCGCCGGCGAACTGCCTTTGTTGAGGTGATGCGAGATCACGTCAAACAGGATTTGCGCGGCCGGGCCGATCGTTTGCCACTCTTTCCTGGCTTGATCGATCAGCGGCTGCGCTTCGACATAGAGCGTCTGCGCGTGTTCGATGACCGGATGAGCCTTGTTGAGAAGATCGATCAGCGCCCTAGTCGCCGGCAATGACTGCTCGATTTGCTCAAGTTGCGCATCGCTAAGACCGGAAACGTGGCCAAGGACATCAAAGAGCAAGTGTTTCAGCATGGCGCGAGCTTACTGGTAGCAACGCACTAACTCAAGGCAACCAACCCAAAGTGAGCACGTGCTCGCGACTTTGCTCCAGTTTCTGCAGGCGCAGACAGGGTGTCGGTCTGACCACAAGGCCGCAGTCAGAGGGCTGGAAATCGAAAAGTGAGGGCATCACCACGCGGCAAATGTTGCGGTTGAGTAGCCGGCGTTCGACATTGCATAATCTTCAATCAGCCGGAGGAACAGCGATGCAATTGCGGGTCTTTGGACGCACGGGAATGCAGCTCTCGGTGCTGGGCTTCGGCTGCGGCGCGGTGGGCGGGTTTATGGTGCGCGGCGATCCGGTCGACCAGGAGCGGACCATCGCGCGGGCGATCGCCGCCGGCGTCAACTACTTCGACACCGCGGTGCAGTACGGCGATGGCGAATCGGAAAAGAATCTTGGCCGCGTCTTGCAAAAGCTGAAACCGGCCAATGTGGCCGTCGGCACCAAGGTCCGGTTGCCGCCCAGCGAGTTTGGCCGGATTGCGGACGCCGTCAGGATGTCGCTCGAAGGCAGCCTGGCGCGACTGCGTCTTGACCGGGTCGACATCTTTCATCTGCACAATGCGATTGCCGAGAACGGAGGCGGATCGGCGCTGAGCGTCCAGCAGGTGCTCGACGACGTGGTGCCGGCGTTCGAGCGGCTGCGTCAGCAGGGGAAGATTCGTTTCCTCGGGATGACGGCCGTCGGCGACACGGCGGCGCTGCAGCAAGTGATCGATGCCGGCGTCTTCGACAGCGCTCAAATCGTCTACAACATGCTCAATCCATCTGCCGCCGACGATTTGCCGCCGAGCTATCCGGCGCAAGATTATGGACGATTGTTCGATCACACCAAGGCCGCCGGCGTTGGCGTCGTGGGCATTCGCGTGCTGGCCGGCGGCGCGCTGTCGGGCTCAGCCGAGCGTCATCCGATTGCGGGTCCGGCGCCCGAGCCGATCGGTTCGGCGATGAGCTACGATGCCGACATCGATCGCGCACGCCGTCTCATCGCGCTGGTCACGGAGGGGTTCGCGGCGAGCCTGACCGAAGCCGCCACGCGATTTGCAATATCCCACCCGGCGATGGGCACGATCCTGGTCGGCATGGCGACGCCGCAGCAGTTCGAGGACGCACTCGCCGCGGTCGAAAAAGGCCCGTTGCCGCAAGCTGCGCTCGACAGGCTGACAGCACTGCAGCAGGCATTTTCCGGCGAACCACGATGATCGTTGCCCGCCGGCAACGATGGTGGGCAATGAGCGCCTTACAGATTCGTGGCGCGTAGGGTGGGCAAAGCGCAGCGTGCCCACCTTCTCTTGCACCGAACGTGGATGGTGGGCACGGCGCAAGTGCGCCTTTGCCCACCCTATACGGGTCTGCAATCTGAGCGGCTTACAGCGTCACCACGATCTTGCCGAGGTGTTTGTTGGCAAGGTGTCATTGCGGTTGCGCTACCCCCTCGAACAGGCTTTTATGGGCCATACTCCTTGCCTACCGTCCGAAGTGCGATTATCAGGGCGGTGGGTCGAGGCAAGTGCGCCCGGCGCTACCGCTGTTTAATTACAGGACCGACGGCATTTCCCGTCGCTTTCAAGGTCCAATCGAATTTCTTGAGCGAGTGCGGTGTCAATCGCCATGCAGCATATCGTTGACGTCTACGTGCGGCTGAACAGCCGTGAGGGACTCGAGGACGTCCTGTTCTTGAACGCTGACAATGGACCAGAGATTGCGGCAGCGGCCGCTTAACGACTGATAGCCAGGATTCAATTCGACGCTATGGAAGAATGCGATCTTCTCATTGCGCTGCTCCGCATAAGCCATGACTTGGCAACTCGTCACGGGCAGGTCGTCCGTCTCAGGGCAGAACTAGACCGACTGTCTCGGTCAAGCACACTGCCAGCAATCGAGATGTCAGAAGCGATTTCCAGCCGTCGGAGAGCGGACGAACGCGACTTCGCGACCGCAACCGATTTCCTCGCAACATTTCGCCCGAGCGTAGACGCGGCACTGAAGCGGCGCATCAAGTGATATCGGCTAGA
>NZ_PSRR01000303.1 GCF_004296405.1 Bradyrhizobium sp. Leo170
AGCCCCGCAACCTGGCCCTAACCCATCAACCCGCCCTGCCGCCTCAAGCGGCGGGCTCCTGTCCCTGATTATCGTGTCTCACGATAAGGGTGCACTTCACTTTCCGGGGACAAAGTGGCCCCGGATTGCGCTTCGCTCCATCCGGGCTACGAGCTTTTTTTCCTCCGCTCTCGCTTGCGCCAGTCGGCAACGAACGCCACGAAGGCGGCGAGTGCCGGCGGCGGTTGGCGGCGGCTCGGATAATAGAGGAACGGACCCGGGAACGGCGCGCACCAATCGTCGAGCACGCTGACCAGCGCGCCGGATTTGACGCCATAGCGCACGTATCCCTCGAACGTCGCCCAATAACCGACACCGTCATGGACGGCCCGCAACGCAAGGCCGAGATAGGTTGCGATCAGCTTGGCCGGCGGCGACACCTTGACCAAGCGTCCTGCTTTTTCGAACTCCCAATCGTACATTGCGCCGCTGCCGAAGCGGTGCGGATACAGGGATGGTCGAGCAGGTCCTTTGGCTGCGTCGGCCGGCCGTGCTGCGCGACATAGTCGCGCGAGGCCACGACTGCGTAGCGTTGCGGCGGCCCAAGCGATACCGCGATCATGTCCTGCGCGAGATGCTCGCCATAGCGCACGCCGGCATCGAACCCTTCCGCGACGATGTCGACGAACGCGCTCTCGGCGATGATCTCCAGATCGACTTGCGGATATTTTGCCAGGAACGGCGCCACCATCGGCGCCAGCACCAGGTCGATGGCCGGCGGTGGCGCATTGATGCGCAGGCGACCTGACGGCACGCCGCGTAAGCCGCGCACCTGATCGAGCGCCGCGCCGACATCGCGCATCGCAGGGCCCACGCGCGCAAGCAACAGTTCGCCGGCTTCGGTCAGCGCCACGCTGCGCGTGGTGCGGTTCATCAGGCGCACGCCGAGCCGCTCCTCCATGTCGCGCAGCCGCTGGCTGAGGCTGGAGACCGAGACGCGCTGCTCCAGCGCCGCGCGCCGAAAATTCTGCGTGCGGGCCACGGCGAGGAAGGCTTTAAGGTCGCGAAGATCGAAATCCTGCATTGTTCGATATACTGAACAAGCTATTCGGGATTGTCCAGCTTATCAGCGTAATGGAAAGCACGCATATCCGCCCTCGTCACGCGGCGCAAGCAGCCGCCTTTTCGAGGAGAGCCAACATGGAACAACGCAAACTCGGTTCAACCGGCCCCACCGTTTCGGCCCTTGGTCTCGGCTGCATGGGCATGTCGGAGGTCTATGGACCGGTCGATCGCGGCGAGAGCATCGCCACGATCCATGCAGCACTCGATGCCGGAATCACGCTGCTCGACACCGGCGACTTCTACGCCATGGGCCACAATGAAATGCTGGTCCGCGAAGCGCTGAAGGATCGCCCGCGCGACAAGGCGCAGATCAGCGTGAAGTTCGGTGCGTTGCGCGGTCCCGGCGGCGAATTCGCAGGGATGGATTGCCGCCCCGCCGCGATCAAGAATTTTCTTGCCTATTCGCTGCAACGGCTCGGCACCGACTACATCGACATCTACCGACCCGCGCGTCTCGATCCCAACGTTCCCATCGAAGAGACGATCGGCGGCATCGCCGAGATGGTGAATGCCGGCTACATCAGGCATATCGGCCTGTCCGAAGTCGGCTCCGACACGATCCGACGGGCGCATGCCGTGCACCCGATCGTCGATCTCCAGATCGAATATTCGCTGATCGCACGCGGCATCGAGCGCGACATCCTCAAGACCTGCCGCGAGCTCGGCATCGGCATCACCGCCTATGGCGTGCTGTCCCGCGGCCTGATCAGCGGCCACTGGACGAAGGACAGCGGCAAGGTTGGCAAGGACTACCGGCTGATGACGCCGCGCTTCCAGGGCGCGAACCTCGACGCCAATCTCGCGCTCGTGGAGTCGTTGCGCGCGATCGCCAGCGAGATCGGCGCAACGCCGGCACAGGTCGCAATCGCCTGGGTGGCGGCGCAGGGCAAGGAGATCGTGCCGCTGGTCGGCGCCCGCACCCGCAACCGTCTCACCGAAGCACTTGGCGCGATCAAGGTCACGCTGACTCAGGCTCACCTTGCGGCGCTGGCAAAAGCCTTCCCGCCGGATGTCGCCTCGGGCACGCGCTATGCCGCCGAGCAGATGGCACATCTGGACAGCGAGAAGCCGGCCACAACGTAACGACCGCAATCAAGTGCGATGCGCGCTCAGATCGGTGATGACGGGGTTGTCACCGTTGAGCGGATTGGCCGGATCGCGCGCGTAACGCAGGGTCTCGAAGCGCATCGCGCGCGCATCCACCATCAACAGGCGCCCGACCAGGCCCTCGCCGAAGCCGACGATTTCGCGGATCGCCTCCAGCGCCATCATCGAGCCCAGGATACCGGCGAGCGCGCCCATCACGCCGGCTTCCGCGCAGGCCGGCACCGTGCCGGGCGGCGGCGGCTCCGGGAACAGGCAGCGATAGGTCGGGTTGAACTCGCCGGCAGCGTTCTTCTCATGCGCGCGGATCGTGGTCAGCGAGCCGTCGAACACGCCGAGCGCGGCCGTGATCAGCGTCTTGCCGGCGAGGAAGCAGGCATCGGAGACGAGATAGCGCGTCTCGAAATTATCGGAGCCATCGAGCACCAGATCATAGCCGCCGATCAGCGCCATCACGTTATCAGCGTCGAGCCGCACCGCATGCGCCTCGAAATTGACATGCGGGTTGAGCGCATGGATCTGCTCCGCGGCGCTGTCCACCTTGCGTTTGCCGATGTCCGGCGTCGCATGGATGACCTGGCGCTGCAGATTGGAGAGCGACACGATATCGTCATCGACGACCCCGAGCGTGCCGACGCCGGCCGCCGCCAGATACATCAGCGCCGGCGCACCAAGGCCGCCGGCGCCGATCACCAGCACCGAAGCCTCCTTCAGCGCCGCCTGCCCGGGGCCGCCGACTTCGCGCAGCACGATGTGACGGGCGTAGCGTTCGAGTTCGTCAGCAGTCAGCATTGTCGACTTTGTCCTTCCTCGCGGTCCCTGCCCGACCCTCATGGTGAGGAGCGCGCAGCGCGTCTCGAACCATGAGGCCCCAGTCTCGCCCGTGGCCATCCTTCGAGACGGCCGCTTCGCGGCCTCCTCAGGATGAGGTCGGAGTCGTGAACCCAGGTGCGGTTGTTGTCGACCAAGCAGATGTGCATAATCGGCCCACCGCGCAATAACCTCCCGGATTTGTCATGAGATCGATGCTTTCGGCAACATTGATAGTCGTGACAATGGGCACCGCGCAGGCGCAGACGACGCCGCCAGCGACCGCGGGCGCCAAGCCAAAGACGGTCGCGACCGTGCCGGTCCGCCCCGCGCTGCAGAAGCCCGAGGAGACGGCCAACGGGATGACGCAGGCCGAGCGGCTCGCGCTGCAATCCGATCTCGCCTGGGTCGGCCAGTATAATGGCGCGATCACCGGCGATGTCAGCGAGCGCATGGTCAATGCGATCAAGGAATTCCAGAAATCGCGCGGCGGCAAGCCCACCGGCGTGCTGAACCCGCAGGAGCGCGGCGTGCTGGCCGAAACCGCGCGGCGCAAGCAGGAGAGCGTCGGATGGCGGATCGTCACCGAGCCCGGCACCGGAGCGCGGCTCGGCATTCCCAGCAAACTGGTTCCGCAACTCGCAAGCGGCGTCGACGGCGCCAAATGGACCTCGCCGACGGGGACCGTCCAGGTCGTGCTGGCGCGCCGCAAAGAGGCGAACCCGACCACCGCAAAACTTGCCGAACGCGAGAAGAAGGAGCCGGGACGGACCGTCGACTACACCGTCGTCAAGCCGGACTTCTTCGTGCTCTCGGGCCTGCAGGGGCTGAAGAAATTCTACATCCGCGGCATGTTCAAGGGCGACGAAGTCCGCATCCTCACCATCCTCTACGACCAGGCGACTGAAAATACCGTCGAGCCGGTGGTGATCGCGATGTCGAGCGCCTTCAACGCGTTTCCGACCGGTCCGCAGGTTGCCGGTCCCCCGCCGCGCAAAACCGTGGAATACGGCACCGGCGTAATCGTCAGCGATGACGGCGCGATCGTCACCGACCGGCTGGTCACCGACGAATGCATCGCGATCACGATCGGCGGCCACGGCAATGCCGACCGGATCGCCGAGGACAAGGAGCACGATCTCGCGCTGCTGCACATCTATGGCGCGCGCGGATTGAAGCCGCTGAATGTCGGCGCCACTGGCGCCAAGCCGGCGCTCGACCTCACCGGCATCGCCGATCCGCAGAACCAGGGCGGCGGCAACGCCGTGAGCAGCGCCAAGGCGACAGCCACGCCTATCGGCAGCGACGTCACGCTGACACCGGCGCCCGCGATCGGCTTCTCCGGCGCCGCGGCGCTCGATACCGACGGCAAGTTCGCCGGACTCGCGCTGCTGAAGCCGGTGGTCGTCGCCGGCCCCGCGAACGCGGCACCTGCCTCGCAGGCGATGCTGGCGCCGGCCGAGACGGTGCGCGACTTCCTGAAAGCGCATGGCGTGACTGCGAATGGCACATCGTCCGACGCAAAAGCCGCCGTGGTGCGCGTGATCTGCGTGCGGAAGTGACACTTGCTCTTCGCCTCTCCCCGCGCGCGGGGAGAGGCCGGATTGCATCGCAAGATGCAATCCGGGTGAGGGGCTGCCTCCGCGAACTCATCTCTCACCGTATTTGCGGCGCGAGCCCCTCACCCCAACCCTCTCCCCGCAAGAGCGGGGCGAGGGAGCGGACCGAGCGCCTTCATACCAGCCTGAACCTCACGCCCGCACGCGCCAGCAGGCGGCGCCTTGCATGCAACCATCCTCTTCAAACTGGATCGCGTTCATGCCGCCGGCGACGGAGGATACCGGCGCAACCGTGTGACCCAGACTCGCGAGTTTCTCGCGCACGCTCTCGGGAACGGCGAGCTCGACTTCGAGCGCATTGCCCTCGGTCCACACCCGCGGCGCCTCGACCGCTTCCTGCAGGCTCATGCCGTGGTCGATCAGGTTGATCAGCGCCTGCATGGCGCTGGGGAAGATGCGTTTTCCCCCGGGCAGGCCCAGCGCATACTTCAGCTTGCCGTCGCGCAAAGCCATCATCGGCGACATCGAAGTGGTGACGCGCTTGCCCGCTGCCAGCGACAGCGCGTGGCCGGGACGCGGATCGAACAGATGCATGTAATTGTTCGCGATGGCACCTAAGCCCGGGATCAGGATCTTCGCGCCGAACAGATTGTTGATGGTCTGGGTGGTCGCGACCACGTTGCCGAACGCATCCGCCGCGGTCAGATGCGTGGTATGCGCACCTTCGAGCTGCGCAACGCCCGCACCCCAGGCCTGCGCCCGATTGGGATCGATCGCACGGCGGCGCTCCTCGGCATAGGCTTTCGACGTCAGCCGCTCGACGGGCACGTTGACATAGGCGGGATCGCCGCTCGCCGCTGCACGGTCGGCAAAGGCGATCTTCAGCACTTCGGCGAGATAGTGGATCGTCTCGGCGGTGCCGAAACCGAGGCTCGCGATGTCGTAGCCTTCGAGGATATTCAGCATCTCCGCGATATGCACGCCCGATGCCGCCGGCGGCGGTGGTCCCAGGATGGCCCAGCCGCGATAATCGGCGCGGATCGGCTGGCGCTCGACGGTCTTGTAGGCTGCGAGATCGGCGCGGCGAATATATCCGCCGTTCTTCTCCATGTAATCGACAAGGATATCGCCGAGCGAGCCCTGATAGAACGCGGCTTCACCATGCTCGGCGATATACCGCAGGGTCTCCGCGTATTCGGCCTGCACCACGCGTTCGCCGATCTTCAGCGGTTCGCCGTTCGGAAGGTAGATCGCCGAAATCGGCTTGTCCTTCAGCATGTCGGCAGCGCTCTCGCGGATGCATTCGTGCAGGTAAGGCGTCACGGCATAGCCGCGGGCGGCATGCTTGATCGCGGGCTGCATGACATCGGCAAGGCTCATGGTGCCGAACCGCCGCAGCGTCTCGCACCAGGCCATCAGCGAACCCGGCACTGCAACCGCCTTCGGGCCCACGCAATTCTCATCGCCGAGGGTGTCGAACACATCGTGCGCCGAACCCGGCTTCGAACTGTAAGTGTCGGGCCGGACCGCGAGCGGCACGGTGCTCTGGCCGTCGATGAAGCGGTGCGTGCCGTCGGCGAGGCGGATATGCGCCATGCCGCCGCCGATGATGCCGACCATCATCGGCTCGACCACAGTCAGCGTGAACAATGTCGCGATCGCGCATCGATGGCATTGCCGCCAGCGGCCAGCATCTCGGCGCCCGCGCTTGAGGCCAGCGGATGATTGCTGACCACCATGCCGCGGCTGGAGATGGCTGGTTGCTTCTCGCATTCGAAACTTGTCGCCGCGCGATCGCGCCAATTGTCGCTCATGACGTCGCTCCCCTTGTTGTTGGTTATTTCTGGCATTTCGGGCACCAGAAGGTCGAACGGCCGTTCTGGGTGAAGCGTTTCACGGTGCCGCCGCAGCCTGGAGTCGGGCACTTCTCGCCTTCGCGATCATAGACCTGAAACGAATGCTGGAAATAGCCGAGCTCGCCATTGGTCTGGCGATGATCGCGCAACGATGAGCCGCCGGCCTTGATCGCCTGGTTCAGCACATCGTGGATCGCAGTGACCAATCGTTTGGCATGCTCCGTCGGCTCCCCCCCGGCAACGCCCTTGCGTTGTCCGGCCTTCGTGGCAAGCGTCGCCGCCAGCCGCCGCGGCGACAGGTGCGAGCGAAACAGCGCTTCGCAGACATAGATATTGCCGAGTCCTGCGACCACGCGCTGGTCGAGCAGCGCCGCCTTCAGGCTGGTCTTCTTGTTGGCGCAGGAGTGCGCCAGCATCGCGGCATCGAATTCATTGCCGAGCGGCTCGGGGCCGAGGCCCTTCAACAGCGGCTCGTCCTCGATTGCGTTGCGCGCGATCACCTTCATGTAGCCGAAGCGGCGCGGATCGTTGAAGATGATCGCGGCCCCCGACGACATGTGGAAGATCACATGATCGTGTGCGCGGTCCTGATTCCGCTCATAATGAAAATGACCCGGCGCGATCTTGTCGTCGTCCTTGAGCACGCGGAACGAGCCGGACATGCCCAGATGCATCAAGAGCACGTCGCCCGAGGTCAGGTCCGCCATCAGATATTTCGCGCGGCGGCCGAGACCTTGGACGGTCTGTCCCTCCAGCCGTGCGACAAAATCTTTCTGAAAGGGAAACCGCAGGTCCTTGCGGCGGGCTTCCGCCTTCAGGATTTTCGCGCCCTCCATGGACGGCTGCAAGCCGCGGCGGACGGTCTCGACTTCGGGGAGTTCGGGCATGGAAATGTCATTCACACGGGGCACGATCGGCAAAAAGTGTAAGGGGTTTTGCGCCCGACCGCGCGCCAAATTAACAATTTGCGAACAATCCGCCAGACCGCAACCAGTTTGGTGGATTGTGCGCGGCGGTGCTGACGTGATAGCGCCATTGCGGCGGGCGCGCTATGGTCGCTCCTTAAGGTAGTGCGTTGATGGATCGGCGGGACCAAACCACCCATTTCGGCTACAGGGACGTTCCCCTGGGCGAGAAGCAGACGCTGGTGAACGAGGTGTTCCACAGCGTAGCGTCGCGTTATGACTTGATGAACGATCTGATGTCGATCGGCCTGCACCGGGTCTGGAAGGACATCATGATCACCCAGCTCAATCCGCCGAAGAGCGAGGCGCCGTTCGCGCTGCTCGACGTCGCGGGCGGCACCGGCGATATCGCGTTCCGCGCGGCGAAGGCGGGTGGTCCCGGTTTCCGCGCTACTGTCTGCGACATCAATGCCGACATGCTCGAGGTTGGCCGCAACCGCGCCCGCGCCCAGCATCTCGATGACCGGGTCTCCTTCGTCGCCGGCAATGCCGAGACGTTGAGCTTTCCGGACCGTTCGTTCGACGCCTACACGATCGCATTCGGCATCCGCAACGTGCCGCGGATCGATATCGCGCTGCGCGAGGCCTATCGCGTGCTGCGGCCCGGCAGCCGATTCCTCTGTCTTGAATTTTCCACCGTCGACGTGCCCGGCCTCGACCGGCTTTATGACCTGTTCTCGTTCAGGGTGATCCCGCCGCTCGGCCGCGCCGTGACCGGCGACGCCGAGTCCTATCAGTATCTCGTCGAATCGATCCGCAAGTTTCCACGGCCCAGCGCCTTTGCCGAGATGATCACTGCCGCCGGCTTTGCGCGGGTGAAATGGGAAATCCTCTCGGGCGGCATCGTGGCGCTGCATTCGGGCTGGCGTTTGTGATCTCTGCAACTACACACATCGCGCGCCTCGCCCGCGCCGCCTACGTCTTCGCACGCGAGGGCGTGTTCGGCGTCGTCGATCCGGCCCTTGTGCCGCCACCGGGGCAGCTTCTGCTGCGGCTGGCCCGCCTGATCGAACGGCCCGGCGCCAAGTCCGGACCCAGGCTGTCGCGCGCGCTGACGCGGCTTGGGCCGGCCTATCTCAAGCTCGGCCAGTTCCTTGCCACAAGACCCGACGTGGTCGGCGTGGTGATGGCCAAGGATCTGGAGAGCCTGCAGGACCGGCTGCCGCCATTCTCCCAGACCGAAGCGGAAGCCGTGATCGCGCAATCGCTGGAACGCCCGTTGGCGCAGGCTTTCGCGAGCCTCGGGCCCCCGGTCGCCGCCGCCTCGATCGCGCAGGTGCACCGCGGCGAGATCGAGCGTAATGGCGTGCGCCGGCAGGTGGCCGTGAAGGTGTTGCGGCCGAACGTCGCCTCCCGCTTCCGCCGCGACCTCTCCGATTTCTTCTTCGTCGCACACAAGGCGGAAGCGCATTCGGCCGAAGCGCGGCGATTGCGGCTGGTCGAGGTCATCAACACGATGTCGCGCTCGGTCGCGATGGAGATGGACCTGCGGCTGGAGGCCGCCGCCCTCTCCGAGATGGCGGAAAACACGAACGACGATCCGGATTTCCGCGTACCGGCGGTGGACTGGGACCGCACCACCCATAACGTGCTGACGATGGAATGGATCGACGGCATTCCGCTGAACGACCGTATCAGGCTGGAGCAAGCCGAGGTCGACCTGCCCGATCTCGGCCGCAAGGTGATCCAGAGTTTCCTGCGCCACGCGCTGCGCGACGGCTTCTTCCACGCCGACATGCATCCCGGCAATCTGTTCCTCGATGATACCGGCCGGCTGGTGGCGGTCGATTTCGGCATCATGGGCCGGCTCGAGCAGAAGGAGCGGCGCTTCCTCGCCGAGATCCTGCTCGGCTTCATCACCCGCGACTATCGCCGCGTCGCCGAGGTGCATTTCGAGGCCGGCTACGTGCCCGGGCATCACTCGGTGGAGAATTTCGCGCAAGCCATCCGCGCCATCGGCGAGCCGATCCACAACCGCACCGCCGAGGAAATCTCGATGGCGCGGCTGTTGACGCTGTTGCTCGAGGTCACCGGCCTGTTCGACATGCAGACGCGCCCCGAATTGATCCTGCTGCAGAAGACCATGGTGGTGGTCGAAGGCGTGGCGCGCGGCTTCGACCCCAAGCTCGACATCTGGAAGATCGCCGATCCCGTGGTGCGCGAATGGATCGAGCGCAATCTCGGACCGGTCGGGCGCATCCAGGGCGCGATGTCAGGGGCCGGCGAACTCGCCCGCGTGCTGGCGCATCTGCCCGACATCGCCTCGCGCGCAGTGGCGGTGCTGGGTAGTCTGGAGAAGATGACGCGCGAGGGCGTCACGCTGTCCCCGCAGACGATCGCGGCGATGGGACAGACCGAGGGCCGCAAGAACCGCTGGCGGACCGTCGCGCTCTGGATCATCGCGGCCACTTTCATCGGAATCCTGATTGCGGTCCGGAATCTTTGATTGCAATGATAGCGGACGCTGCTAGCATTGCTGTCAAATCGATGGTGCGGCCATGGCCAATCTGACTATTCGCAAGCTCGATGACGCCGTCCGAGACGAACTGCGCCTGCGCGCCGCCCGTAACGGGCGCTCGGTCGAGGATGAGGTACGGGTCATCTTGGGCGAGGTGGTTGCGGGGCAGCCCTCCGAGGTCCCGCCCGCAGCTCCCGCGTCGCGCCCGCAGGCCGCCGTGGCATCGGTCAATGGCCTCGCCCGGGTCACCCTGATCATCGGCGGCGGCATCGCCGCCTACAAGGCGCTGGACCTGATTCGACGGCTCAAGGAGCGCCATATTCAGGTCCGCTGTGTGCTGACCAAGGCGGCGCAGCAATTCGTCACGCCGCTTGCGGCCAGCGCCCTGTCGCATGAGCGCGTCTATACCGACCTGTTCGATCCCGAGAGCGAATTCGATGCCGGCCACATCCGCCTGGCGCGCGAGTGCGACCTGATCGTGGTGGCGCCAGCGACCGCGGATCTGATGGCCAAGATGACGCATGGCCATGCCGACGATCTCGCCTCCGCCATCCTGCTCGCCGCCAACCGCCCGATCCTGCTGGCCCCGGCGATGAATCCGCTGATGTGGAACAACGCCGCCACCCGCCGCAATGTGCTGCAGCTCCGCCGCGACGGCATCCTGACCGTCGGCCCCAATGCCGGCGAGATGGCGGAAGCGGGCGAAGCTGGCGTCGGGCGGATGGCCGAG
>NZ_PSRR01000304.1 GCF_004296405.1 Bradyrhizobium sp. Leo170
CGCGCGGTAGCCTGTGCACGCTTGGCAGCCTCCAGGTCCATCTTCGCGCTCTTCAGCGCAGCGTCAGTCCACGCCCCCACCTCGTCGGGTTGGCCCTCTGGAGCAAACTCATAGGCGAGATACGCTGCCGCAGCACCGGCAGCCGCTACCAAGGTGTATGGACTGCCGAGACCCATCTTGAGGATCCCGCCCGCCCGGCCCCACTTGGACGGCGTGCCGGGTGTCGTTCCCTTGCCGCCACTGCGTCCGCCACCAGCTTCGGGAAGCACGCTTTCCCCGCCCAGCGCCGCAGCGGCTCGCGTCAGCGCCCCCGCCGAGGCTTGCAGCTCGGTGCCCGCCGTGCTCAGAGAAGCCACCGGAGAGAGGAGAGACTTGGTGACCGCGACCCCGAGCGCACCCGCGACAACCGTCGCGAACCCGCCAGCAGCGACTGCCATATTCGGATCTTCGCGGATCCTATCAGCTACACCCTTAAGTATGTCGGCCAGATTGATCGACTTGGCAAACGCTTCCCCCGCCGCCGCAGCAGCATCTTTCCACGCCGTCGCAACGTTTTCCGCTTGCGCCACCCATGACTGTTCGACCGCCGTAGAAACCGGCTGTTCCATCGCCAGCCTGGCCTGCGCCAGGGCTGCGTTCATCTGGTCGAAGCCGAGGATCATATCCGTGATCCCCTGAATGCCCGCCGACGACATTCCGGCGAATTTCTTATTGATGTAGGCGATACGCTCGGCGTTGCTGTCGACGTCCTTGCCTTCCTTCGCAAGGTCTGCCTTCATCTTGGGCACGAAGTGCTTCTGAAACCAGGTGGCGGGGTCTTGATTCAGCAAGCCCTCGTCAATCGGCTTCCCTGACCCGGCAATCACGTTGCCCTTCTTGTTGCGCTTGGGATTCACCAACAGACCCAGATCGGCCAGCGAGTTGTTCAGCGTCTTCACGTCGACAGTGCCGGACGCCGCCTTGATGGCCTTGAACGTCTCGTTCGCGGCCCTGACGCCACGCGACCCGGCGTTGATCAGCATCCGCGCAATCGAATCTTCGTCCAGCGAAAAACCGGCTGTCTTGGCGTTGGCGAGCGTCGTCCTGATCAACTGCGGCGTGATATCAGGATCAGCCGCCATCGCTTTCTGGATACCATTCAGCACCCGCAGGCCATCTTCGGAGAACCTGCCCTGCTTGTCGACAATATCCGTGGACGCAAGGTTCACGCCCTGAATGAGCTTACGCAGGCCCTCCAGCGTCTCTGAACGCGACTTATCCGGCGCCTGTGTGAACAGTCGCGGCAGAACGTTTTCCTCGAGCTGCTTCGTAATGTTGACGGCAGCGACCGCTCTTTCCCTCTCGTTACCTTGAACGTCACCGAGCAGTGAAGTGCGCAGACGATCACGTTCGTCTTGACGTTCCACCAGGTGGCGTTGAGACGGCCCTCCTCGTCGTAGCGGTTGTTGGTGACGTCGTTGACGATCATCGGCGAAGTCATCGAGCCGGTGCCGCCAATCCGCGGCACCGTGACCACGAAGCCGTTGGCTTCCAGGATCTGCTGCTCGTCAAAGGTGAAGCACTGGAAGCAGGACTCCGGCTGCTTGACGCAACCCAGCACCCCGAAGTCCGGCCCCTGAATCGACATTTCCGGGTTGTCGACCGTCGAGCAGCAGCTCTGCGCGGCGTAGGCGGCAACCTTGAGATAGCCGAGCACCGGATCGTCGCAGCACTGCGCCATCCGGCTGACTTCTGCCGAATTGGTGTCGGTGGCCATGATCTGGCCGAGCGTGCCGGTGTTGTAGGTGTAGCCATGGCCGAAGCACTGCGGCTTGTCGCACGACCATGCCGAGGCGATGTAGGCGATCATCGCATCCTGCCACTCCGGCTTGTCGTAGAGCATGCCGATGCAGCAATAGCAGCACTCGCCGAGGATGGCCTGATAGTCCGGCGGCGCAGCGGCACCGGCGTAGAGGCCCTGGATTGTCTGGGCAATCTCTGCCGTGACGCCTTGCGGCGCGTAGTCACGACGCTGATGCCAATTGTAGATCGGGTTGAGGCAATTCCCGACCGTGCCGGCATTCTTGGCCTCGAGCGTGACAACGCCAAGCGCCGCCGTGGCATCAAACGGGAAACCGATTTCGTGACCGATGGACTGCGCGACCGCAGTGGCGATCTCGTCCTCGGTCATGCCTTCGGTGATCCGGGTCGACGTATTCCAACGGCCGTCGCCCATGAACAGATCGATCCGGCCATCGCTGGTCGCCGGCCCGGTGAAGGTGATGGTGTGTTTCGCCTTGACGGTGGCGCCGACACTCAGATCCTTGTGCGGCAGTGCATAGAACTCCATCGCCTGGTTCGGGCAGCAGCCGAATCCGGTGATCAGACCGTTGGCGATCACCGAGCCTTCGCCGAACAGCACGTCGACATCGCGCAGCGACGGGATCTTGATCAGCGCGCCATCTTCCGCGGTGCCGGTGTCGAGCATCTGGCCTTCCAGCAGGATGCGGCACTTGTTCGGATAGGCGTTCAGGGAAGGATCAAAACAAATCCGGATCGCGCCGGACCGCAGGCTGTCAATCGACATCTTATTGCTCCTTTGCCTTGGCCGGCTGCGGCGCCGGGGGTTGCTGTGAAGGCTTGGCTTTCGGCTTGGCGTCGCCCTCGACCTCGATGTCTCCCCAATGGTCGATCAAGCGCCGGACAGACGGCGTGTCGGTCACCGGGATGAACTTGTCCTCTGGGATCACCCGCCCCTCGTACCAAGCCCGCCGGCCCGGCTTCGTGCGCACATAGATCATGGCCATCGCGGGCCTCCTTTTGCTTGTGGCAGTGGTTGGAAAATTCATGGACACGGATGGCATTCGTCGACCTCCTCCTCGACACACTCGTCAACGACGCAGGCCTTCGGCGTGCACAGCCTCCAGTCGATCGTGAAGGGCTCGCCGGTCTCATTGACATCGGCGCACCAGGTAAAGGTCGCCGCAAAATGAAAGGTCAGCGTCACCGCCATCGCGTCGGCCTGAACATTCATGCCGCGATAGGCGATGTGTTCAGGACGCCCGTTCGCCGCCGGCCACCGCACCAAATTGCTCAGCAGCTTGTCCCTGATGTACTCATACGGATAGTACGACCAGAATGGCGTCTCGTTGCCATTGCTGTCGGTGTAGCGCTCCGGCTTCATCCAGAACTGCACCGCAAACGCATCGACGATCTCGAATCGTTCGCTGTAAGTCCGCAGCAACTGGTTGCCGGTCGAGGAGATGAATACGACTGCCACCAGCGGCAGCGTCGGCACATTCTCCCGAGTGATGGTTGCATCGGCGACCGCAATCGAGCGGCCTCTCAGCATCGGAAACCATTCCGATATCGCGTTCGCTACAGCGGGAAGGAAGCGCGTTTCCCTGACCGGCACATCCATGTCAGAACCTCGCCCATTCAACCCACCGGCCGAGCCGCGCCCTGAACATGCCCTCCTGCAGAGCGTTGTCGCTCATCTTGCGACGACCGCCCATCGGGCGCGTGCCTCTTCGCAAGAACCTCGAATACGGCATGTTGGTGCCGATCGTCATCGACGTGCTGGTCACCTCGGTCTCGATCGAGCCGAGCAGACCGCCGCTGCGCCGCATCGGCCATTCCCCAGGGGCGGAGCCCCGCGCGTCACCGCCCGGCCATTGCCGGCTCGCCCCTGCCCTGAACGCCTGCTCCGACGCCTTGGCCACCCGCTTTAGCCAGCCCTCAATCTCTTCGGTTTTCTTGCGGGCGTGGAATTCATTCCATGGCGTGAATTCAAGCTGGATCACAACACGACATCCTGCCGCGCAGCCGACAATTCGCTCTGCGACGGTTGCGCGGTGTCGGACCGCTCGACCAGACGGCAGGCCAACCTGATCCAACGATCAACATCCGAGAAACCGACCACCTTGTACCAACGCGGCGGCGAGATACGGAATTTCTCGTACACCCAGGCTGCACTGGTGATGTCGATGCCGGCGTTGCCGCGGATCGTGATGATGTGCGTGACCCGGTCCGCTTCTTCCAGAACCGCATAGCCATACGGCGACATGAACGACGGGCGCGGCTGCCTGATGCCGGCCCAGACCCACGCCACCGCCGGCCGCGCCAGCACCATGGTGCCGCCCTGGTCGACCACGTCCTTCATCGTGCACAGCGCAACCCGGTGGCTGAAGTTCGCGATCTTGGGACCGCTTTTGGGTTCTTTGCTGGCCACTAGAACGCCTCTGGATCGTAGATCCGCCAGGTCTCGAGCGCGCCGGAGACCCAGGCGACGTTGTTGGAGCCGTCCACACCGACCGATCGCGCCTCGATGCGGTTGCGCTGGGTCATCAGCTCGTCGCCGGGATGCTCGATGACCCAGGCGATGTATTGCAAGCAGCCGAGCACGATCCCCGCCGGGACGTCGTCAACACAGGCGTAGCCGGCCTTGTAGGCAATCATCATCCCGCCATTGAGATGCCACGTCGCGCACGGGTCGCAGCAATTCGACAGGTTGATGTAATCCTTGCGGATCGGCACATCGATCGAGCGGCTTCCGGGCAGGACGCGAAAGGCCCGATTGTCGGCCGGATCCGGGCTGCCGTAGAGATACACAATGCCGTCGGCAACAGGATACTGAAGCCGATAGCGATAGGTCAGCTTTCCGGGCCGTGCTGACGCCGGCCCCTGCACGGGCTCGACCACGGTGCGCTGACCCGACAACAGCAATCCGGTATAGCGTTCGCAGGCCTCGATCGCTGAGGCGCGGTACAGTCTGAGCTGCTCGTCGGTCACGCCTGGCACGTCGTCGGTCTTGCTGTGCTGGCGAATGGTGTCGAGCGACAGCCGCCCCGACCAGTCGAACTCAATCGTCTGCTGCGCCTCAGGCGGCGGCTCATTGTTGGGCCGCCGATGCTGCTCGCCCGATGTCGACGTCAGCATTTGACAATCCTGATATCGAAACAGTCGGTGCGCGAATAGCAAATGCATTCGCAATCCAGCGCGCCCTGCAACACCGTCAACCGCCACACCTCGCAGAGCTGCGCCGCCGGCGAAACCTTGACCGGAAACGACACCATGAAATAGCGCGGGTCGACGGTCACGCCGTCAGGGTCGATGCTGACATGCGGCGTCGGCGCCGGACTTGCGGAATTGATCCCGACCCCGATCAACACCTCGATCACCACAGGCGCATTGTGCCCATCGGACACAGAAACGAAAAACCGTTCCTCGCCCTTGTAGCCGGCATTCGGCGTGTAGGAGAACGTGCCCGTAGGATCGAGCACTAGCTTGCCGTGCTTCGGCCCGTAGAGCGGCAACAGCTTGAACGTCAGCGGGTCGTCTTCCGGATCCTCGATCTTGTCATTGAGATCCTTGTTCAGCGTGGTATCGATCGCGGCGTCGAACCGCGCCATGTCACCGACCGGATGCGGCGGCATGTTGCCGCCAACCGGCACCGGACAGGTCTCCATCTGCTCCAGCACAAATTGCGGCTTGCAGTGCAATTGCCCGATCGGCACCACCCATGGCGCATAACCGACGCTGACCTTGCTGGTTGTCCCCGGCTTGAGCGAAAGCTTCTCGCAGCAGCATTTGACGCAGCCGTCGTTCGTCATCTGCTGATCATCAACAGTGAAATGCAGCATGGCTGAAGCTTTCTTTGTGAGTAAAAAGCTCGGGAGTGTAGTTTACCGCCAGGGAGAAGGGGCGGAGTTTGCTGAATCTCCCGAGCCCTCGAGAAAAGAACCCGGAACAGGAATCGCCAGATAACTGTCCCGGGCCTTCTTACCAGTGCCCAGGGGCTGGGGGCTTTACGGACACTGGAAGCACGGCGGCGTCGCGAGTGGCTGCGCGACATTCTGCTTGCAGGCATTAGAGCACTGAGCCTTGATCATGGTGATTTCCTTTCCTGTTGCGGCGTCTCCGCCGGTTGCTGCGGCGGCGTCTGCGCGGGATCGGCTCCCGCTTTCCCAAGCCCGTTGTTGTAGGCTCGAGCTTCCTTGTTGGTCATGATCCGGGCATAGCCGTTGCGGGTGAGATAGTCCGACACGTCGGCCGGCAGCACGACCTGCATCGTGTCCTTGTCCCACTCGACGCGAACGATGTCCTGATAGAAGCCGGGCCGATAGTCGAACCACTGGCTGTCTTCGCCCTGGCTGCTGGCAAGCAGCATGACGACGCCGACCGAGCCGGTCGCGGTCTCCGGCCGTTTGCCTTCCTTGATTAGGAGAGTTTCGGTATCGGCCACGAGAAAATCCCTTGAAATTTGCGGAAAAGCCGCGATTTCCAGTCGAGATCCGGGCAAATTTTGCGTTTGACCCTGACCTTGGCCAGCGGATCCTTGGCGGTGTCGACCTCCTGCATCACGCAGATGAAGCCGTCGATGTCGGCGATGAACGAGACCTGTTTCGAAGGCCGCTCGGCGACCAGCCGCATCGACATCGGCTGCAGCATCGACGGCTCGCCGCCCGCCGCCAACGCCATCAGCATCGGCACATAAGGCGAGAAACCCGCCTCGTCCCGGGCTTTGGCAAACACATACAGCCGCCCGAGCGTCGCTTTGGTCAGTTGCGCCCGGACGACAATTTCGTCGCCCGGGGCAACTCGGATCGGCCTACCGGTCGGTACCCGCATTCAGCGCGGCCCGCCAAGCACCACCACCACATTGATCTTGCCGGTGTCGCCGGAGACCGGCATCACCTTGATGAAGGCATCCGGCTTGCAAGGCAGCGTGGCCGAACAGATTGCGTGCTGCTTGGTGCCAGCCGGGATGACAATCTCAGATTTGGCGTTCGGCGGACCAGCGGTCAACCAGTCGCACGACACCACTTCCTGGACCGGATGGAAGGTGCCGGGGTTGCAGGGATTGGCAGTGTCGGCCGGCGCCGCCACCACCTCGAACACCGCGTCAGTAGCGATATCATCGACGACGGAGAAGGTGATGCCGAAGTTGACGTGGTGCCTGATATCGACCGCTTGAGCGACCTGCGCGACCGCCCAGGTCACCAGGCCTTGGTTCTGGGAAGCAATGTTGATGTTCATGTTCGATTACTCCTGCGATTTGGGCTGAGATCCCGCCGCGAACTCGCCCGTGTGCGCGAGCCGGCGGTACTGCTCTTGCGAAATCTTCCAAGTGGCCGTGGCCGGCCACTCTCGCTTCGGCAGAGTCTCTGCCGCTCTCGTCTCTTGTTCCATGATGGGCTCCCCTGGTTACGGGCCGACCGTGAGGATGCGCGCCGCCGGGCAGCAGGCGGTGAAGCCGCCATCCTCGGCGCCGAACTGGTACTTGACGCACCAGGCCGAGCTTTGGCCTTCCCACTGCTCGATCCACAGCGGACGCTTGTTGACCATGTAATAGGCCTGCCCCCACGACCCGGCCGCGACCAGGAAGTCGCCGGTGGTGAACGGATTGGCAGTGGAGCCCTTGGTCAGGCCGGCGGTCGGATCAGGCAGGCAGTTCGAGATCCGGATGTTCTCCCGCACGTCGTTCGGGCTGTAGGTCATCAGCCCGTCGCCGAAGAAGAAGCGCCCCACCGAGTCCGTCAATGCCGCCAGATACGCGAACGTGTTCTGGTGCATCACCGCCGTCACCGGTCCGTACTCGACCGGCGCCGAAGCGAAGAACAGCCGGAAATCGATGTGAGTGAACGAGGTGCCGCCAGTCCTCAGCTTGGTGAAGCAATCGGCCGTCAGCCAGCCTTTCGGCTCGTTGACGCCGTCGCCGACCATCAGCGCGCGATTGCGGTTGATGCGATAGGACCGCGTCGCCGCCTGGTACATGAAGGACAGCAGATCGTAATTGGCCTCGGCGAGCACCTTGCGCACCAGGCAGAACACGCCGCGGAAATCCGACACATTGCCGCTCTTGTACTGGATATTTCCTTCCGGGCCGTATTCGGCATCGCACTTGGCATCGCAATCGTACTGGCCGATCGCACCGTAATCCATCACCTGCGGATACATGAACGTGCTCTTGCCGACGGTCACGCTGCCGTAGAGATCGAGCAGCTCGGCGCATTCGACGATGCAGTTGACCTCGATGCCGAGCATCTCCGGCGAGAACATCGCGCTGTCGAGCGATGCGGCGTCGAACGCTTTTCTTTCGTACTCATCGAAACTGCGGATGATCTTGGCCTTGCTCTCGATGCCGACCTGCATCAGCTTGCGGACCGCGGAACGGTAGGCCTTGGCGTCGACCAGGTTGTCCATGTCCGGCTTGAAGTCGAAATCATTGCCGCCCTTGAACAGGAAGGCACGACGCTGCAACTCGACCGCGGCCTTGATGTCATTGTCCTTGAGATCGCTGCCACCGCGCAGCAGCGGCGCATCCATCTCTTTCTTGACCTGGTCGAGCGCCTGTTGGAGCGCCTGCTGCTGGGTCACCAGCGCGGCGTATTGCCGCGATGATAATTGGCGGTGATGTCGACGTCGTCGCTCATGGCCGTCCTCCGTCACGATGCAGCCAGCGCAGTTCCGCCGGACCAACATGATCCCGCGACCAGACCAACCAGCAGAAATCGGCCTTGCCGCCACCGGGCTTCTCGCCGGCGAGAATGACGTGTCCCGGCGGCATCGATGGCCGCGGCGTCAACAGCCAGATCCGCGCCAAGGGCGTGTCCTGGTTCCAGTGTGCGGCGTTCAAGCGCGCGACCGGGAAGATCATCGCGACCTTGCGACGCGCGAGCTTGAGCGCATGCTGGGCGAACTGCTGGACGTTGGCGAATGGGGAATTGCAGACGATGTTGTCGTGCAAGCCGCGATGGATAAGGAAGTCTTGCGGGGTGGAATCCCAGCCGCGATAGACAAGATCGGAGCCGTAAGCTTTCAGTCCGGCTTTCAGCGCGCTGACGACAATCCGGCCCGTGCCACAACAGGGGTCGTAGACGCTGCCCTCGAACTGCTCCTCGGCGAACAGACGTTCGCTGCACCAGACCGGCTCGACGTACCATTCGTCGTCGGCGCGGCTCCAGATCTTGGCATTGAGCGGGCGGGACTGCGGCTGGGCGGCAATGACATCGTCGCTCATGACGTCTTTCCCTTGAGCAACGCGTCTGCGGTCTGGGCGTTGAGCAGTAACAGTTGGTCCCGCGACATCGTGAAGCGCCGCAGTTCCTCCATGTCGACGGACTGGATGTTGAGCACCGGCTGCTCGGTCTCGCGCATGGTGACGAAGATGAATCGCATCGGGACGGGCTCGCTCATATCAGCCACCTCTGCTTGGGTGAGACGAAAGCGACGGCATGATGCTCGGCGCAATACGGCGAGCCTGGCTTTTTCGGCAGGCCGCAAAACCTGACCGTCGGATGGTCGCCGAACGGAAAATGACAATCGTCATTGCCGAGATGGAGCAGCGGCACCTGCCCCGGCGGTTCGGCCGGCGGACTTCGCAACGCTTTCGGTTTGGATGCCGGCGTGGTCCTCGGCTTCTCTCGGTGCAGCTCGAGCCGCCGCGCTTTGCCGATGCAGGCGTTCTTGCTGACGGTGATGCCGAACTCCGCGGACAGCGCCGCGGCGATCTTCTCGAAGCTGAGGTGTTTATCGTGGAGCGCAAGGAAGCGCTCCATCAGCCGAGGCGCCTCCCAGGGGGTCTTATATTGCGGGCGGCGCAGCATGACCGAGACATCCTTCTAAACAGCCGCTCCGTTGCCCTTGGCGAATTCCGCTTCAAGCTTGTCGAGCGACTCGGTCGACGGCGTCGCGGCATTGTCGAGTTCGTGCACGGTGAGGACGATCGACTGCGCCTGCGTGGTCAGCAGCCCGATATTGGCCATCGCGGTGGCCAGCTCGATCAGCTTGGTGCGGAACACCAGCGCTTCGCTGCGGAAGCGATTGCGCTCCTCGAGCAGCAGCTCGAGACGGTCCTGCTCACGGTGCAGATCGGCGCGGAGCTGGCCGATGATCGCGCGGGCGTCGGTCAGATCGTTCACCATTGATCCGATGTTGGCCAGCGCCGCGGCGTAGCCCTCGAGCGAGCTGGTGTCGCCGGAATCGGTTGCGATACCGGGCTGGGCGATATTCATGGGCGCTTCCTCGTTATTTTGTTTGGCCCGGACCACCGGGCCCGGCCTTATTTCGGCGTTTCACTCGCGAACAGCGCCGCGCCGTCGTGCTGGGCCATGAACTCGTGGACGTGCTCGACCAGGTCCAGATTGGGCTTCCGCCCCCGGCGCAGGTCCCGAACGAAATTTGGATCGTTCAGCACGAGCCTGCCGAACGCGGTCGGCGACATGCCGGTACGCGTGAGGAAGGCTTCGATTTGGCTAAGGAAGACGGCGGCTCTGCTCACAACGCCGTGTAGGCTACTGCCCCTATAAAACGAGTGTCAACATTATTAAATATGCACTATATTCTTAGACAAAATCCTTTTCGAAATACTTTTCAAAATGCTCTACCTAGCATCTAAGACTATTATTGGTTGTAGGAACTCTCCTATGCCCATCGATCAAACGAGAGAAACCGTCATGACTAATCCTGCCCGCCAGCTGATTGCTCAGCGAATTTCAGAGCTAAAGCATAAGACTGGGCTGACCATGGCGGATGTTTCGCGTCAGCTAAATCGCAATCCTGCATACCTTCAACAATTTT
>NZ_PSRR01000305.1 GCF_004296405.1 Bradyrhizobium sp. Leo170
TGTGATAGACCACTAGTTTGTTCTCGACATGAAGGCGTGCCGTCCGTTCGTCATCAGCGCGACGACGCTCGGCTTCGAGCATCGTTTCCTGCGCGCTGAAGAGCGCTCGCAAATCGGCGGGCAGCGCGGCAAGACGGGCGGGATCAATCGCGGATGGTGGCACATCCGCAAGCTATCATCCCAAGGTGCCGCGCGAAACAAATCGTCAGCCCTGAGTCAGTTCGCCGCAGCTGGCGTCGGGACGATCCGTTCGCCCACGCGCTTCCAGTTCAGCCCGTCAAACAGCGCTTCGAACTGCGTCCGCGTCAAACGCATGACGCCGTCACTGATCCGCGGCCATTCGAAATGGCCGCCATCGCCAAGGCGCTTGTAGACCAGAACGAGGCCCGTGCCGTCCCATAGCAAAATCTTAAGCCGGTCGGCCCGCTTCGAACGAAAAACCACGATCAGGCCCGAATGCGGATCAAGCCCGAGCGTGTTCTGCACGAGGCCGGCCAGCGCGTCGTGCCCGCACCGGAAATCGACAGGACGTACAGCAAGCACAATCCGCAGTCCCTGCGCCGGAATGATCATGCGCCGCGCTCGATCGCAGCTACGATCTCAGCGATCCGCACCGCGGACACGTCCGCGTCCAGGCGAACCGAAACCTTGCCAATCGTAATCTCGACGAGCCCCTCGGTCTTGCCTGACGCCGCTGGATCGCTCAGCTCGATCGACACGAAATCCGCCGCTTCGTCCGTGACCAATGCGAGCCGGCCAGTACGCGCTAATCTGCGCCACGTCGTCAACTGCTGGGCCTTGACACCATAACGCCGTGCGACCTCACATACGCGGGCGCCAGGCTTCATGCTCTCTAAAACAGCACGCCCCTTGATCTCCGCAGACCATAACCGGCCTCCAGAACGCGTACGGCGCGCAAGCTTCCCCGCAAAACCGTCAGCTTCGGCCTCCTCGCTCGATAGTTCCATCGCCGTCAGTCTCCTCCTGGCTGCTGCCCGAACAGCCAAGAATCGCAGAGCACAAACCGAGCGGAAACCCATCAATCAAATGGGAGTAAAGCTTCGCTTACGGTTGACCAGCCTGCCCGAGACCCTGCTAACGCAGCTCGGCTCCGGCCGCCTCGTTGATCTGGATGATAACCCGCTGCCTGCGCGGGTGCGGACCAACCTGACGGCGGCCACGAAGGCTGAGGGTTATGCTGGCCCGAACGTGTTCTTCTCGGATCCCGACGAAACAGCACAAGATCGGGCGCGGCCTCTGGCCGAGGCAGTCGCGGATTGGCTTGACGAGCCGGACGCGGCGGCCATCTGGCGGAGCTTCGCCGACGAGCCGGGAGCCGAGGAATATTCACGCTTCCTCGACAGGCTGCGGGACACCGTGAACTATGACGCATTTCGGCAGGCGGTGGCCGAGGACCTGCGGCAGGCGCCAGGGAGGCCGACATTGCGCGAGCAGTATTTCCAGGCGGCCGTGGCAGCGAACGAGAGCTGCGAGGATCGCATCAAGTTGAACTGGAATGGCATGCATACCGCGCGCGTGAACGCTGATGTTCTGGGCGGAGCCTACAATGAGCATCTCGACAAGCTCCTTCAGCAGGGCCGCTTTATGTTCCGCGTGGTCGCGCTGGAGGGGATCGCGCGCGAAAAGGTGACCTCGCTCCCCCTCGTCGACGAGATCGAGGTCTATCTCGCCTATCAGGCCAAGCTGCGCGAGCCGCTGGAGCTGGGGCACATCGCGCCGGACATGCGCTTCGTGGGGGTCTCCTACGTCACCGAGGACGATCTTGCCGCGGCTAAGACGTCCGTGCGCAACCAGGAGGCGGCGGAGTTCGCCGACTTCCTGGCAACCCGCTGGCAGCCCTGGGACACGCTGGTGAGCCGCATCGCACCCGAAGCTTACACTGCGATGGAAGGCCGGATGGGCGAGGAGTTGGAGAGCCGATTGGCGCAACGGCTGGCTGATCATCAGCCGACCAGCGACGCCGAGCCGCCCCTCCGAGCCCGAATCCGCAACGAAATTGTCCGCGAGATCAAGGGTGAGCTCATGCAGAAGGTGCTCGCAGAGCACGGCTTGGAAAGGTTGCTCTTACCTGACAACTCCGCCACGGGGTAAGTTCTCTGGTCTGCCATCCCGCCTAACGCGCAATCGGCGATCCGCTGAACTGCCTAACTGGGGCGTCGCCTGGTGCTCCCCCCGTCGCGCGGCGGCATTGAAACCTATCGCGATCTGCAGAAAGATATCGCCCGCCTCGCCTGCGATATCAGCGATCGCCATCGCAAGGACGATTGCGCGCGGATCATATATCCTAAGAACGACTTTAGCCGGTCTCGGGCTAAAATTGGCGTCGCAGGCTCGACGAACCCCGTTGTCGCCCAAACCGATACAATTGGATGACGGAACTCAGCGGACTGGTGACACCGCCCTATGACGCGACAGTATCGAGCAAGCGATAACAGGCCAGCCCTATTACGCGAAATCAAGCAACTATACTCCGCGCAGTCGATCACTGCGTCATTCCGGATGACTGCGGCACCGTCATGGCCTACTTCTCGTTTTTGTAGCGCGACCAAAGTCTTTCTTGAAATGACGGCATGCGCATTGCGTCCCCGCCTCATCATTCCCTCGAACGAGCCGCTTTTTCATCCTCCCGGATTCGCCATCCAACTTCTCTGGGACACATATGCGCAATGAGATCGGACCCAACTCGTTCCAGCTCAGACTGCCGCGAGAGCGTAGTTCGTCCGATGCCTTACGGCGTCAACTCTGCATCGAGAGATATTTGCCGCCGTAATACTCTCGCGCGGCGTTCCGACACACTCCCCCATAGAACTCGTCTGCGTCTTCGATCGTGTAACCAGCGCCGGCGAAGCAACCTCGTGCCACCTCGTGGAGCGTATGTCTTATTGACGTCGTATCGTCGTATACGGCGTTAAGACACGCGACGATGACTACGACCTCCTCCTTTGAGAGGCGCGGCTGGCCGCTTATCAAGCGCGCGTGATTGATGCAGGCGACCGCATTGGCGCACGTGAACGAGTCGCCAAATCCCGAGCAGTCCTCGAATCCATTGCTTTGCTCGTTCAACTTGACGTGCGCGATGGGCAGATATTTCAAGCCATCCATCTTAGCGTAATTCAACTCCTCGCCAGTCACGCGACCATGACGCGACCGCCTCTCCTGGAGCCAGCCGTCGAGTTGGTGCAGGTTCGGCCCAACCCAACTTTTGTTGCGTTTGAGCGGGTTCTTATTCGGATCTTCGAACATAAAAGTCGCATCGAGCCTGCTGGTTTCCGCCCGTGACAGCCAGCCTTGCTCCGACAGGGTCTGCATCACGACGTTCTCAGCGTGTCCCCAATGCTCGTCCGCCGCGTAGACCTGCCTGAAGTTCAGGATGGCTTGGCCGGCCGCGAACTGGGCCTCCTCTCCGAGACCGCAATCCTTGTCGAGCAGCGCCTCGAGCCTCTCGATACATCGCTTGAAAGTTAATCCCTTCTCGCTCTGAATGGCATCGTGGAAGTGCTGCATGCCCTTGTTCACGAACGGTTGCGTGATTGATCTTGAGGTGTAGCCGTAAGCACCAGTTTCCTCGTTGAGCACGCCCGTCAATGCGTACTTGTTCTTTTTGTCGTATAGCGGGCTCTTCGTAAGGTCCGGATCCTTCGGTACTTTCGGTGGCCTGTACTTGGCCACGCACTCGTCCTTCACGAGATGCCCCTTCATACAGCTCAGGTTCACCACAAGAGACGTGCGCGCCTCTGTGGTATTCACCAGGTGACCAACGTGTACATAGGTCGCCGCCCGGAAGTCTATCATCGTTACGAACAGGTTGTTACCGCAGGTACGGATTGGATTGAGGGGACGTTCATTGAGGCGCCGAGTGTCAGGGTCGGCAGCGTGATACGATGTGTAGTACTCCCTCGCCTTCGCCTGGGCTAACCTGAGCCGTTCGTTGCTGGTGAAGCCCTTCTTCCCGTCGTGCAGTGATGTCGTAGAAAGGAAGAAGTTGTTTGCGACCTCATTATAGGCGTAGCCCGCGCCCGCGAGATACAATCCATATTTCACTGCGCGCGCAACGTTTGGCCCATCTCCCCTCCCGCCTTTCGCTCCGTCTCCATTATTCGTTCCCCTCCCAGCCTGCCACACCACAGAACTCCTCCCAGTTGGAGTTGCTACACTCCGGGCACTGACCGCAGCAAGCGAATGGCGCTCTCCATGAAGCGCAGTCATCGAACTCGGGGCCTCGGCCTGTCCGCCGACGATTTGCCAAACCTGGGAGCGAAGCGCAGCAAGTGAATGGTCCGCTTGGTGAGGCGCACTGAGGACACTTGCCCCAGCCTGTCCGCCAACGATCCGCCAAACCCGGGAACGTAGAGAAGCAAGAAAATGATCAATTTCGTGGAACGCGGCCATCGAGCTAAGCTGTCGGGCAGTCCACGAACGATCCGCCGGTTTCGTGGCGAACACCGTCAGGGCTGGTTATTTCCAATTCACATCTCATGCGCGTCAATCATGGCCATTATGCAGGATCAACAGCACGATTGCGGCCCCTCTTGGCGCGCGCGACATTTCGGTCCGAACACGACCGACTTGATGCACCGCGAGATCCTAAAGCCACCAAATGAATCGGTGGATTTTTTGCCGCGTGTCTACGTTGTGCGTCGGACAATTCGTTCGAGCCGCAAGCATATGAGCCCGGCTTGCTCAAACCACCTGGTCTCACCGCACCCATTGTAGGAGCCAAAGCCGCAGGCTTATCCAACACTCTGTTAAGCGAAGCTGGATCAATCTACCAACTCCTCGTCGTGTCTACACACTGCCATGAAGCAGAACCGGCATGACCACTTCGAAGGCCCGGACGCGTCGATGCGGGCAATATATCCACCATTGCCCGCATCGTGCCTCGGACCAAGTCACCGCCCTTCGCTTCGCAAACCTGACAGGGGGTTACCATTATCCTCGCCGCTGGTGCTGCCGGGAACGTGCTCCCATTTCACTTCTTTGTAGGTGAACGACCAGTCTTCCATGTTTTGAAAGAAATTGTTCTTCGGATTGATCGTCAGCGGCACATAAGCCTTGCCTTCGATTAATGTTGCGTTCTTCCAGCTTATTTTGAAGAAGTGCTGCAGCTGCGGCATGCCCCCCGAATCGGCGCGGTAGAACTCGCAGACCACCTCCTCGAGCACCTCGTTTGTTGCCAGCGCCTGCCATAGCAACGGCGAGGCACGATCGAAGAACTTGGTGAAGAGCACCGGCTGGTGGTTGCGAGCGCCCGTGGCGACACCGCTCGTCGCGTCGCGTGGAACGGTGATGCCACAGGTGAAAGCGACGACGGTGATCTTCCCTTGCTTATCCGAGTCACCCTTGGCGACCTGCCCAATGCTATCCGGCTTGGAGGCATCCTTGGAGATGTCACCCTGCTTCTTTCCCTTTATTGTCAAGTAGGCTTCAAGGGACACTTTCCCCTCCTGTTTTCTGACATACGCCGGCACGCACCGGCGCGATGGATATCGCAAAATCCATGCCAAGAGCGGTGGCTATCCGCTACCAAGTATCGCGAGCCTTCCCGATCTGACGGCACAGCGCTGCGCGGTCGTCCAGACACCGGCACCATCGAGCGACGACATCGTCGCGATCGTGACAACGTCCTGTCAGGGCGTAACCGGGCCGACCTGCTTCAATTGACACAAGACATCGAGAAATGCGCGCGTGGCAACGTCGAGGACGGCCCGCCCGGTCACACTGTAACCCGTGCTGTTATCGACAACGACACTGCCCTTCAGCGCGTAGACGAGCACCGCGCGAGGGCCGCGTTGTTCCTGCCCGAGACAGTGCGTAGACAATTTGAGGCGCAATTCTCGTCCATCACGAAGCCGTTGCGACCGAATGCCATCGGCCGATGGCGGCGGCATGTTGATCGATGCTGTCGGCAAGATGGTTGCGCGTGCCGTATCAGCGACCGATTCCAACAGCGGGTCGATCTCATGAGTCGCTGGACGCCAGGCGGTCATAAGGCGCCAGAAGGTGACGCAGGTCCGTCGTAGATTTCGATCGAGGCGCCAGATTGCGACCTGAGGCGATTGAACAAGTGCGTGTCCGAAGTCACTCCTCCCTTCATATCGGGGTTGTGGACCGCCCCGATCACGACTGGTCGGTCAATGTCGCCGTTCAAGTAGCCGACCATGACTTCCGTTCCTGGCACCAACGGACAATGCAAGCCGGTTTGATTCGGACCTACATAAGGTTCGAGTTTGCGCACGTAGTCGCTGCCAGCGCCTTTCGCCAGTTCCTCGGCGAATGTAAACTGCAGCCTGTAGCGTCCCTGGTCGTCAATCTCGGCCCGCCCATTCCAGGCTTCTCCATCGACCGTGGCGGTGTGAAGGCCGACGCCCAGAGGCACAGGCGTCATCGCAACCGGTCGATAAGGCACGTCCGAGCGGATGCAATGGACCATGTTCTGGTAGGCTCGCCCATTCTGCATGGCTGCATGGAATCCAGTCGGGGCCGGGCAATAGGCCGAGTGATCCGCGGCGATAACGAGATACTTGCCATCGAAGCGGGGATGGCCCTCGAGTTCGAAGATGACGCCAGCTCGCAGCTCCGGCGCGTCGCTGTGAGCGATGTACATTGTCTGGCCGGCGCAGATCTGTTCGACCCGGATCCGGGCCAGGGCGGTCGCTTCGGCTTCGTTCGCAAAATGCCCGCCGAAGCGCGAGGCCTTGCCCACAAAACCGTTGCCTTGCCCGACCTGCTGATCGACAGAGACGACGGAAGGCACCGTTTCATTATAATCGCGGAACGCGATCGTCTTTGTCGAGAGAACCCGGCGCTGTCGGAACGAGCGAACGGCGCTTTCGTCGACGCTTCGCGGTGCCTGCCGCTCGTGCGCGCGCGCGTAAAGAATCCTCGACTTATCGCCGAACTTGACGTTGGGAAAGGCCAGATTCTTGTCGCCAAAAACGACGGTTTCACCGTCCTCTTCTTGCTTGAAGAAGTAGAAAATTCCATTCCGTTCGCAAAGGCGCGAAATGAACGTCAGATCACTTTCGTTGTATTGCACAATATAATTTCGCTTCGGATAGCGATCAAGATTGTATTCGCTGGGAATTGCGATGCTCACTTTGCCCAACTGCAATTTGATGATGTCGTCGACACCCACGGGTTGGTCAGGGCCATAAATGCGGCTCGCAACGGAGAGCTCGGCGACCGCAAAGCGCGGTCGCAGGACAAACTGGAGCACCCGCAGGTCGGTCACCGTAGGGTCGAGTTCCTCGATTTGGGCGCACAGGCCCGAGGCAAGCCATCGCCCACATGCGGTTTTGACAGACAGCGTGGCGCGCTCGCCAATCAAAGAGCTGGTATCGACATCGCTCGATGTCGTGGCGTAAATCACGTAGCTAAACGGCAAGGAAATACACTCTGTGCCCTCGAAACCTTGGACGTTGAGCTCAATGCCGTGCTTGCCGCGAATGTCCAGGTCAATGCTGAGATTGGATTCGTTGGTCATCGGCGCACCAAATCAACTGCGGCAGTGCTAACAACGCTTGCCACAGTGCCGCGGAGCAAGGGGCCGCCTGGGAGCCCAAAACACCTAGTGCAAACGATATCTCACGTTCCCGACCCGTTTTACGACGGCAGCAAGCGCCGACAGCGGAGGCAGACTCGGGACGATCGAGGACCAGGCGAACTCGCCGACAGGCTCGATACGGTCGCGTCGATGCCTGAAGCGAGCCCGCCGTTCCGCGGGCGAAATGGTAGGCGGCCAGCCAGCCCGACGTCAGTTTCTCGTTGCCATGAATAAGGTATCGCGATTGGCTGGCGCCGCATGGTGCACGTTCCAACCGTGCATCTGGCGTCCTTGATTGTGAAGAGTTCATCGCCTCTCCAATGCTCCGAGCGCAAGACGCATCTTGCGGTGATCCTTGCCCCTCAGCAAGGGACTGACAGCCGGGTGGTGCATTTCGAATTGGCTCCGGCACTAGCATTGTAGCATTGGCCACCTCGCGTCATTGTTGTGAGCCCAATCGACTGGCCCATGCACCTGTTGCGTGTGGCTCAGGTACGGTGGGGATATGTTGGGTTTCCTTCTCGAAAACGATGCGCGTGGGTTCAAGGGAAAGCGAGCGTCATTCGCCCAGCGGTTCGTGGACTCTGTGCATCGGTGTTTCTGCATCTCGATAGCAAAAGTTGTGCCAATGGGCATTTCCTCTTTGAACTGCTGATCAGGTTCTGAAAAGCTGCGGTTTGCCAGATTAGTGTTCTCAAGCTGACAAGGCCGGCGCGACTGTCAGACACCGCACAAGGAGTCAAGCTGGCCCAAACCCCAAGGTTCTTTTGCTGCATCACATAATTTGTCGATCGGGAAGGACCGCTACTTTTGAATAACCGACTAGCCCGAGATGATCGGCAAACGACATTCGACGCTGGAAGATGCGTCTTTGACGGGTAATGTCGATCCTGCTGCTGCTACCACGCTGGAAATAGCACTACGGGTCTAAGAATTGCCCAGCAAAAGGGCATGTCGACAATGGTCGTAACCGAACAGACGCTCCAGACTGGTCTGTTTCACTTCCCGGCATCGCGCTCGAATTGGATATCTTCTCCTAGCCTAAGCATCTCAGAACGGCACGATGCGCCTTACGCTCGTAAGAGAAGAGCGTTATGATCAGTTCAGGCGCGGCCGAAGATTGTGGCTCCTATCTTCGAACCGCTTTCGATGCAAGGCCGTGATAACTCCGGAGCTACCGAGGACGCGGACATTACGACGCGAGAGGACAGACGGCCACGGAGTTTTGTCCGTGCCGGACAAAGGAAAGGGATCCAAGCGGAGCCGCCGGCGTGAGCCTCTCGTCTCTCAGCGATTGACCGCAGCCGATCGACCCGCTGTTGCTCCGATGGAATTGCCTTTGAGCGAACGCGAGAACGGGTATCACCAGATGATTGTGGTCGTCAGAGTTCTCGTGGTCATCGCGGCATATATGATGCTGCCCAACGAGCAAGTATGGGTTGCGGGAAGATTGATCGCGAAGGAGCGACGGCAAATCGCGCTGCTTTTCAATTTTAAGGCATCGGGCTCAACCGAACTCACGTAACATGCGCGCTTCGGATCGAGCGAACATGTCTCAACGCTGCAATTGCACATTTTTCGGAGGTTCGCGTGAGCGACAGCAGCACCGGCTCCAGTCAGTGGCCGCGGCCCTATCAGGTGGATAAGCAACTCTATGAGGACTTTTGGAATTGGCTTACTGCGAAGCTCCCGCGCCGCCGCTCCTACGGTGCCGCCCTGGCCGCAGGCGATATATTCGACTTCCTCGCGTGGATCCGCGAGACCAACAGACCTCCAATCGCCCACCGGATTGCGCTGTCGTCGTCGGACGCCGACGTGCAAGCCTATGCAGCTGACTATATAGGGCGCGATGTACCGCTGATGGGTGGGTTTCGTGACCGCCTGCTGAACTTGGGAGATATGCTTCGAGACCTGCAATTTGAGAACTGGGCTCGTGAAAGGAACGTGATGTTTCAGGCCTTTGAGGGGGCCAGGCCATCGTCGTCGGGCAGCCGTCGCAGCTCTACCACCGATAGCGGTAGCACCCATACCACCGACAGCAGCAGCTCCAATCGGGGACCCGCCCCTTATGACGTGGATTTGCCACTCTATGAGGACTTTTGGAATTGGCTTACTGAGAAGCTCCCGAACAGTCGCTCGCGCGGCGCCGAACATGCCGCTAACGATATGAGCGATTTCCTCAGGTGGATCCGCGAGACCAACAGACCCCCAATGGCTCACCGCATTGCGCTGCCGTCGTTGGATACGGACATACAAGCCTATGTACGCGACTACATTGGGCGCGACGCACCCACGATTGGCGGATTTCGTAATCGTCTGCTGAATTTGCGAGATATGCTTCGGGATTTCCACCGCGACCAATTCGAGAGCTGGGCACGTGCGAGGGGGGCGATGTTTCAGGGCTTCGAAATTGCCGGGCCATCGTCATCACCACTGGCACCCACAATGCCTTCGGATGGACCGATGCTTGCAGCCGGCGCAGCGGCTAACTCGGCACGGCGTGACTTCGGAGCTTATGTCCTCCCCGGTTGGAGCGGCGGCGTTGCCCCGGACCCGCTGATCGCCGAATTGCGAGAAAGCGGCCTCCTTCCAGCGTCGTTGCGGCCACAAAGTGTGCTCATCAACGGTATGCGCTATGCTGCGCTATTGTCGCCAGGCCGGGCACCCGTGACCCCAAACAATCCGCAAGGGGAAAATTTTATTCTCACGCCTGGATACAGCGAATTGGGGCTGCCGCCTCACCCTCGAGTTGATCCGATAAACCAATTCGGGCCATTGCCCGATATCGGAGAGAGTGTCGGGCGTGACTGGATCCACGGCCCGCGCGTGGCCGACGGCTTCCTGATCAGCGTACTGAGAGAGTTCAGACTTCTGCCGACCCGCCAGGTCCCAATGACACGGTTCTACATCCATCGCGAGCGATACACAGCCGAGTCGAGACCAGACGGCCGCATCCTTGTCATCCATCGACC
>NZ_PSRR01000306.1 GCF_004296405.1 Bradyrhizobium sp. Leo170
CGGGTCCGCGGCGCGGCGGCCGCGGCAGGGTGCCGTACTGGCGATTGGCCTCCGCGAGACGTGCGTTGCGGATGCGCTCTTTGACGCGCAGACCTTCCCGATAGCGCGCCAGTACGTTGGCGGCGGCGGAGGCGCCCCGCCCCCAAAGGTTGATCAGATGCGCAGCGACGCGGCCGGTGGTCCCGCCCGCCCAGACCAGTTCGAACGGCGAGAACAGCCGCCAGCGTTCGTCACCCCACAGGATGCTGCGCGCGATCAACAGCCCCGCCATCGCCGAGGTGTTCATGCCCTGCCGGCCAAAGCCGCTTGCGACCCAGAGGCCTTTGCGCAATTCACCGATCTGCGGCATGCCATGCACGGTCACACCAACGGCGCCGCCGAAGACATCGTCGATCCCGACCTTGCCGAGTTGCGGAAAGATGGTCGCGATGCGGCGCTTGATGGCGGGCGCGAAACGCTGCGGCTTCGCATTCCACGTCGTCTCCGGGCTCGCCCACATCAGCCGGTCGCCATCGACGACGCGGAAATGATCGATGCCGTCGCCGTCGCTGACCGAGCCGTGAAAGGTGAGCGCCTCCGCGAGCCGTTCGCCAAGCGGCTCAGTCACCGCCGCATAGCGCCAGACCGGCAGCAGCGTGTCCGACAGGCGCTGGAGCGGCGCGCCGAGATGCACGTTGCCAGCGAGCACGATATGGTTCGCGCGCAAGCGCGCCGAAGGCGTAATGATGCGCTTGCGGATGCCGGAGAAGTCGATGCTGACCACCGGCGTGTCCTCGAAGATGCGTGCCCCTGCCCGCTGCGCCAGCGCTGCCAGGCCATGCACATATTTGCGGCCGTCGACCTGGAACGCTTTGGGATAGTAGATGCCATGGAAATAGCGGTTGGTCCTGATGGTGCTGCGCACACGGTCGACCTGCCAGCCCTCGACCTCGGTCTCGAAATCCTCAGCCAGCGTCTGCAGCCGGCTGATCAGGGTCTCGCCGACATCGACGGTGGAAACCTGCAGCGCACCCTCGCTGAGTCCGATGCCCGGGATCAGTTCCTCGGTCGCGGTCGCGCGAACGTAATCGGCGCCGGCCTTCGACAGCGCCCAGAGTTCGCGGGCGTCTTCCAACCCGACGCGTTCGATCAGTTCGGACACCGGAAGATTGAAGCCCGGCATCACGGTGCCGAGCTGGTTGCCGGAGGCGTTCCAGCCGACCTGGCGGCCTTCGAGCACTGCAACGCTGGCGCCAAGCCGCGCCGCTTCCCGCGCCACCGTCAGGCCGGCAAGCCCAGCCCCGACCACGCAGATATCGACGTCCAGCTCGACCGAAAGGCGCGAGGGGAACGGCATCGCAGCATCGCGATCGTCGGTCGCACTTGTGGAAGGCTCGCTCATATCGTTTTCTTACGGACCGCAACACGGCTTGTCACCTTGTCGCGGGCATGAGCATGTAGATTAATCCAGAACACGCCGAATTGAGATTGCGCCATGCGCCGTTTGATGCTGTTGCGTCACGCCAAGACCGAAACCGAATCGCCCACGGGCCAGGATCACGACCGCCGGCTCGACGAGCGCGGCCACCGTGATGCCGCCGAGATCGGCGCCTGGATCGGCCGGCATCCGCCGTTTCCCGACCGCGTGCTGGTCTCGCCCGCGGTCCGGGCGCATCAGACCTGGGAAGTCGCCTGGGAGGCGATGAAAGGGCTCATACCGCGGCCGGAGGTCGAATTCCTGCCGGAACTCTACGGCGCCGATCCGACCGAGCTGTTGCACACGGTTCGCATGGCCTCGGTCAGCGACCCCAAACGGCTGATGCTGGTCGGCCACAATCCCGGCATGCATGAGTTCGCCCTCACCCTCATTGGCGGCGGCGATGCGGCTGCGAAGAAAGCGCTCGATCACAACCTGCCGACGTCGGGCCTTGCAATCTTCGACTTCCCGACGCACGACTGGACCGACGTGGCGTTCCGTCGCGGCAAGCTCGTACAGTTTGTCAGCCCGAAACTATTGAAGCAGACTTCGGACGACTAGCGCGTTTTCGAGCGAAGTGGATTCCGGTTCGCGTGAAGAAAACGCGTCAAAACTAGAGTCAAGGCAGCCGGCGCGTATCGCCGCTTGCCGTGTCAATGTTGAGCGGACAGGAGGCGTGGATGTTCAAGTCCATTCTGGTGCCGATCGATTTGGCCGACACCGAGCTGGCGAAGCCCGCGATCGCAACTGCGGCAACGCTTGCGGAAAGCTGGAAGGGCACGGTGCGCCTGCTCAACGTGCTGCCGATGACACCGGTGATGCTGGCCGAATATGTGCCGGCCGATTTCGATGCCCAACAGCAGCAGACCTCCGAGGAAGCGCTCGCGATCGTGGCACGCGAAAGCGGCATCGAGCCGTCGCGCATTTCCAGCGTGGTGCGACAGGGCGGCATCTATCACGAGATCCTCGAGGAAGCTGCTGCAATGCACGCCGACCTGATCGTGATGACCTCACACCGGCCGGCGATGCGCACCTACTTCCTCGGCTCCAACGCCGGCCATGTGGTGCGCTACGCCAAATGCTCCGTGCTGGTGGTGCGGCATTAGAACATTTTCGAGCTAAGCTTTCCCATCGCGGGATTGAGCGCGCCGCCAACAGCGGCCTCGATCTGGCAGCGTGAGATCCCGATATCGCGCAGCGCGCGGTCATCCAGTCCGCGAAGTGTTTTGATGGCGGCGCGGCGCTCCAGATAACCGAGCAGCGCATGCGCGCCCGCTTCGATCCAGCGAACCAGTCCGCCTGATGAGCGCGGCCGCACGGGCCGGCCTGCGGCTGAGGATAGCGTCGACATCGTCTTCTCTCCGGCTTTCTCCCGCGCGGCAAAGCGATGCCGTCGGCGCAATGCTATCGCAGCGCCGTATTGACCTCGGATCGCTTGCGCATCCTCAGTACAATCGCAGGGGTTGATGCTCTCTAGATGATCCGGTATTGATCTCAGTTCAAGAGAAACATTGCTCTCGGTGCAATTATGTCGAAGTTCGAATATTTGCGACTTGCCGACGCCATTGCCGCCGAGATCGCCGACGGCGCGCTGAAGCCCGGCGACCGCCTGCCGCCACAACGCAGTTTCGCCTATGAGCGCAAGATCGCGGTATCGACCGCGAGCCGGGTCTACACCGAGCTGTTGCGACGCGGCCTCGTCGTCGGCGAAGTCGGCCGCGGCACCTTCATTTCCGGCGACGTGCGGCGCGGCATCGCGCCGTCGCCCGAGGCGCATGGCGCGCGCATCGACATGGAATTCAACTATCCGCTGCTGCCGCAACAGGCGGCGATGATCGCGAAAAGCCTGCAAGGGCTGGAGCGGACCGAGGCGCTCGAGGCCGCATTGCGGCCGTCGACCAGCACGGGCACGCAAGCCGTGCGACAGGTTTCGGCGGCGTTCCTTGCCCGCAAGACCTGGTCTCCCGGCGCCGAGCAGATCGTCTTCACAGCCAACGGCAGGCAATGCATCGCAGCCGCGCTCGCCGCCCTGGTGCCGCCGGGTGGGCGCTGCGGCGTCGAGGCGCTGACCTATCCCTTCATCAAGGGCATTGCGGTGCGGCTTGGCGTGACGCTGGTGCCGCTCGCGATGGACGAGCACGGCGTGCGGCCCGATGCGGTACAGAAAGCGCACCGCGAGGCACATCTCACGGCGCTCTATCTGCAGCCAACCATTCAAAACCCGCTGGGCATCACGATGCCGGCCGCGCGGCGCGCCGATCTGCTGCGTGTAGTCGAGAAGCTCGACCTCGCCATCATCGAGGACACGGTCTACGGATTTCTCGACGATGAGCCGCCGCTCGCTGCGCTGTCTCCCGACCGCTGCATCGTGCTCGACAGTCTCTCGAAGAAGGTCGCGCCCGGGCTTGCGCTCGGCTTCATCGTTTCTCCGCTACGGCTGCGCGAGATCATCATGGCGTCCGTCCGCTCCGGCGGATGGACGGCGTCAGGCTATGCGTTTGCGGCCGGGCAGCGGCTGATGGGCGATGGCACCGTGTCCGAGCTCACGCGGCTGAAGCGAATCGATGCGGCGCGCCGCCAGCAGATGGCCGCAAAATTGCTCGCTGGCTTCGAAATCCAGGCCAATGCCAAGGCCTATCATCTCTGGCTGACATTGCCGCCGCATTGGCGCTCGCAGACTTTCGTGGCCGCAGCCGCCCGCCGCGACATCGCGTTGACGCCGTCGACGACCTTTGCGGTTGCCCCGGGCATGCACCCAACGCCGTCCGCCTCGCACTGGGCGCGCCGACGCTGGAGCAGCTCGAAACCGGACTGCGAGCGCTATCGGGCATCTTGATCGCGAAGGAAGAGGATTTTGACGCGACCGAATAGAGCCTCCGTCTCTCACGTGACCGGCCATTCCGCGATGAAGCCTTTGGCCTTGTACGGTTCGATCTTGTCCCACTCGCGTAGCACGCGGCGGCGAAATTCCGGATCGGTGTGCCACTGCGAGCGCGGCGTAGCAAAACAATCGACCGTCACCAGCATCTTCTCGACCTCCGGCCAATGCCGCTGCAGCGTCATCGGATAGCGCCGCGCCGTCCAACTGTTACCGAGGCAAATGACGCTGCGGATATTTTCCAATCCCAATGCCGCATCGATGATGGGCAGAGAAAGGATCACGTTCTCGCCGGTATTCACCGCGCAATGTTCTTCGAGAATGATCTCGGACGGGATGCCATGTGCGACCATCGCTGCCTTGATGATTTCGCATTCGGAACGATGGGAGCCGGGCGTCACCCCGCCACTGACGATCGACCAGCGGAAGAAGCCCTCACGCCAGAGCCGACAGGCCTCATCGACCCGGAGATCGACGTCCTGGCGCGTGCCGAAGACGAACAGGAGATCGGCTGGTTTGAGGGGCGTGCAGATCAGATGCCTTGCGTTGATCTCGGCAATCTCCGCCTCGGTCGGAAGGCGCGCGCTTCGATCCTCCATGCATTTCCCCGCCCCATTGATAGGACAGGACGATGCCGCGAACGGAAGATTCCGCGAAGTCACTTTTCATTGCGCTCGGTTGCGATCATCCCGCAATTGGTACGGAAACGCTACGGCAGCAACTTATCCGGCAGATGATCGAAGCTGTAGCTGCGCGGCCGGTTGCGCCCGACGAAGCCGCCGATCTGCCAGGCGAACAGGACGGCGAAGCCAATCAGAAACAGCACGCCGATGAATTCGCCGGTGAACAGCGCGCGAAGCAAGAGCCCGATCATCGCGACCGCCAGCACCGCCAACACCGCGAGCGCGGCCGTATAGGTCACGGGCCCGAGCCCACCTGTCAGCACCGCCTTGCTGCCGGCCGTCTTCATCCGCCGGTGCAATTCCTCGATGAAGGCACGGTAGCCGTGGTCCTGCGGCGCCATCAGGGTTGCGGTCTGCCAGGTGGTCGAGAGGATGGCGAGACGTCCGCCATTGGCATTCTCGATATCGGCACGGAAACGGCGCGACTGCATCGACACCGGGCGGTATGAGAGGCGGACCGCCGAGATATCGCGATAAGGCCAGACGCCGGAGCGGCCGGCGATGCGCCACGACAATCCGGCATCAGTCAACTCGAATTGATGCGCCGATCCGATCAACGATGCCTTGTAAGCATAAAGCGTCGATGCGCCCTCGCCTGGCTCCGCGCTATTGTTGGCTGATGACGTCGGCAAATTCCACAACCCGGAGCAATCGGCTGACAGCGCCGCTTGCGCGGCGCGCCGGCTTCATCCTACAACCGGAGCATGGCCGAGACGACCTCTTTTCCACGCCGCCTGATCCTTGGCGGCGCCATGATTTCCGGCGTGCTGCTGGCGCTCGCCGTGCACATGCTGGGCACACGCTACGGCCTTGATCTTGGCGGGCTGTGGCGCTCCGACACGCACGAATCGATGCCGGCGGGCGCGGCGATCGCCTGGTGGCTGATCGCGACGGTGGCGTTCTGTGGCGGCTATTTCACCGCGAACCTGATGCACAGCGCCGTCTCGGGCGAGATCCCGCCGCGGATGCGGCAATTCCTGATCGCCGTCGGCGTCCTGATTCTCGCCGGCGCCGGCCAGGTGGCCTCGGCACCGAGTTCGATCTCCACCATCTCGATCGTAGAGGCCGGCCTTGCCGCGCTATGTCTCGGCGGCGCGATGGCGTTTTGCGGCGCGCATTTCGCGCTGCGCAGGAATTAAGCGCTCAGGCGCTGCGGCGACCTTTCCGCCAGGATCTTCTTCACCTCGGCGGCGGGACGTGGCGCGCTGAACAGATAGCCCTGCGCCTGCGTGCAACCCTCGCGACGCAGCAGATCGAACTGCGCATCGGTCTCGACCCCCTCCGCCGTGGTGACGATGCCGAGACTCTTGCCGAGCCCGGTCACGGCGCGGACGATCGCCATGGAATCTTCCCGCGTCGCGAGGTCACTGACGAACGAGCGATCGATCTTGATCTTGTCGAACGGGAAACTGCGAAGATAGCTCAGCGACGAATAGCCGGTGCCGAAATCGTCCAGCGAGATGCGGATGCCGAGCGCGCGCAATTCGTGCAGCACAGCGAGCGTCGCGGCGCTGTTCTGCAGCAGCACCGTCTCCGTGATCTCGAGCTCGAGCCGATCCGCCGCAAGGCGGGTGGCCTCAAGCGCCGCCTTCACCGACGACACCAGGTTCGGGTTCTTGAACTGGATCGGCGACAGGTTGACCGCGACGGCGACGTCCTGCGGCCAGCCGGCCGCATCCGCGCAGGCCTGGCGCAGCACGAATTCGCCGATCGGAACGATCAGCCCGGTTTCTTCCGCAAGCCCGATGAAATTGCCCGGCGGGAGCGGGCCGCGCAGCGAATGATTCCAGCGCAGCAGGGCCTCGCAGGCGACGATCCGGTCGTGGGCGACGTCGCGGATCGGCTGATAATGGACCTCGAATTCGTCACGCTGCAGCGCCTTGCGCAGGTCGAGCTCGAGCATGCGCCGCGCTTGCGCGCGTGCGTCCATCCCGGTCTCGAAGAAGCGATAGGTGCCGCGGCCGTCTGCCTTGGCACGGTAGAGCGCGAGATCGGCCTTCTTCAACAATTCGTCCGGATTCTTGCCGTCCTCGGGCGCCAGCGAGATGCCGATGCTGACGCCGATCACGAGCTGATGGCCGCCGATCTCGTAAGGAGCCGCGATTTTCTCGACGACGAGGCTGGCGAGCGCGGCCACCGCCGATGGGTCGCAATCCCCGCAGAACTGCACGATCGCGAATTCGTCGCCGCCGAGCCGGGCCACGGTATCGTTCTCGGTGACGCATTCGCCGAGCCGCTGAGCGACCGCCTTCAACAGCGCATCTCCGACGGGATGGCCGAGCGAATCGTTGATGATCTTGAAATGATCGAGATCGAGGCAGAACACCGCGAGCTGGTCGCTGCGCCGGGCGAGCCGCAATCCCTTTTCGAGCTGTTCGCGAAACAGCGTCCGGTTGGGCAGATTGGTCAGCGCGTCATGGCGCGCCATGTGCGAAATCCGCTCCTGCGCCTGCTGCCACTCGGTGATGTCCTCGAAGGTCGCGACCCAGCCGCCGCCTTTCATCGGCTGATCGACTACGCGGATCGAGCGGCCCTCCCTCGTCACGACCTTGGTCACGGTGTTGCCGGCGCCGGCTTCCGCCATCACATCGGCAACGAACTGATTGGGATCGCCGTCCCAGTCGCCGTTCAGCTTCTGGTCCCGCAGGACATCGCGCAGCAGGCGGCCCCGCAGCGGAATGCTGGACCGGCCCATCATCGCGCCGTAACGGTCGTTGGCCAGGAGGATGCGGCCATCCGCATCGAACATGCACAGGCCCTGCGACATGTTGCCGAGCGCGGTGTCGAGCAGAACCTTCTGCTGGCGCATTTCGCCCTTGGCGCGGCGGTCGAGCATGGCCGCAACCAGCGTGATCCCGAGAAACGCGAAGGTCACGATCGCCGTCAGGGAGGAAAGCGCGACCGGCGAAATCGACATCTCGTCAACGGCGACGCTGGGATCGGGAATGACGGTTATTGCGCCCATTGCAGTGAAATGGAGCGAGACGACGGCCAGTGTCAGCAGTGCGGTCGCGCCGATGCCGTGGTTGCGATCATCGCTGCGCGTCGCAACCACGAGCGCCAGCGCCGCGAACAGGCTGCCGATCAGCACTGAACTGAGCACGATGCCGGGCGACCATACGACGCGCGCCGGAAGTGCAACGGCCATCATGCCGACGTAGTGCAGGACGGCAATGCCAACGCCAACGATCGCGCCACCAGTTGCTGCCGTCGAGACGCGGTTGTTCAGCAAGGCAACCGTCAAGCCCACCGTGACGATTGACACCCCAAGGGCCAGTGACAGCAGGGTGAGCGGCATGTCGTATCCAACGCCCATGCCGGGCTGATAGGCCAGCATCGCAATGAAATGCGTCGCCCAGATCCCGCAGCCGCCGGCCACCGCATCCAGCCCGATCCAGACCACGCGCGGAAGCCCTTGCGACGCTCTGGCCCGGTGAAACAGGCTGATCGCGACCGCGCCGGCGAGCCAGCAGGTCGCCAGGGCAAGGATGACGAACCGCCAATCGTGCTGCGTCGTCAGGCAAATCAGGACTTGGTACATTGCAGTTCCCCTACTGCGCCGTACCAGCCCTCCAGTTGGTGGATTTGGGGTAACCGCAGTGGAACTCGTTCTGCAGATGGTGAACGAAGTTTTGAGCCGGCGACAAAAATCGGCTCAATCCGCAACCGGCGCGCGCAATGACGCGGGTCACGCCATGGCCCGGTCCCGCCGCAGGGCGCCAAGCATGATCGCGGCAGCGGCCGCAAGCAGCAGGCCGGCCGAGATCAGCAACGAGGCGTGCAGGCCAGCGATGAACGCTGTGGACCGACCGACCAGCGAGCCGAACAGCGCGACGCCGAGCACGCTGCCGGTCTGCCGGGTCGCATTGAGCACGCCGGCTGCAATTCCCGAGCGCGACTTCTCGACGCTGCCGAGCAGCGTCGACGTCAGCGGCGGGACCAAAAGACCGAGCCCGCTGCTCATCGCGATCAGTTGCGCGCAGATCGCCCAATAGGCGGTGTCAGGCCCCAAGCCGAGCAATGCCAGGCATCCCGCTGCCGACAGCAGCGCACCACTGCCGATGGTCGCGGGCGCGCCGATACGCTCGCTGATGTGCGGCGCGATCAGATTGACGGGCAGCACCGCGCCCATCATCGGCACGAAGGCAAGCCCGGTCTGAAATGCCGACAGGCCGTTGATCTCCTGGAAATACAGGCTCAACACGAAGATCAGCCCGTAAAGGGCGACGTTGACGAGGAGACCAGTGAGCGACGTCGCCGCGAACATTCGCTGTCCGAACAGCGACAGCGGCAGCATCGGTTGCGGCGCATGGGCTTCGCGCCAGACGAACAGCGCGCTCAGCACCGCGGACGCCGCAAAGCCTGCGACCACGAACGGGTCTTGCCAGCCGCGCGCGCCGCCCTCGATGAGGGCGCCGGCAAGCGACCCAAGCGCCGCAATCGCTGCGATTTGACCAGGCAGGTCGACCTCGCGCGAAAGCGAACGCGTGGTCTCATCGGCGTAGCGGAAGGTGAGCCAGAGGCCGGCAAGACCAATCGGCAGGTTGACCAGGAAGATCGCGCGCCAGCCGGTGAGCGCGATCAGTGCGCCGCCGAGGAACGGGCCGGCCGTCAGCGCTACGCTGGCGCCGGCCGCCCAGACCGCGACAGCGCGGCCGCGCGCTTTCTCATCCGGATAGGCATGGCTGAGCAGCGCCAGCGAATTCGGCACCAGGATCGCGGCCGCCAGTCCCTGGATGCAGCGCGCCGCGATCAGGAGCGGTGCGTCCGACGCCAGCGCACAGGCGAGCGACGCCGCTGTGAACAGCGCGAAGCCAGTCATGAAAACCCGTTTGGCGCCGATGCGATCGCCGAGCGCACCGGCCGTCAGGATGAAGGCGGCAAAGGCGATAGTGTAGGCGCTCACCACCCATTGCAGCTCGGACACGCCACCGCCGAGCGCGCCGCCGATCGCATGCAGCGCGGTGTTGACGATGGTGACGTCGAGCTGCACCACGCCGTAGCCGAGGCTCATCGCCGCTAGCGTCAGCGAGGCCGCGAGCCGCGAAGGCACGGGTTTTTCGGCCGGACGGGGCGGCACGTCCGCATATTGTGCATATTGTCGGGTCTTGAGCGGCAGGTCTTGCATGGATCACCTCGACGGAGAGCCAACGCCAGACATAGCCCGTCGTTTCGCGAATACATTTCGGTACCGATCGAATGGTGATCGCGGATGGCAGCAACCGGTACAAAAAGCCGCACCGGATTATTCCGGCGCGGCTTTTTGTCTCAATGTCCGAAATGCCGAGAGCATGATCCGGACCATCCGGAACCGGCTTTCGCCCGGCGAGCGAAGCGTTTGCCCGGAAATCACACTCTTATGAGCTGCAGCCCAGTCAAACGTGGCCGGATCGTGATCTAGC
>NZ_PSRR01000307.1 GCF_004296405.1 Bradyrhizobium sp. Leo170
CTCCACCGCCTCCAATCGCCGCTCCGCCGCCGCCGACCCGCCCGGCCGAGAACTTGGTACCCTGCGCAAAACCTTCGCTCGGCACCACGAGCGGCAGCGCCAGCGCGAGCGCCGCGGCGGTGCCTAAAATCTTGAGATTGATCATCATTGGGACTCCATCTGCGGGACATGACCCAACCCTTTCCAGGGGCCGGTGTTCCCGCGCCTCGCGCCACCTTGCTGCGCGGGGCCTCAACCTCTCAGATAGGAACTGTATGGCGAATGAACGGGTTAGACCAAATTCCGCGACAATTGGCCGCCAACACTACACCGTGTTGTTCCGCTCTGGGGCACAACACGTGCGGCAATCTGGACAATTCGATCCGCGGATGGCATCACAGCCCAACGATCCCGAACCGGCCGGCGCTTCATGAAACAATTCCTGCTCAAAATCTTCACGTGGTGGAACGGCCAGACCTTTGGCACGCAGCTCTGGACTTGGCGGTTCGGCGAACTCGTCGGTACGGACGAGCAGGGCAATCGCTACTATCGCACCCGTGGCGGCAAGGTCGATCCGGTGCTGCATTTCGAGCGCCGCTGGGTGATCTATAACGGCTACGCCGAAGCCTCGCGGGTGCCGCCGTCATGGCACGGCTGGTTGCATCACGTGGTCGACATGCCTCCGACCGAAGAGAAGTACACGCCGCGGGAATGGGAAAAGCCGCATGTGCCGAACATGACGGGCACGCCGGCGGCGTATCGTCCGTCCGGCTCGACGCTGGCGAGCGGCCGCCGCCCGAAGGCGACGGGCGACTATCAGCCCTGGACACCCGCGAGCTGAATCAACCTCATTCGGACGTTGTGCGAGCGCGCAATTGCGCGTGCAGCGCACGCGCGCCTGTGAACAACGGTAACAACGGGGACGGGCAGTACGGCCTTCTTGCGCGTCACGCGGGATTGGAGCTCAATACGGTCATCTTACGGAGGTGGATGACCACCGCGTCGGATCGGGCTCCAGAATCGCGACTGCCCCGATGAGCAGCGGCCTCCGAGTGGGATGCGGCCGGGACATAGGCCCCCGGTGCAGACGTCCTGAAATCGCCCGTTAATGTGAGGCCACCGTAAGACAGGAAAGGCCGCCCGGGAAACCTGGCGGCCTTTTTCTTTGCGTTGAAATTTATGCGAGCCGTGCCGCGGCGCGGGCGATCATCTCGCCGCGGCGCGCCTGTGACGCTGCCATCTTCTCTTTCATGAAGGCGAGGATTTCGGCCGGCGCAGTGTCCGGCGAACCGGAGTTGAACGGCGGCTTCGGATTGTATTCGAGCCGAAGCTGGATGGCTTCCGCCGTCCTGCGGTCGACGAGCTCCGACACCAGTGTCAGCGCGAAATCGATGCCGGCGGTGACGCCGCCGCCGGTGATGCGGTTGCGGTCGATGCAGACCCGCGTTCGCGCCGGGATCGCGCCGAACGCGCCAAGAAAATCGATCGCCGACCAGTGCGTCGCGGCGCGATAACCTTTGAGCAGACCGGCGGCGCCGAGCACCAGCGAGCCCGTGCAGACCGAGGTGACATACTTTGCGCCCTCCGCCTGCTTGCGCAGGAAGGCGAGCATCTCCTCGTCATTGACCATGTCATCGGCGCCCATGCCGCCGGGGACGCAGATCACGTCGAGTTGCGGGCAGTCGGCAAAGCTGACCGTCGGCATCAGCGCCAGCGCGGTATCGCTCGGCACCGGCTCGATCCGTTTCCACACCAGATGCACTTTGGCCCCGGGCACGGAGGAGAACACCTGCAGCGGACCGGTAAGGTCGAGCTGCGTCACCTTTGGAAACACCAGAAGTCCGATCTGTAGCGGGGTGGACATGGGAGCACCTCAATATCGGTTGACCGCGACACAATGACATGGCGGCCTCATGTCCAAAATGGCATAATTCCCTCATTCCAGGACAATCCTCCGTTTTGGAGACCGATAGGAGAAGGTCTGATGATCGGCGTGCTCATCTTCCCTGAGTTTCAATTGCTGGATGCCGCCGGCCCGATCTCGGCCTTCGAGATCGCCGCGCGCTCTGCCGACAATCCGCCCGCGTTGAAGGTGATCGCGGTGACGCCGGGGCCCGTGCGTTCGTCCTCGGGCGCCGAGATGTTCGCGCGAGGGCTGCGACCGTCAGCGGCGATCACGACCCTGATCGTCGCGGGCGGCGAGGGGGTGCGTACGGCGGCGAGGTGCGCAAAGACTCTGGCGTTCGTGCGCATGCTGGCCAAGCGCGGTGTCCGCATCGCGAGCGTCTGCTCGGGCGCCTATATCCTCGCCGAAGCCGGCCTGCTCGACGGCCGCCGCGCCACCACGCATTGGCAGCGGACCAAGCATTTCGTTTCCGCCTATCCGAAAGTGAAGCTCGAGCCGGATCGCATCTTCACCCGGGACGACAACATCTGGACTTCGGCCGGGATCAGCGCCGGGATCAACCTGGCGCTGGCGATGATCACCGAGGACTATGGCGAGGAGATCGCGCAAAAGACCGCGCGGTATCTCGTGCTCTATCACCGCCGCAGCGGCGGCCAGTCGCAATTCTCCTCGCTATTGGAGTTGAAGGCTTCAAACGGCCGCTTCGGCCCGTTGCTCGCCTGGGCGCGCGAGCATCTCGATGCGCCGCTGACGGTCGAGGACTTGGCGGAGAAGGCCGGCATGAGCTCGCGCCACTTCACCCGCGCCTTCGTCGCGGAGACCGGCACGACGCCATCGAAAGCGGTGGAACGCCTGCGCATCGAGGTGGCGCGGCAGCGCGTGCAGTCCTCCGTCGAGGCCATCGAGCGCGTCGCAGAGGCGACCGGCTTTCGCGATCCCGAGCGGATGCGCCGCGCCTTCATCCGCGCCTTCGGCCAGCCGCCGCAATCGCTGCGGCGTGCGGCGAGGGCGGGTTAGTTAGAGCGTTTTCGAGCGAAGTGGGTACCGGGCCGCGTGATCCGGCAGCACGATCAGAACTTCGCCCCAAGCCCCAGCTTCCCGCCGACGGATGACTGACCCCGCCCTTCGACATTGTAGAGAAGTCCCGCGTCGAGCGTCCATTGGTCTTGAGTCTTCAGGGAAACACCTGCGGTGAAAGTGCCGAACACACCAGAACCATCGAGGCCGGAATAGCCACCCGTCCCTCCAACCTTCGGCGTGAGGATCGAACCGTTGCCGAGCAAGTAGGATCGCGCGATTTCTGCGCCGACACTGACGCGGAGTTGGCGCGCGTCAAAGCCACTGATCGCTATTTGATCCCTCGCGCTGTTGCTCACCACATAGTCTTCGACTCTTTCCGAGAAGTAGACGGCTCGCAACCTCGGCGTCAGCACGGTCACCTTGTCGAGATTCCATTGCCCCTTGATTGAGGAATCAACCATCCATCGCTTCGTGTCGAATGTTCCGTCCCAGAATCTCGTATCGATATTGTTCGCGGAGCCGCCATAACGCAGGCTCGTATCCCAGAACACGCCCTTGCCGAGTTCGAACGACGCGTACGGGCCTGCGAGCCAGCCATTGCCGGTGAGTTTGGTATCTTCCTTGCTGGGATCGATCATCCGGTCAAAGTGGAACGAAAATCCAACAAGAGCTTTTTCCGTCAACAGGTAATCCGCTCCGAGATTGACCATGGCGAAACTGCCCCACTTGCCGTCATTTTCAGTGCGGTTGTGGGCCAGCATCGCGCCATTGATCCAGAGATTGAAAGGCAAGGATGCTGCCGCGGAAGCGCCAGACTTCGTGTCGCGAGCACCTTGCATCTGCGCGAGGCTGGTGGCGAAGTTGAGCGTCAATCCACTTTCTGACGGCAGCACGCGCGCCGTGACGGGATCCTTGTCTCGTCCCATCTGCTGGCGCTCCATCAAGCCCGGAACGCTGATCGCGGAAGAGATCATATTCTGGCGGGTCTGCACGAAGCCGTGGACCAGAGCATCAATATCCCGGGCCACCTTCTGCGCATCGTGACTCAGCTTGTAGGTGACGGTTCCTGTGTTGGAGACTCCGAGCGCACTCGTCAGACGAAATCCCACGCGCACCTGGCCAGAATAGGCAGGATCGGGATTGAACTGGAGGTACCAGCCTGTTGGCGGCGCCGGGCCCGCTTGCGCCAGTTGACCGCGAGTAATCTTGGCGCTTCCAGCATTGGCGGGTTCAACGGAGACGATATCCGCTGACGTAAACGGCCCTCCCGTTGCGCCGCGATTGAGATTGACATCCGCGGGCGTCGAACCGGCCGGCACATCTATCACCTGGTCGGTGACGGTGACTTTCTGTGCATTGACCTTCAGGCTGTATGCGGCCGTACCGATCGCACCACGGCTATCCTGAACTTGGAGTGTGAAGGTATAGTTGCCCGGCGCGGCAGTGGGGGCAAGCGGCCCGGTAAGTTCACCGGTCGAGATGTTCAGGGTCATACCTTTTGGGAGAGCGCCTGAAGCGACGCTGTAGATGAGTGGCGCGGTGCCACCCTTGGCGGATATTGACTGCCTGTAATCCTCGCCCGCCATGGCTTCCGGCAGGCTACCGGCAGGAGGCGTAAACGTGAACGACGCAGCGGGCGGCGAAATGGCGATCGTGTAACCTGCCGACCCGGTAATCCTGTTGGCATCCGTGGCTGTAACGGTGAAGCTGGAATTGCTTGCCGCCGTCGGAGTACCGCTGATCTTTCCGGTAGACGGATCGAGCGACAGGCCGCCCGGAAGCGAACCGGACGTGACGGCATAGCCATAGGGCGCTGTTCCACCGGATGCGGTGACGGTCTGGCTGTAGGCAGCGCCAATCGTGCCGCCGCCCAGTGCCCCCACCGAAGGCGAGAGCGAAAGAGCGCCGGGCGCAGAGATCGTCAGCGTGTAGGCCGCCGAGCCGGTAGCTCTATTGGCGTCGGTCGCGGTGATGGTGAAGCCAGAGTTGCTCGCGGTCGTCGGGGTACCGCTGACCTTTCCGGTAGACGGATCGAGCAGCAAACCGCTCGGTAACGAACCGGAGGTGACCGCATAGGTATAGGGGGCGGTTCCGCCCGAGGCTGTTACCGTCTGGCTATAGGCGATGCCGGTCGTGCCGCCTGTCAGCGCTCCCGCGGCAGGAGAGAGCGTCAGATTAGCAGGCGGGTTCACAACGAGCGTGTAGCGAACCCCACTCAAGAAAGTGAAAATGTAGGTCCCGGCCTGTTGTGGAGTGCCGCCCAGAATGACCCTCACCGCACTCTCTTGCGTTAGAGTCATCCCCGGAGGGATGCTCCCCGAGATCGGAGTGGGTTGTCCGTCAGTAGACATCCGCTGGGGCTCATAGGCCACGCCGACGGTCGCAGCCGGCAGCGTGATATCGGCACCGATCGAGATCTGATAGGTCGCAGATGCAGTACTAGCAGCGCTGTCGGTGACGGTTACCGTAAAAATCAGCCGGCTGATTGTGCGTGTCGGTGTCCCGGTGATGGCGCCGGAAGCTGCGTTGAGCGTCAAGCCATCCGGGAGTGATCCCGAGGTGACCGCGAAGGTGTACGAGCCGGTCCCACCCGAGGCACCAAGGGCTAGACTGTAAGCATCTCCCACAGTTCCCCCAGTTATTTGGCCGGCAGCAGGCGAGAGGGTGAGTGGCGCCGGAGCTGGGCCGCTGCACATGGCACGAACGTCAATTATAGCGGGCCCCACACTGACGCCCGTGTACAAATTGAACGTCTGACTCCCTGAGGAGTTGATAGCCAAACTTCCCGTAGTCGATGGCGTATTTATTGAATCGCCTGTCGTAAGGTTCGCTAGAATTGTGTTGGTGTAGAGAGTTGAGTTGTTGACAAACGATATTGTTTCTCCCGCTTCGAACGTAGCTGGGCCGTATGTAATGCTTTGACTGCTTCCGCTCAGCGCGCCGCCTGCAACAGCGCTACATCCCGCCGACAGTGCATGAGCCTGCCCGCACATGGCGAAAACCGTAAGAATGAGCGCGACGAATAATGCGCGCGCGCCAACCCCAGCGCGCCTTGCCCGCAACGCGTCATCGTCGCGCAATTCCGCCGGATACTTCGCGCCCACTCTTTGCCCCCGAGTCCCGCGCCTGAGCTGCCTCTCGCGCGCAATGTGCAAGCCCGAGCCGCATTGGGGGAAAATAGCGGAAGCCCCAGGAAAACCTTAGAAACCAATCGTAACGTTGGTAGCGCAACGAAACGGAACGCAACGAAAACCGTGGCGAATTCACAACACTCGCGACGGAGTAGATTCACACCGACGCAATGGTCAGGTGGCATCGGGCTCGAGATACACTTGAACTTTGCTCAGGCCTCGCGAGCGGGCAAAGTGATTCGTACCGTGGTGCCTTCGCATTCTCGGCTTTGTACGGTGGCTGAACCGCCATGCGCAGTTGCAATCTTGGCAACGAGGAAGAGGCCAAGCCCTGAACCGTCAGTCCCCTTCGCATTCGAGCCGCGCACGGAATTCTTGAACACATGAGGGAGATCACGCTCCGGAATACCTATGCCATGATCGGTTACGGTTATCGCGATGCCATCCGTCGTCTTATCGAGCGATAACGCGATCGGGGAGGCACCCTTCAGGGCGGCATATTTGACGGCATTCTCCAACACGTTGAGGATTGCGAGTTCGAGCATATCCGTATCAGCAGCGAGTTTGATATCGGCGGCATCGGGCGCAATATGAAGGTCGATCTCCGGACCTGTCAGCAAGTCGCGGCTGCGTTGATGTGCGGCGACGACAATGGACCTGGCAGTTGCCGGCGCGAGGCGAGCTCGAAAGGCAGGCCCCTGCAGGTGGCTGCGTGCGAGATTGGTCTCAAGAACTTCCACCAATTGCGCTACCGAGCGTCGTATGCGCATGATGCGGTCATGGTTCGCCTTATCACTCTTTGCCAGTGAAAGGCCGAGGCTGTCGACGCTGGAGCGGATCGCCGCGAGAGATGCGCGATACTGGTGTGATACGACTTCCAGAAAGCGGACCTGCCGGAATTGCGACTGCATTTCAGCTTGCAGGGCTTCCTCCGCGACGCGCCTCTCGGCCGCTTGCGCGAGTGAGAGGGCTTCGGCCTTTCGTAGCCACACCGCCAGCGAGCCAGTGAGCAGAATCGTCATAATCAGACCCGAAACGCCGTAGGCGTGATAACTCCATTCCGGCATCAGGTCGAAGCCCAATCGGTCTCGAAGGGTGATGAGAAGGCCTAGGGCGATGGCCGTGAATGCGGCAGCTCGAAGTCGACTGACCGCCCCGTCTTCGTTCAGGTACCACAAGCCTAAAAGGAAGTTGACGATTCCGGCCAGCATGCTCACCGACGAGCCGATAGGACCGAAGACGAGGTTGCGTCCCGCGAACGCGAATCCGATGCCCACTATCCCTATGGCGGCGTAGGCGAGGTAAAGCCCGTGAAGCCAGATCGATTTTCTTCGCAGATCAAGCAGGCTCGAACAGGCGAGAGCGCTAAATGCCAACCCCATCCAGGCGTTGAAGCCTAGAAAGAGATCGTTGGCCCACCCGGTGCCACGGAACAATAACACATGACTGAGCCCGAGATTGCCCGCGTAGACCAACATCACACCAAGTGTGCTGAGGGCCACGAGCAGATATTGCCTTTTGCGGTCGAAGCAAAAGAACACGAGGTGAATGACGAACAACACGCTCATGCCACCGAACCAGGCGCCATAGATTCCGCCGACGAGGGCGGCCGACCGCGTATGGCCCTGGACTGTTTCGAGTCTCAGATTCAGCTGGGTGGACGAGTTGGTATTCAGCAGGCGGATATAGACAATGGTCTTTTCGCCCGCGGCGAACTCGAGCCGTACCGCATTGTCCAGCCCGGAAAAGCTATCGTGCGGGAGTGGCCGATGATCGCCCGCCTCATGGAGGGTAAAGTCGTTCTTGGAGGATCCAGTACCTGGCTTGGCGACGTAGATGTCGATCGTGTCAATAAAGTTCGGTGTGAGGGATAGAATGCCTTCGGCATTGACCGGGGCGGGTAAGGTCAGTCGGAGCCATGCGGCATGACCGATGTAGCCAAAGTTGATGTTCTGGCCGGAAACGGGACGAATTCCGTTTGGCGGGCCGGCGTCAGGACGTCCTGCAGCGTCAGAGTCGATGAAGGATCAGTCAGCACGGCCACGTTCCCCCCGATAGCTGGAAGGTGGGAAGCAGCTTCCGCGCTGACGGAGAGAATGCAAAATGTCAGCACTGACAGCCACAGCGAGAGGCAATGGCGCGTGCCACGCCGAACGGGAGCCGTCCACCGCTCTCGTGCAGCGTTCGTCAAAATTGTTATTGTTTTGGCTGGGGCAAATAGCAATAGCACTGCTGCTAACATTGTAGAATCTTCTTCACCACTCCTGGTCTAGTTCTTTATGATGACTGAGAATTCATTCATACGGGAATCCGAGAGGCCGATCGTCTCCCAGAACGTCAGCATCCTGCTTGTGGAAGACCACAGCGAGTTTCGCCAGAGTATCGCGGATTATCTGCGCCTTCGCGGTATGCGGGTGACCGAGGCGGCTTCCGGCATCGAATTTTACAGAGCGCTGCGTCAAGCGCGCTTTGACGTCGCCGTGCTTGACATCAACTTGCCGGACACAAGTGGATTTGATCTCGCGGCCGAACTTTCGGCGCGTGAGGACATGGGCATCATTATGCTGACCGCGCGCAAGGAACGAGAGGATCGCTTGCGCGGATATGGCGATGGCGCGCATCTCTACTTCACCAAGCCCGTCGATAGTGAGGAATTGGCGCTGGCTATCGAGAATCTCGCACGACGCGGCAGACAGCAGGTTAATCGTGCCGTTGGGAATTCCAGCAGCACGTTACGTCTCGATCGAGCCCGCCAGACGCTCCATGACCCAGCGGGACGATTTGTCAGGCTATCCGGCCGAGAGCTGGTGTTGCTTGACTACTTGGCAACCCGCCCGAATATCACGGTATCGCGCGAAGAGATCGCCGGACTCTTTGGAGATATTGAGCCAGACCCAGAAAGCCGTGCCCTGGACGCCGCCCTCACTCGCCTCCGCGCCAAGCTCAAGGCCAAGGATGTTGAGTTGCCATTGCGCGTCATTAAAGGTGTTGGCTTGCGCCTGATGGCGAACATTAAAGTCGAATGAACATCGACCGGTTTCCCTGCGTGAACTTAGTTACCTTGACCGGTCGCCCGTTCGGTTACGCGTCGAGCTGCCTCAGCCACGCGCCGATATCGGTCGCTGCAACATTGGCCTGGTTGAGCAATTTGCCCATGGTGAAGAAGCCATGGAACTGGCCGGGAAAGTGCTTGTAGGTCACGGGCACTCCGGCTGCCTTGAGGCGTTCGGCATATTGGTCGCCTTCATCGCGCAACGGATCGGCGCCGGCGGTCAGCACATAGGCCGGCGGCAGGCCGATCAGGGTCGTCGCCCGCGCCGGCGAAGCGCGCCAATCATGCGCGTCGGCAGCGCTGCTGAGATAGTGATCGCGAAACCAGCGGATGACGGAGTGCGTGAGGAGGATGCTGGTTTCCGGCTCGCTGTGCGAGGGATGCGTCATCCCGAAATCGACCGCCGGATAGATCAGCACTTGTCCCGCGATCGCAGGACCGTTGCCGTCGCGCGCGGCGATCGACACGACCGCGGCGAGATTGCCGCCGGCGCTGTCACCGCCGACGCAAAGGCGCGCCGCGTCGATGCCGAGCTGCCTCGCGTTTGCCGCCACCCATTTCGTCGCCGCAATGGCATCGTCGACAGCCGCAGGGAATTTGTGCTCGGGCGCGAGACGATAGTCGACGGAGATCACGATCAGCTCGCCTTCATCGGCAAGCTTCCGGCAGACCACATCATGGGTGTCGAGATCGCCGATCACCCAGCCACCGCCGTGGAAGAACACCAGCGCCGGCGACAGCCCGTCCTTCTGGCGCAGCTTCTTGGGCCTGTAGACCCGCGCCGGGATCGTGCCGTGGGGCGCGGGGATCGACAGCGGTTCGACCTGTGCCAGTTCCGGCGGCTCGGGATTGCTGACAAAGCGGGCCTGCGAATAATACGCACGCGCTTCGGGGGCGGTCAGCGTTTCGTAAGCGGGCCGGCCGGCCTCCTGAAAGGCCTTGAAGACGGCGGCGGCATCGGGATCGAGAACGATAGGCATATTGGATGGGCTTCCTCTGGATCATCCGCTTTCCGGATTTTTTGCTGTTTTCCGCGTGGCGGTCCGCAGACCCCGGCGAGAGCCGGAACTATTTCATGGGGCAGGGAGCCTGACCAGTGGCGGAAGCCCGCCCTTTCCCCGCCGTATTCGGCGTGTTAACCGGTGATCCTGCGAGCGGCATGTAGCCAATAATTGATTAGTATGTTCAAAGCCCGATTCGTTCCTTGAAGCCGCGCGAGATGCTCCGAACCGTTGCCCTGACTGGCTTTGCGGCCCTGATCGCCGCCTCAACCCTCCCGCTTGCGCCGCCCGCGCGCGCGCAG
>NZ_PSRR01000308.1 GCF_004296405.1 Bradyrhizobium sp. Leo170
GCCGGCCTTTGCGACGAAGAAGCCGCCAGCCGCATCGTGGATGCGGCGCCCGCCGCTGTCGAGCGTCTCGCGCGGCTCGGCGTCGGCTTTGACCGCAGGCCAGATGGGGGCTGGCAGCTCGGGCTCGAGGCCGCGCACAGCCGCAAGCGGATCGTTCACGCCACCGGCGACGGCACAGGGCGCGAGATCATGCGCACATTGATCGCCGCCGTACGCCGCTGTCCGTCGATTACGCTGCTCGAGGGTTTCGAGGCCCGCCAACTCCTCGTCGAGGACAACGCGATCAAGGGCGTGCTCGCTGCGAACGAGCATGGCTCGCTCGTCATTCCGACCAACCGCGTCGTGCTGGCGACCGGCGGCATCGGCGGCCTGTTCCAGGACAGCACCAATCCGATGGGCTGTTTCGGCCAGGGGTTGGCGCTCGCGGCCCGTGCCGGCGCCGTCCTCTCCGACCTCGAATTCATCCAGTTTCACCCCACCGCCTTCGACGGACCGTCGCGGCCGATGCCGCTGCTGACCGAAGCGATCCGCGGCGACGGCGCGATCCTGATCGACGAGACCGGGCAGCGTTTCATGGCGAATGAACCGGGTGCCGAGCTCGCGCCGCGCGACATCGTGGCGCGCGCGGTCTGGCGCCGTCGCGCGGAAGGACATCGCGTCTTCCTCGATGCACGGCAGTATCCGGGCAAAGATTTCGCGCAGCGTTATCCTGTCATCAGCGCGTTCTGCAGGATGGCCGGGATCGATCCGGTTGACGATCCGATCCCCGTGCGTCCGGCAGCGCATTATCACATGGGCGGGATCGCCGTTGACGGCGGAGGCCGCAGCACGGTGACGGGCTTGTGGGCCTGCGGCGAGGTCAGCCGCACCGGCCTGCACGGCGCCAACCGGCTCGCCAGCAATTCGCTGATGGAAGCCATCGTCTGCGCGCAATGGGTCGCCGAGAGCGTCAATGCCGTGCCTCGCAGCGCTACTGCTCCGCGCGCGCCGACCGCACTGCCGCCCGCATCCGATCTATCGATGGTGCGGTCGTTCGTATCGCAGGCCCTCGGCGTGCTCCGCGATCGGCCCTCGATCGAGCGCGCCATTCGCAATCTCTATCCGATGGCCAGGGGGAACGGCGCCACCGCCGATCCGGCGCTGGTCGGATTGATGATCGCTGTCGCTGCGCGCGAGGAAAGCCGCGGCGGCCACTACCGCACCGACTTTCCGGACACCTTGCCGAAGGGCGTGCCCTCCACCTTCACCCTCGCGGAAGCGCTCAGCGTCGCCGGCGAGATCATCGAATCCGAACTGCCGGTCAGGAGCGTTCAGTCGTGACGTCAAATCCTCTTCTGCCCCTGATGTACGAACCCCTGGTGCGGACCGCGCTGCTTGAGGATCTCGGCCGCGCCGGCGACATCACAGCGGACGCGATCGTGCCCGCCGACCAGCGCGCTTCGCTCGCGTTGCGTGCGCGCCAGCCGGGCGTCATCGCCGGCCTCGACGTGGCGCGCTGCGCCTTTCAAACGATTTCACCGGCGATACGCATCGAGATCGAACGCCCTGATGGCAGCGCCGTGGCCCCCGGCGACACGATTGCAACCATCAACGGGCCGGCGCGCGCGCTGCTGACGGGCGAGCGAACTGCGCTCAATTTCCTCTGCCACCTCAGTGGCGTCGCAACGGCAACGGCGTCGTTGGTCACTGCCGTGAAAGGCACGCGCGCGCGGATCGTCTGCACCCGCAAGACCACGCCCGGGCTGCGTGCACTGGAAAAATACGCCGTGCGTGCCGGCGGCGGCAGCAATCACCGTTTCGGCCTCGACGACGCCGTCCTGATCAAGGACAACCACATCGCACTTGCCGGCAACATCCGCACCGCGATCGAACGCGCCAAGGCGCATGTCGGCCATCTCGTCAAGATCGAGGTCGAAGTCGACACGCTGGCGCAGCTCGAAGAAGCGCTGGCGCTCGGGATCGACGCGGTCCTGCTCGACAACATGACGGTCGACGATCTCAGGCAGGCCGTGGCGATGGCCCGCGGCAGGGTGATCACGGAAGCATCGGGCCGCATCACGGCCGCGACCGCGCCCGCGATCGCGGCGACCGGCGTCGAGCTCATTTCCGTCGGCTGGGTCACACACTCCTCGGCCGCGCTCGATATCGGGCTGGATTATCTTTAGATCGCAATGACGCTGCGTTCGGGCACGCTCTCAAAGAGCTGCCCGCGCGCCTTCCTTGCGATAGTAGAAAACCTGCCGCGCCCTGACCTCGTTCTCAACAACCCCGATCAGACCGACCAGCTTTTCGGAGGTGCGAACCTGCACAATGTCAGGTGTCACCACGAAGACGGTCGCTTCATCATAAGGCGTGGCGCTCATGATCATATTGCGTGTCTCAGCGACGACGTTTGCCCATGCCTTGGCGTGGCGCTCGGACCTCGCGAAATATGAGGTGCATGTCTTGAGCGCCAGATCATAGGTCGCTTCCATGGATGGCATGGCTATCGACGGATATTCCCGATCGAAATAGACGAGCGCGTCGGTCAAATCGGCCGTCACTGCCGGACGGTGCGCTTCGGCGAGCGCCTGCGCGTGGTTGAAGCAGACGTTGTTGAACATCCACGACCGCTGCGCAAAGCTCGTTTCTGCGAATGCGGCTGCCGCCTTGGGCACGAAACTGAACCACCAGCGCGCGATCTCGAGCAACTGGAATCGGACGTTGTACTGCTCCCGCACGAAATCGCCGGGCGCAAGCACCGCGAGCGCCGCGATGCGATCCGTATCGAGCACGCGCAGGCTGGTCGCCGCAACCGTTGCCGCGGCTCCAAGATTGATCAACAGGGCCGCGGCGCGATCCGGCTCCTCGAGCATCGAATCGTTGAAGGCATCGGCAGCCAGGAACGAATCCCACAGCGCATTGGCGATAATGAGCCGGATCAGGGAATGCTCCTCGGTAGCCGCCAGCAGCGGAGACGAGGCACGCGGAACGTAGCTCACCAGAGAGGGATTGTGCCCGACATAGGGACAGGTGATTGCCGTGTTGATCCGCTTCGATCCGGCCGTGAAGCTGCCCCAGAAGGCATTGAACGCAGGCGACAGAAAGTTCGCCAATATCGTCTCACGGGACTGGGCCGGCGATGCCGATGTCCTCTCGCCCGCGGCCGATCTCATCCGCTCGCGAATATCACGCGACGTCGCATCCATCAGCGCAAGGCGCATTTCGCCGTCTCCGACGGGTGCAGGATAGGTATCGCGCGTTTCGAAGAAATACTGGCCGCGCAGAGATCCGTTGGCCCGCAGCACGGCGATGCCATGTCCCATCACAAGCATGCGGGAACCGGCTGATGTGCTCAGGGTCCAGGCGATCTGACCATTGCCCACCGGCAGGCCCGCATTCACGCCTTCGAAGGCGATGCGCTCCTGAGCGCAGGTCGCACGCGCCGCCACCTGGATCGGGTCGGAGGCGCTGAAACGCGCTTTGGCCCGCCGCAGATAGTCCTGGCGGGCGGCGAGCAGGGAATTGCGCGCAATGACCGCTTCGCGCTCGGCCGTGAGCCGATCGTTTGGCAGCGGTCGCAGGGCCGGCAGCGTGCGTAGCCAGGCTGCGTTGAGATTGGTCATATTGCGGAGTGAACCGAAGCGCCTGTCGAGCAGCTTGATCGCGGGATCGATTTCCCCAAAACCGCTGCCGTCCTGTATGCCTTTTGCCCGACGCGGATCGCCCTTCATGATGGCCATGAACTCGTCGAAGATCGCGACGTAATCCTTTGCGCCCATCGCGACGAGCCCGCGGCGACAATTGTCGAGCGTCTGCTCGCTCATCCCACTGTTGTGGGCAAACTGGCCATGGCCGCCGTTGTTGACCTGGGCCAGATCGTAATCCGCGTGATAGCTCCAGAATGCCTCCGCGACGACCTCGCCGGAGACCAGATGGGCCGGGCCAATCGCCCAATTCACGAAATCGACGACGGTAGCGACCAGATCGCCGTCATCGGCCATATAGGCGTCGGGGATAAGGATCTCACGTGCAACCACCCCCTGAGGCTCAAGCGCGCGCCGATCCTCATCGTTCTCAGTCATCTGTATGCCCCGCCCCAAATGCCCCCTCTTCTACAGACACATCGGCGAGGCCAAATCCGCAATGCAAACGTGAAAAAAACTGTCACATGGTGGCTGGATACCGCGCGAGGTCCAAGCGGGCCCCTTTCATAGCCATTCGCAGCGCGGCGGAACCAGCGGCGCGCGATCTTCGGGCTGGATCGATAGAGCGTGAGATTATTCAGCCGCTGCGCCCGGCGACGCCTTGCTCTGGCGCGTCAGGCGACTGCTGCGCCGGAACACCGAATAGGTCGCGAGCGCGAAGAGGATCACGAGGAGCTGCAGCGACAGCGCTTCCAGCGTCGGGTTCAGGCCGAGATCGGCGAGCCAGGACAGGCTCTTCACTTCCGTGAACGGCAGCAGCGCCTGCTCCTGGAATTCCTGCACGGCCTCGCCGATGAACTTGATCGCCATCACGAACAGGAAAGCCGAGGTCAGGATGAACAACGGCCGCAGCGGAATCTTCTGCGCGATCAGGTTGATGAAATAGAACAGCACCGCAAGCGCAATGGTGGCGGCGCCGAGTCCGGCAAACAGGCCTGCGCTCCAGCCGCCCTCGGTGGTCGCCAGCGCGTTGATGAACAGCACGGTCTCGGCGCCCTCGCGGAACACCGCGAGGAAGGCGAGCGCGCCGACCGCCCACACCGTGTCCTGTGCCAGCGCAGTATCGGCCTTGTGCGCGAGATATTCCTTCCAGCCCTGCGGGTCCTGCTTCACCATCAGCCAACCGCTGACATAGAGCATGAGGCCCGCGGCAAAGAGGATGATGATGCCCTCGAGGATGTCGCTGTGCTCGCCCGAATTCAGCACCGCGAACAGCCAGGCCGCGATGATGCTGGCGCCGACCGCAGCCAGCGCGCCGCCATAGAGCGCCTGGATGCGATGGCCGGCACCGACCTTGGACAGGTAGCCGGCGAGCGCGGCGATCACCAGCATCGCCTCGAGTCCTTCGCGCAGCAGGATGACCGCGGCCTGAATGAATGCAGACGACATCAGCGAACCTATTTTGGCCCGTTCTATCGCCAGGGATTTTCAAGTAAAGCGCTGTCGGCCTGCACGATTTCGTCAACGCCCGGACCGCGCAAAAAACCCGCGCAAAACGGGCATTTCTTGCGGCGACGATAGATTAGAATAGTTCAACTCAACCAGGTTGCCCGACCGGCATGGCAAGCTTTGCCTGCCCCACTTCGCGGCGTCGCGGCAGCAGCCGCTCGACCTGAAGGACCGCCAGCGTGAGCACCACGATCGCCACCGCCTGGTGCATGAGCGCGAGATCGATCGGCACCTGGTTCAAGAGCGTCAGTATCCCGAGCGTCGCCTGCAGCGTGATCGCCGCCACCAGCCACCAGGCGCCGGCAATCGTCTCGCCGCGCGCGCGCGAATGGATGGTGTCGATCGCATGCAAGATCGCCAGCGCCAACAGCGCATAGGCGGTCATGCGGTGCTCGAACTGCACGGTCAGCGTATTGTCGAACAGATTGCGCCACCAGGGCTGCTCGAAGAACAGACGCCCCGCGGATGGAATGAAAGCGCCATCGATTTCGGGCCAGGTGTTGTAGACCTTTCCGGCACGCAGGCCCGCGACCAGCGCGCCGAAATAGAGCTGCAGGAAGGTCACCGCCAGCAGCAGCAAGGCCGTGATCTTCAGCCGCAACGGCGCCGGATTTGGCGGCCGGTCGCCAAGCCGCCGCACCGTCCAGACGATCGCCGAATAGATCAGGAGCGCCAGTATCAGATGGACGGCGAGACGATATTGCGAGACCTCGACCTTCTCGGAGAGGCCCGAAGCAACCATCCACCAGCCCACCGCCCCCTGCAACGCGCCGAGGCCGAAGATCAGCCAGAGGCGCCGCTTCAATTCGCCGTCGGCGACGGCGCCCCGCCACAGGAAATAGAGGAACGGCAGCAGATAGGCGATCCCGATTACGCGCCCGAGCAGGCGGTGGCTCCATTCCCACCAATAGATCGTCTCGAACTCGGCCAGCGTCATCCCGGCATTGAGCTCGCGATATTGCGGGATCTTCTTGTAGCCCTCGAAGGCTTCCGTCCATTGCGCCTCGGTGAGCGGCGGCAGCGTGCCGGTGACCGGCTTCCATTCGACGATCGAAAGCCCGGATTCGGTGAGCCGGGTGGCCCCGCCGACCAGCACCATGAGCGCGATGAGGGCTGCGACCGAAAGCAGCCACCAGCGAACGGCGGCATTTTGGGAGGGCTCGGAGACGGAACGTGCGGTCATCGGTCCTGCTTGATCGGATTGGCGCGCCCCTTATAGTCCGCCTCCTCGCAGGCGCAAGGCGCGCTTTGCCTCACGAGTTATCGATCAACCGGCCATGAATATACGCACCCGCAAGCTGCTTGGAACCATCTTCCTGCTGATGCTGGTGGTGGTGTGGTCGCTGCTCGGGATGACGGTCGCGCAGACGCCGTGGCTTGCCAATTCAGGCCTGCTGCAGGCGATTTTCTATGTCGTGGCCGGGCTCGGCTGGGTGCTGCCGGCGATGCCGATCGTGGCCTGGATGTCGCGGCCCGACCGCGTCTAGATCTGCACACGCAGCGTCGGTCGGACCCGGCGAAAACATCACCCCCGAGAGCAGCACGCGCATCATACGCAACGAGCGCTGGCTCCCGTCCCAGCACACCCGCGGCAGCACGTGCAGGTTGGTGCGCCCCTGCGCTTCCACGATCCCTCCGATGCTCGACACCGCGCTGTCAAAGCCTGTCTCGCCAGCCATCAGCACATGCACAGGACGAAAGCTCTCGCGGTCTCCGAACGGATAGGCAAGATGCCTGACCTCGCGGCGGATGCCGGCCTCGAGCACCGCCCTGCCCATCGCCATCTCGCGCTCGGCATCAACGTCGCGCAGGTTCGACAGCGCCGGATAGTTCACGGTCGCACTGCCGATCGTGACATTCGGATCGGTCGCGAGCATCGTGAGATCGCTCCAGTCCATCGAAGCGCTGCGCGACAGTGCTGCCAGATCGACGCCGTAGCGCTTGCAGAGATCGTTGATCGCGACGGAGAGATCCGGTGGCGCCAATGTCCGCATCCATTTCGAGAGGAAGTCGTAGAGCTCGTATTTTTCCGCCACACCACGAATCGAAAAATGCAATTCCTTGCGCTCGATCACGAGGCTGATGCGGCTCTCGCGCGCGATGATCTTCTCCAGCGCCAGCCACCACGCCTCCCCTAGCCCATCCGGAAACGCACTCGGCAGGTAGATGGCGAAGGGCACGCCATGCTTCGACAGCACCGGATAGGCATCCGTCGCCAGATCCTTGTAACCGCCGTCGAACGTCAGGCAGGCAAAGCGGCGCGGCAGCGGCAAGGTGACGGCGCGGCGGCAGGCTTCGTCGATCGAGACGATATCGTAGTTCCAGCGCTCGAGCGCCCGGATCGTGCGGTCCAGGAACCGAGGGGTGATCTCGCACGAGGCCAGCGGCTGGAACCGCTCGCGGCGGCGCGGACGCACGCGCTCGAAGCGCAGGACGATGCCAGCCCCGCCGGTCTGCCGCTGCCGCAACCACGCATAGCCTGAGAAGTAAGCGAGCTCCATCTGCGCCCGCTTCAAGAAGGTGATATCCGACACCACGTCCCGCCCCCGATCCGGCGGTTTCCAGGCGCCGTCTAACGATTGTTATTACTCTTTGTTGACATTTCCCTGCGAAGGTCGCCCAAGCCGAATTGTAAATAATCGATTAATACCGGACTCAGCAATGACCATGGCTGCCGCGATCGAAGCACGAACGGCGGAGTTGGAAGCGTGGTCGAAAACAAGCCGCGTCACCGGTGTCGACATCATCCGCGATCTCGAAGCCGCCGAACCGACATGGCGCAGCTTCGAAAAGCAGTTCTGCACGCCCTACCAGCGCTTTGATTTTCTCGCCGCCTGGCAGCGGCAGGTCGGCGCGCGCGAGGGCCTCACACCCTTCATCGTGATCGGTCATGATGGCGAGCGCCGGCCGCTGTTCGTGCTGCCGCTGACGCTCGAGACCGCTCTTGGCGTGCGCTGCGCCACATTCATGGGCGGCAAGCACGCCACCTTCAACACGGCGCTGTGGGACCGCGACCTCGCCGCGGGCGCAACGGCTGCCGATCTCAGGACCATGGTCTCGGCCATCGCGGCGCGCGGCGAGGCCGACGTGCTCGCCTTGCAACAGCAGCCGCTCAACTGGCGCGATCTGCCGAACCCGCTGGCTCTGCTGCCGCACCAATCCTCGGTGAATGACTGTCCCCTGCTCGCCATGGAGCCCGGCGTCGAGCGCACCACCCTCATCAGCAATTCGTTCCGGCGGCGATTGAAGGGCAAGGAACGCAAGCTGCAGCAGCTCGCCGGCTATCGCTATCAGGTCGCCGCCACCGACGCCGATGTCACGCGGGTCCTGAACTGGTTCTTCCGCGTCAAGCCGCAGCGCATGGCCGAACAGAAGCTGCCCAACGTCTTTGCCGAGCCGGGCGTGGAGGATTTCATCCGCTCCGCCTGCCTGACCGAGGTTCCGGGCGGCGGCCGCGTCATCGACATCCACGCGCTCGAGTGCGACGACGAAGTGATCGCGATCTTCGCCGGCGTCGCCGACGGCCATCGCTTCTCGATGATGTTCAACACCTACACGATGTCTGCCAGCGCCAAGTTCAGCCCCGGCCTGATCCTGATGCGCAACATCATCGATCACTACGCCGCGCTGAACTACCGCGCCCTCGACCTCGGCATCGGCTCGGACGAATACAAGCGGCTGTTCTGCAAGAGCGACGAGCCGATCTTCGACAGCTTCATTCCGCTCTCCTGGCGCGGCAGGCTAGCGGCAAGCGCGATGTCCGGCATCGTCAGCGCCAAGCGGCTGGTCAAGCGCAATCCCGCGCTGTTCGATCTCGCGCAAAACCTGCGCGGCATGTTCCGCTAGAGCATGATCCGGAAAAGTGGAGACCGGTTTTCCGAAAAGATCATGCTCAAACAAAGAACTAGAGCGGGATGACGATTCGAAGAAAAGTCATCATGCTCTAGGCGCGCATCATCTGCCACCGCCATGCAGCTCATGACTATGAGCCGCCGATCTGCCTGCCATCGATTTTGCGACATCGCGAACGCATGCGACAAATATCTCGGCGGCCGGGCTCAACGTGCGATTCTTCAGCGTCACAATGGCCGCCGACACAGCCGACGTTCGCGGCAGCTTGACCGGAAGTCTCTTCAGCGACAGATCGCGGCCGCTGAACTGCACAATCGAGCTTGGAAGCAAGGTGACGAAGTTCCCGGTCGCAGCGAGCCTGCAGCAGAGGTGAAGCGACAGCGTCGTGACGGGCGTGCGAGGCATGCTCAATCCGCTTTCGCGAAACAGATCAGCCGTGGCGGAGCCTGGAAAAGTGTCCGGCGGCGGCAATATCCAGGCTTCATCGGCAAGGTCGGCCAGGCTGACCCTGGAACATCGCGCCCATTTGCTTCGCTGCCCCACAACCACAACACGCGGGTCACTTAGCACAGGCTCCACCGCCAGATCTTCCTCGGCGAACGGCGTCGGGATCCAGCCCAGCAATAGATCGATGCTCCGCTCGCGCAGTTCGCTGTAACGCGCGGTGCCGAGCACCATCTGCGCGACATTCAGGCGGATACCTGGATGGCGCCGCGTGAACCGATCGATCACCGCTGGAAGCAGACCGGCTGCGACGCTCTCCGAGCTGCCGATGCGGAGCTGTCCGACGGTTGGATCGGCAAGAAATTCGAGTTCTTCCAGCCCCTGCATCAGCTCGTCGAATATCGTCGTGCCGCGCTTGATGAGCGCGCGCCCATACGGCGTGGGCTCGATGCCGTTGCGGCCGCGGTCGAGAAGCCGAAGCCCGAGTGCATGCTCCATGTCGGCGATCGCTCTCGACACGGCCGGTTGCGAAATCGCCAGTTCGGCCGCGGCCTTTGCCATGCTGCCCCGCTGAGCCACAACGAGCAGGATATGGAGATCGCGCAGCTTGATGCGGCGCCGGGCTCGCTCAATGGATTGCATGTCCGATCCTTATCAAAACAGTTATGAAACCCTCACATACTAGCATTGGACGGATATGCCCGCCTCAAGCATCCTCATGGTCCCGATCCAGTCGTTTCAGACGCGGAGGACCCGATGGCTTGGATGGTGATGACGCGCCGCGATGTGCTGGCAATGTCAGGGGCCGGCGTCGCTTTCTCCGCCGCCGGTCTCGTGCCGCAGAGCATCGCCGAGCCGCGCCTGAAGACCGCGCATATCCTGACAGGGTTCACGCCCGGGCTCCCCGATGCCGTGGCAAGGCTCGTCGCCG
>NZ_PSRR01000309.1 GCF_004296405.1 Bradyrhizobium sp. Leo170
AAGCTTGCCAAGGGAACGCGCATGGCTGCGACCAGAGGCATCGGCTAACCGCACCATCGATAGAACCAGCGCGGGCAGGCAAGCCGCCGGACGAACTCACTGACGGTGTCGATCCGGTCGCCGCGGTTGAGGGCAAGGCCCGAAGCGAGCACCCGCCATTGCGCTGACGAAATAGTCGGCGGCGGTGCCGGCGCGAGATTTGCGTTGAGGGCCTCGTTGGCTGGCCGCTGGGCATACGGGTGGTTGCCGGTCAGGGTCAGATAGGCAACCACTGCGAGAGAATAGACATCGTCGCTTTCTGTCCGCGGCTCACCCATCAGCATCTCCGGCGACGCATAAACCGGTGTTAACAGTCCAACGTCGTGGAGCAAAGCGGTGGCCCCGTCGCGTCGCGGCGGACGATCGAGCATGAGAACTGTCCCAAAGTCCACAACCTTGATTTCGCCCGTCGAGGTCATGAAGATGTTTCCCGGTTTGATGTCGCCATGGACGATCCCTAGACTGTGCATGTGAGCGAGGCCCTGCCCGACGGCGCGGACGATCTGAAAGGACACGGAGGGTGACAGCGGCCGTCCCTGGCGATCGGCCAGGACCTGCGCCAGCGAGCTGCCCTTCAAGAGCTCCATGACCAAGTAATGGTACTTGCCGTCGTAGTCGGAATCGTAGATCCTGACCAAATTCCGGTGTACGCAGTCACGCAAAAGACGCGCCTCGCGGTGCATCAGCGGTACTAATTTCTGGCGCATCTTCGCATGTGGTTGGATGACCTTCACTGCGACTTCTGGACTTTGTTCACGCGCCCACAAGCCAATCCGATCGATCGCACGATAGATGGTGCTGGTGCCGCCCTCGCCAATAACCTCTGCCAGGTCGAAGCGGCCGCCGAGCACGTATCCCAAGGGGATCTCACTCACAGCACAGCCTCAAGTAGGCATTCTATGATCGCACTCATGTCGTTGGTCGCCTGTTGCGCAAAAGCGCAAGGCAGGACCCTACCCGTCGGAACGTCGACTGCCAATAATCCGCTGAACTCATGATGCGGTGTTGCCGTTACGATCTAATTGCGACCTACCTGGAACGTGTCGCGTCGCTTACTCATCGCCACCAGGGGCGGCGTACCAGCATTGCGGCGGACCTCACCGCTCCCACCAAGGTGCCGCCAGCGGCATGTGCCCGCCTCCTGCCTACAAAGCTGAGAACTCTCGCTATCATAGGTGATCCGGACATCGGAACGAACGAAGGACACCCAAGCTGAACGGATTGCTTACACTTTCCGCCCGCAATTCATAGGTCACGTCAGGCCGGTCGGGTCGTCCGATCGCGATCGTGAAACGGTCGGGAGCGCCACGCGAGGTGGGGCGCGAGGCATCGATGAGACGGAACAGAGCCCAAGGGCCTGAGCGCTCAATCCTCTCCTCGGTTCCGTCCAGAGAAGCAAGGGCGACGGAGGCCGTGCTTGTATCGGTTCGACTCGGCCATTCAAGGTCGTAGGCACGGGGCGCCTCATGGCGATAAACGATCTCCTTGCCATCCACGACGAATGTTGCGCGCAGAAACTTGGAGGCAAGATAAACCGGCTTGATGCTCAACTTTACAACCGGAACGGAACCCGAGCCGCTGAAAAAGGACTTTCGTATCTCTCTCGCGCGTTGAAATTGATTCAGGGCGTCGGTGTGGATCGGCGCCGCCACACCGTCGATAGCTGCCAGCCCAAGGCCGGTTCTGCCCTCGATGACAAATGGCGACAGGTACTTCTGAAAATAATCATCGAGGACGCCGCCGGGACGAAAGAGATCGCCGAAGTCCTTTAAAGTTACGTCCTCGGTTGCGGCCGCAAACAATGGATAACGCTGGTAGATGGCCACCTGGCAGGACGGGGCCACATCCCGTGTCCACACGGTATCGACATGACCGTGTGCCTCTCGAAGCAAGACGCTCCATGTCGAGAGCGCGACGTCGTTCATGATGGTGCGGACCAGTTCGGGCCGTCGCGCTGAGTCAGCGCGCAAGGTGCCGAAGGCATCGTTGGCCGGATCCTTGATGCGGCGCTGAAAGAGTTGAAATGCGGCCTGGCCGGGATCGGGCGCGGTCGCGATATTGGCCATCGTTGCATACAGACTGCCGAAAAGATCGCGGATGTGATCCATGCTGGCCGCCTCTCCCGAGGCTCCGCCTAGGCCCAGTTGGGCCAGAGGCCGGAAGGCTTCGGTGATCCGTGTTCCCGGCCAGGGGGCGTCGCCCAATGCCGCCGAGAATACGGCGGCCGTTGTCTCGCCCGCCTTGACCGCGGTCTGCTCTCCGGGCGGCGGCAGGTTCGTATTGTCGCGTACGAGGGAAATGATCTGTTGCAGTGCGCTTTCTGGACTGGCCAGCCCGCGCAGGATCACGGAGGCGCGCCCCATATCGTCGAATTTGACGACGCGGACGCGGCTCAGCGCATTCGTCCAAATACGAATGTAATCGGCGACATAGCGGTCGACGACCTTGCGCACGATCTGTTGCGTATCGGCCGCATCGAACGAACTGTTGGCAAGGACCCAGTCGCCGCTTTGCTCGTCCTGGACAATGAGTGGAAGGTGCGGCAGCAGGAAATCGATCAAACCATCCCGTGTGAAGATGCCTGGAATGATCGCAGTGCCGCCCGACGAAGGGAGATCCTGCTGACCAATTGTGAAAATAGCCTGGGGCTTTATCTCCAGCTGGCCGGCTCCCAGCACACTAACGAGGTCGATTGGCCGGAGCTGCGTGTTCTCGGCGCCTTCGCGCAAAAGCCGGGCGTAGACCTGCTCGACGAGCGGACGCTCCATCAGCCGCGAACTCACTGCAATGACGAATTTTGGGTCGCTCGTGATGGGTTTCGGCAGCAACTCGATAAGACGTGAAAAATGCTCCTGCAGTTCGCCAGCTGATGTCGTCTGGAGCGCAAACGTGCGCGCCACTTCACTGCGCATAGCCTGTTCGACCTTGCCGCGGTCGAAGTGCCTCGGATCGCTCAGCATCAAATAGGTGCGGAACGTTTCCTTGGCCTGGTCCAGCAGAGTATCGTTGCCCGACCGCAATAGCGCATCAATCCGAACGGCAAGCCTTCCAGCAAAAACCGGCAGCAGGCGGTCGACCAGAATCTGGTCATAGGTTTGTTGCGCAGCTGGCGCGAGCACCGAGGTTGCTGAAATCCCGAGGCCGCCGAGCCATGCAACCCACGTGTTCTCGCCAGCTGCCAGACGCAGCCGGCGCGCGGAATTGAGGGTCGGCAGGAGCTTGACCAGATCCAGCGGCTCGCGTGCTTCCTTGAGGCGCGCTTGCATTGTCTGTGCGGCCATTCTGGTTTCAGCGATGCGTGCTTCGCTGCGAGCGAATGCGTCGTACCACTGCGTCAGCGCGGCGACCACCAGTATGACTGCCGCGAGGTAGCCACCGCAGTGCACGATCGCGAGCTTGCGTTCGAGTTTGAGATTGCGGCCGACCAGCCCCTGCTCAGCGAAGATCACGTCGGTCAGCAACTTCTTGATGAAGAATGTTTTTCCCGGCCCGATGGACGGCGTGGGTGGGCTTGCGTGCAGACCGAAATTCCTCCTGATCGCACCGCTCATCCTCTCAATCGGCACTCCTTCCTGGGCAGCGCTAGTCAAGTAGACCCCGCGCAGCATCGGTTGCACTTCGAATCGGCTCGGCCGGAAGACCTCGCTAACGAAGGCGCTGACCGCGGTCCGGATGCTCCACAATTCTTTCGGGAACATATACATCATGGCACGACGGTCATGATTACGTTCGTCATGCATGCGGAACGCCAAGTTGCCCTCGAGCCGCTCGGCAAGTTGTTGAATCTCGAGGGTTACGGCGTCGTCGATGTGATCGCCTGGTCCCTCGAGAGGAAAGGTCCTGCCCCAGACCTGGGCACGACCATCATGGTCGAGATCGTCGAAGTACTCGGTGAAGCCAACTACCAGATCGCATTTGGTTACCAGAACATAGACCGGAATACGCATACCAAAGGTCTTGGCGAGCTCCTGTATCCGCGAACGAATCGACTGGACGAGCCTGCGCCGGTTGTCATCGCCCGATAAGAGATCGCGCAGGCTGATCGCAACCAAGATGCCGTTGATCGGTCGCCGGCGCCGATGCACGGTAAGAAGATCGAGAAAGCCATGCCAGGCCGCGCGATCGACCTCGGCATCCGTATCCTGTGTCGTATAACGGCTTGCCGTGTCGATAAACACTGCCTCTTCGGTAAACCACCAGTCGCAGTTTCGCGTGCCGCCGACACCGGCCACCGGATCGACGCCAAGCTGTTCGGCCAACGGAAACTCGAGCCCCGAGTTGCGCAGGATCGTTGTCTTTCCGGCTCCTGATGGTCCAATGATGATGTACCAGGGCAACTCGAACAGATAGCTCGGTCCGCGCTTGCCGGCGAACACCGTATTGCGCAGGACCTTCAGCGCGCCCTCGAAGCGTCCACGGATGAGATCGATCTCCTCCTCGCCACGATTTTTGGAGGTCGTGACGAGGCCCTCGCTCGCCATCAATGACTTGATAACACGTCGGTTAGCACGGCGCGCCAGCCAGTAACGGACAACGATGGTGACGACGACCGTCAGGGAGAGGCAGCCGATTATGGCCGCGCGAACCGCCTTCGAAACCAGCGGATGCTGATCGAACAGGTCAAGGTGGGGACCGCCGAACCAAATCATCGCGTCGACCAGCAACAAGGTGACCAGCGTGATGATGCTTCGAACCGAAAAGAGGGCCGCGAATCGAGCGCCAAACACCTGCACCCCCCTTTAGCGTGGTCCGGACTGGCCGATCATGACGAGCAGCTGCTCAACGGGCGCGAGTTCGTCCGATAGACGCCAACGGAAGACACCGTAGCCGATCAGCCCAGTGACGGCTGCGGCGGTGAAGATGATCCATAACGGCGCGTAGCGACGCACCCGCGTACGTACTTTGGCGCCGCGCCATCGGATCGATAGTTCGGCCGGTGGTTCGCTCGTATAATCCCGCAACAGACGCCGAACGTCGGAACGTAGGTCTTCAAGCCGCTCGCGGCCTCCTTCCACCACGCGATATTTGCCCTCAAACCCCATCAACAGGCAGATGTTGATGAGCTTGAGCAAGGCGAGATACTTGGCCGGCTTTGCCTGCACGCGTTCGAGTATCTGGAAAACCTTCTCGCCACCCCACGTCTCGTTATGGAACTGGTTAAGCAGACTGTTGTCACTCCAGGCGCTCTCACGGCCCCAGCGCGTGGTCATCACCGCTTCGTCCAGCAACGCGCATATCACATAACGGGCGGCTGTGACATCGCTGTCGCTCACCTGATCTTTGGTCACACGCACCTCGAAGCGGCGAATTTGCTCGACAATTACGCGACGCAACACGCCTATATCGGCTTCGTCGGCGATGCGAAGCTGCGCGACGACCGAAAAGAGCGGTGTCGCGGCCGCGACCAAGGCGTCCTCCACTGCCTTTGGCTCAAACAGGCTTTGCACGACGATCTCGGCATGGTTCGCTGCCCACACCTCGTCGGATTCAGATACAGGCGACGACAGAGCGCCTGTCGGGAAGGCGATCTTCGGCGCAACGCAAGCGGAGGATTGCCCGACTTGAGTGTTACGAGCCGGACCGACTGGCCTGCGTCCGATGACTGTCGGTTCATCCATGTGTTTCGCACCCGTCACGTACGTTGCCCACGGATGGCCCAGAACTCGAGATGGAGATCCGAGTAGTCACCGCTGACGTGGAAAGCAAAGGCCGCCGAGCGCGGCAGGATGCGCCAGAGCTCCACCGACTGGTCCAGCTCGTAATAGACGGCATTCTGGATGTAGGGCAACTCGCGCGGCGCCACAGCGAGTGCGTGAATCGGAACACCTGGGAGCTGAAGATTGACGAGATCGCGAATCTGCTCGACCGAGCCTACTTTCATCTGCGCCGGAAGCTGGTTGCGCAACGCTTCGCCCGGTACACTTGCCACAGCGATGAGAACGAACCTAGAGTCCTGGAACAAGGTGCGGTCGGTGATCAGGCCGGTCAGAATGCCATAGCCTCGGTCCTGCAAAGGAAGCGATATTGCGGCGTTCTCGATCACAACAGACAGCAGTCTACGCAGGATATCACTCAACGGCGTGAAGCAGCTTTCGAGATCCTCATGCCGATAGGAAAGCATCACTTGCGGTTTGCGGCGATCGCCAACGAAACTCGACAGCTGCCCGGTAAGGCTCAACAATGCGCGGAAGAGGGCTTCAGGGTGATGCCCACGTGTTGCTGCGAAGTGGTCGAGCACGGCTTCTGCCCCGTTCACGATCGACAATGTAAAAAGATCAATCAGTCCGGCTCCGTCTGCCGTCGCGCGCGAGGGATCCGCGCGCGCAGAAAGCGCCTCTGCGCGTGTCCGCATCAGCGATCTGACCTCGTTCAACAGCGCGACCAGCGGCTTAACTGCGTGGATGTCGATGGCAGGCGGAACGTAGGTGTCGGATAACGTGATCGCGCGAGCCGGATCGATATCACGGATGCGACAGATAGGCAGCGTGATCAGATCTCCCTGTTCCTCGCCGTCAAAGATGAGATGTGTTGATAGCGACGCAACCTTGATATCGACCGGAGCCTTTTCAGGCGCGCTCGCATTCCGGATCTGCAAGACTTCCTGATCGTAGCGGTGCGCGAGTGCATCCCCGGAACAGACATCGCTGCCGGCCTGGCGGCGCGAGCCCACTGCGATCGTGACCAGCAGATCTTTCGCAGCCGGCGGAGGGATTCGTCCGCTCGGAAGGCGGACATGGTCCGGTGCATGAAGAGCGGTACCGTCGGGCATAATCGCTTCAAGTTCGGTAAGCGCGACTTGGCCAAGCGCCAGAAGATTACGATCAAACGCAATTTTTCGAATGCCCCAGCCGTAGCCGACCAGACCAGAAACGCGGTTCTCGACCAACTGCTCGATCCAGCGGTCGTATTGCTGAAAGTGCTGCGGACGCACCAACATGCCTTCGGACCAGATCGGTTTGCTTGTCGCAGACACTAGGCGCCTCTTCGCTGACATTCCAAATGTGCATCTGCCCGGCTATTGATCACGGCGGACCGGTCAGAAGATTTTCCACCAGTGTCGGCTAGCTTCCTGCTCAATGCTCACAGCCCCAGCAGTCAATTTTACCAAGATTCTGTTGTCACGATCGGGCTTGATTTCGGCAGTTGAGCGCCACTGGGCATCGTTGCCCGCGCGGAAGCCTGCGATAACGCCGACATTTCGGGTTTCGATCGGCGTATCGCGCTCGAAGTCGACCTTATCGCCGGGGGTCAGCTCGACCTCACGCTTGGCCACCAGATCCGGCCCAAGCCGCTTGGTGTCATCGTCGAACAGCTCGAAAAACTGCGCCTGGGTGAAGGTGGTCGTCGACTTCAGTTCGTAAATGCGCACAACGACCGGCGACGGCTTGCCGTGCGCGTTCGGATTGACGAGTTCATCGGCCTCGATGACGAACTTGATGGGCGTCGTCTTAGAGGTCTTCTCAGTCGAACAACTAGTGGCCGCAGCGGCCATCAGCAACGCACCGCCAACGACGGACAAACAATGGAGGGTGTTCGGCAACGCCATTACGCCGTCTTTCCTTCATTCCGGCCAGGTTCTGAGCGTTGCGTTTCGTAGCTTCGGGCAAATTCTTCTGCGATATAGGAGCGCGCCGTTCGATCAATGTCACCGACCATCGATGCGTGCAGCTCCACAAATCTGTCCCACAACTTGGCCTTGTTGATGCGAGCGTCGAAAAGCCCGCTATTTGCACCGTCGCTCTCGATACGCTGGGGGCTCATGTGCGTGAGCACATTGCTGACCGCGCCTCTCATTGCCGCCATTGCCGCGACCTCATGGGCTTTGATGTCCTCGAAGCCTGCGCGCACCGACCGGGAGAGCAACCGAAATCCGTGATCCTTTGCGAGCGCCTCGCGGAGGACATGATTGCTGTTGGTGAACTGTACTGCGTTGTCATTCCCGGCGCGTGTCTGCGTCGGCCCGATTTGGCACTCATTCTTGAGCATAGCCCACGCCGCCAGTATCGAATGCAGCCCGTTCGTCATCTCGGCGACCGCATGGCCGAGTTCGGCAAAGAACTCTCGACGCTGTGCTGGCGGCTCAAGATCCGGATTGAAACCGAGCGCATTCCAGAACGCCTGCAGTTCGTCTGTGTCGGATGGAGGGTTCGCAGGCAACGGCGGAGCACCGCTCCTTGTCGCGGTTCTTATCTCAGTAGCGCCGGCCACGCGCGGCGCAGCAGTTTCCTTCAGTCTCAGCAGCAGCCGATCGAGCTCCCGCTCATCGGGCGGCGGCGACCTTGAACCAAAATTCCGCAATTTCCCGAGGTGATTCGTCGGGGAGGAGGCGGTCGGCTTAGGCGCGATCCGGAGCGCTCCGTTCGGCTCATTGAGGCGCGCTTTAGTTCGCTGCGACGACACCGATGGCATGCGGCACGAGACCGGTCCCGGCAACAGATCGCCAAGATCGAGATCCTCAGGGATGATTGGCGCAGGATGGCCATTCGACAATACACTCCTGCCATTGGAGGGGGCAGAGGGCAGCGGTTGGGATGGCTCGATAAATGGCGTGTCGACCGATGACAACGGAATTGATCCGACATTTGCCGATTGCGCGTGCGAGGACGGCCTCTGGGTCGTGGCAGCGCTCGATGGTCGTCGAGCAAGATCCGCCAATGTCGGATCCACAGCCTCGATGTCGCTGCTGAGCGGCTTGTCTCCAGGGAAGGATGGCGGATGAGGTGCCTGCGGCTCGCATTGTGCCGCTGAATAGAAGATCGGGCGCGGGCCAGTCACCATTGAGAAATCGGGAGGAAGGTGCGCATCGCTTACCGACGGTGTGGCAGTCGGAACGGCTGCAGTTGCGGACTCTTGGGTGAGTGTAGGAGACGGCAACCTCGGCGTGGTACGGCCGACACACACCGCTTTCGACCCTGTCAAGCCTAGCCGTTGACGTTCCTCGACAGGATCGTCCTCGATCATTACCGAGAGGACGTAATTCGCCAAATATAGCGTATCGCCATCAGCTAGCGGCGTGGTATTGCCGCGTCCCAGCGGTGCGTCCACCGTGTTGATGTACACACCATTGGTGCTTGTATCGGTGATCGTGAAACCGATGCCATTGAATGCGATCAACGCGTGGTGTCCTGACAGCGTGTTGGTTGGATCTGGAAGCCGCCAGTAGCAACCGCGCCCGCGACCGATGGAGCCCCCTTCCGGTCCAAACGCCTGCCTAGCGTAGCGGCCCAAGGGCTCGGCGTTCTCTCCGAGGACTCCGAGTGTGAGATGCATCCTGCACCTTCAGGCTTGTTCGCCGGCACAAGTGGTCATCCGAGCGTCCCATTGAAATTGCCGTGGCGGCAGCATTGCTTTCGACTGGGCAGCATTGTTGCTGGGCCGATCGATTGTCTCATGCGCCGGTTGCGCAAGGCGAAAAGGATGGTCTCTTCGTGCGCTCAGCTGCATCGGAGACCGCGCGGGCTTTCTCTCTCAGAAACAAGGCGTGCGAACTCAAGCAAAGGAGCGCATCGGTCGTCTTACGCATCTATGTGCACTCCGCCAATTAATGTTGCCAGATTTCGATAGCAACGGTCGTGCCAACGGCACCTCCAACCTAAGCCACTGATTGAACATTAAGAATTTTTGGTCCGGCGAATGACGCCGTTGTTCTCAAACTGACAGAGGCTCGTGCAGTCGTCAGACACCGGACAAGGTGAACCCTCAGGCGATTTTTTTGACTACATCGGCCCAGTGTTGTCTAGCTATCCTTGACCAAACGGACAGCGGCAGCTTGTCGAGCCAACATGGCGTCGACTTGGGCCGCCCCAGAGATGCGTCGCCGCTTGCGGCAGGCAGTGTATTCAACGACCCGGCAGTGCTTGCGTCTTGAAACGAGCGGGCAGAAGTCTGGTGTCCCCGGCGAGTTATTGCAAACGCGATGCAGCACCGAATTCTGCCCCGAAGCTCGCATATTGGAGTTCGATATCGACGGCATCGACATGGGAGACCTTCTTTGCTGCGGGCAGATTGAGTTTGTCGCTATCCAAAAAGAATGCAGATGCGGTGCGAGTGTAGAGCCCGGTCGGCTTCTGCTTCATTAAGTCTGCGTTCTCGTCCTCTTTCTCGGCGGCGGCTTCTGGACTTACATGTCGCCAATCGGATACGAAAGCAGGAGGAGGTGTCTTCGCTCGGGCGTTCGCAGCGGAGGGCCCTGCGGTCCAGAGGGGGTCTTCACAGCCAATCTGCATATTTCACTGATGGTGAGCAGCGATTTCGCGCGATCATGAGCGCCGAATTCAGA
>NZ_PSRR01000310.1 GCF_004296405.1 Bradyrhizobium sp. Leo170
TGCGCTCTACCCATCCTACACGCTCCCATGCGAGCCTACGCTACGCCCGCGCGCAGGAAGTCGTGGAAATGCACGATGCCGACCGGCTTGCCGGCGTCGACGACGATCAGCGCGGTGACCTTCGAGGCGTTCAGCAATTCCAGCGCTTCGCCGGCCAGCGTGTCGCGGCCGATGGTCTTCGGATTCTTGGTCATGACGTCGTCGACGACGGCGGTCATCAGGTCGGAACGCATGTGGCGGCGGAGGTCGCCGTCGGTGACGATGCCGACGAGATGGCTGCGGCGGTCGACGATGCCGACGCACCCGAAACCCTTCGAGGTCATCTCGACCAGCGCGTCCGACATCCTGGTGCCGAGCGGCTTCAGCGGCACGGCCTCGCCGGCATGCATGAGATCGCGGGTATATTTCAGCATCGCCCCCAGCTTGCCGCCGGGATGCAGCACGCTGAAATCGGTCGAGGTGAAGCCACGGCCTTCCAGGAGCGCGATCGCCAGCGCATCGCCGAGCGCCAGCATCATCAGCGAGGAGGTGGTCGGCACCAGATTGTGCGGACAGGCCTCGCGCGCCTTCGGCAGCGTCAGCGCGATATCGGCGGCCTTGCTCAGGCTCGAGCCCTTTTCCGCTGTCATCGCGATCACGGGAATGCCGAAGCGCGCGGCGTAAGAGATCAGGTTCTTCATCTCCGGCTGCTCGCCGGACCATGACAGCGCCAGGATGACGTCGTCGGCGGTGATCATGCCGAGGTCGCCATGGCTCGCTTCGGCGGCATGGACGAAGAATGCCGGCGTGCCGGTGGAGGCAAAGGTCGCCGCGACCTTGCGGCCGATATGGCCCGACTTGCCGAGCCCGGTGACGATCAGCCGTCCCTTGGCGTTGCGGATCATCTCCGCCGCAGCGGCAAAGGGCGCGCCGAGGTCGGACCGCAGCGCGGCGTCGATCGCGGCGACACCGCTTGCTTCCGCCTCCAGCGTCCGCAGCGCCGATTGCACGGCGGCATCAGCGGGCTCGGTGTCCGACGATTTCGGCATCAGCGGTTTGGGCTTGGCCATGTCTCTTTCCAGAGAGTCTGTTTCCAGGGAGGAGGGGCGGTGCGCCCAGAGCGCCTCCCTTAGCACGGCCGGCCGCGGGAGGCGACGCAGCCAGCCGCTCTCAACGAGCCATTAACCATAATTGTTTTAACTCCATTAAGGACGTTCTCGGCCCCGTTCCGCGTTTGCCGTGTAAGTCAAGGAATTTGTTGAGGTATTTCTATCGTGGGACGAGGGCGAGCAAGGGGCCGGGCTGGGCGCGCGCGCTATTTGCGCGCGCCTGTTGTGTGCCTTGCCGCGCTCGCGCTGAACGGCCCCCTCGCGCAGGCCCAGACGGTCACGCCGGACCTGTTCAGCCCGTCGCGCACTACTCAGGTAGCGCCGCCTGATTCGCCCCTGCGCAGGACCGCGGCTGAGCTGGCCGATCCGCTCAACGATGCTCGATTGCGTGACCGGGATCGCGATGGCCGCGCGCCGTCGCGCATTGGCCAGGTGCCGTCTTACGGCCTGCCGTCTGCGAACGGCGCCTCGACCTCCGGCTATGACTCGCTCAACCGCAAACGCCAGCAGCCGAAATATTATCCGGCGCAGGCGAGGCCGAAACCGCCGCCCGGCCCCGGGACGCCGCCACCCGCGCCGCCGCCGCGGAATCTGGCCGGACAGTTGCGCCTATCGATCCCGCCCTCGGACACCGCCAACAAGCCGCCGGTGCCGCCGGCGATGGCTGGCAATGTGGTGGGCCAGCCGCCGCGCAAGCGGCTCAGGATCGACGACGATCCGTTCGGCGCGGTCGGCGACTATGCCGGCAGCTTCCTGATCAAGTCCGCGGTCGAACTCAGCGCCGGCTATGAAACCAATCCCGGCCGGCTGTCGGTGCAGCAGGGCTCGCCGACGTACGTGATCGCCCCGGAATTCCTGGCGGTGTCCAACTGGGAGCGCCACGCGCTGGTCGCGGACCTGCGCGGCTCCTTCACCGGCTACACCCAAAACCTGACGCCGAATGCCGACGGCACAGCGCTCTCCGCGCCGCTCGATATCGATCGCCCCAACTTCATCGGCCATATCGATGGGCGGCTCGACGTCACCCGTGACACAAGGCTGCTGGGGCAGGCGCGGTTGCTCGTCTCCACCGACATCCCCGGCAGCCCGAACGTGCCGGCCGGCCTCGCCAGATATCCGATCTACACCACGCTCGGCGGCACCTTCGGCGTCGATCAGAATTTCAACCGTCTGCAGGTCTCCGCCGGCGCCACCGTCGACCGCACCGATTACCAATGGTCCAGGCTCACCGACGGCTCGTTCAGTTCGAACGACGACCGCAACTTCAGCCAGTATGGCGGCGTCGCGCGCATCAGCTACGAAGTCAACCCCGCGGTGAAGCCGTTCGTGGAAATCCAGGGCGACAGCCGCGTCCATGATCTGCGGCTCGACCGCTCAGGCTTCGCGCGCGATTCCGCGGGCGGCTATGCAAAGGCCGGCTCGTCCTTCGAGTTCTCGCGGCTGTTGTTCGGCGAAGTCTCGATCGGCTACGCCGCACGCGACTATCAGGATCCGCGGCTGAACCGGCTGGACGGCCTGCTCACCACGGCATCGCTGACCTGGACCGCGACGCCGTTGACGACGGCGAAATTCTACTCCGACACTCAGCTCGCCGAGACCACGCTGCCGGGCACATCAGGCGTGCTGGCGCGCACCTACACTGTCGAGGTCGATCACGACTTCCGCCGCTGGCTGACCGCGATCGGCAGGTTCACCTACGGCACGCTCGACTATCAGGGCGACAACCGCCTGGACAAGATCTACTCGCTGTCAGGCGATCTCATCTACAAGATGACCCGCAGCCTCTGGATCAAGGGCACCGTCCGCCACGACATATTGGACTCGAGCTCGCCAGGATCGAGCTCGCAGTCGACGGTCATGCTGCTGGGGGTCAGGGTGCAGAACTAGGCGGCGCCCTTATCGCGGCAGATCCGTCTTGCCCATCAGGAACGTGTCGATCGCGCGTGCGCAGAGGCGGCCTTCGCGGATGGCCCAGACCACCAGCGACTGGCCGCGGCGCATGTCGCCGGCGGAGAAGACGTTGGGCAACGAGGTCTGGTAGTCGCTCGTATTGGCGCGGACGTTGCCGCGCTGGTCGAGCTCGACCGAGAGCTGCTTCAACAGGCCATCGTGTACGGGATGCACGAAGCCCATCGCCAGCAGCACCAGCTCGGCGTCGAGTTCGAACTCGGTGCCGGGCACCGGCTTGAACTTGTCGTCGACCTTGATGCAGTGCAGCTTCTTCACCTTGCCGCCAGTGCCCTCGAATTTCTGGGTTAGCACGGCGTATTCGCGGATCGCGCCTTCGGCCTGGCTCGACGAGATCCGCATCTTCAACGGCCAGTTCGGCCAGGTCACGCCCTTGTTCTCGCGCTCGGGCGGCGCCGTCATGATCTCGAGCTGGGTCACGGACTTGGCGCCCTGGCGCAGCGAGGTGCCGATGCAGTCGGAGCCGGTGTCGCCGCCGCCGATCACCACCACATGCTTGTCCTTGGCGAGGATGTCGGTCACGCCGTTGAACGACTCGCCGGAGACGCGGCGGTTCTGCTGCGGCAGGAAGTCCATCGCGAAATGGATGCCGTCGAGGTCGCGGCCGGGGATGGGCAGATCGCGCGGGGCTTCCGCGCCACCGGTCAGGGCGATCGCGTCATACTGGCTCTGCAGATCGCTCGGATCGATCGCGCCGGGGGCGTCGCCGCCGACCTGGGCACCGTAATGGAAGGTGACGCCCTCGGCCTCCATCTGCGTGACGCGGCGGTCGATGATGTCCTTCTCCATCTTGAAGTCGGGAATGCCGTAGCGAAGGAGGCCGCCGGCCTTGGCATACTTCTCATAGACATGCACGTCGTGCCCGGCGCGTGCGAGCTGCTGCGCGCAGGCCATGCCCGCCGGGCCGGCGCCGATCACCGCGACCTTCTTGCCGGTCTTCTCGGCCGGGATCTCCGGCTTGAGCCAGCCATTGTCCCAGGCGCGATCGACGATCGCGCATTCGATGGTCTTGATGGTGACCGGGTTGTCGTCGATGTTGAGCGTGCAGGAAGCCTCGCACGGCGCCGGACAGATACGGCCGGTGAATTCAGGGAAGTTGTTGGTCGAATGCAGGTTGCGCGAGGCTTCTTCCCAGTTGCCCTGATAGACGAGATCGTTCCAGTCGGGGATCTGGTTGTTGACCGGGCAGCCGGGCGTGCCCGGCGCAACCGATCCGGTGCCGTGGCAATAGGGAATGCCGCAGTTCATGCAGCGCGCGGCCTGATCGCGGAGGTCCTTCTCGCTGAGCGGAATGACGAACTCGTGGAAATGCTTCAGCCGCTCGGTGACCGGCGTGTACTTGCGGTCGTGCCGCTCGATCTCGAGGAAACCTGTGATCTTTCCCATTAAGCCTGAGGCCCCTGCACCCTGGTTCGTCTTGTTTCGTTCGTCATTGCGAGGAGCGATAGCGACGACGCAATCCACCTGTCCGCGGACCGAGTTTATGGATTGCTTCGCCGCGCTCGCAATGGCGGTCTTATAACCTTCCGTGATTACGCTCCGATCGCGATTTTCGGCTCGGCGTCGGCGTTCGCCTTCATTTCCTTCAGTGCGCGACGGTACTCGACCGGCATCACCTTGCGGAACTTCGGCAGCCACGTCTTCCAGTCCGCCAGGATCTCGGCGGCTTTCCTCGAGCCGGTCAGCTTGGCGTGCCGCGTGATCAGCACATGGAGCCGTTCGACATCGGAATCAAGCAGGTTCTGGAACACGTCGACCTGCCCATGCGCCTCGAGATCGCCGGCATGGTGGTAGGTGGCGGCGTTGATCATCTCTTCCGACAGCACCGGTTCCAGCTCGACCATCGAGAGGTTGCACAGTTTCGGGAAGTCGCCGGCCTCGTCCAGGACATAAGCGATACCGCCTGACATGCCCGCCGCGAAGTTCCGGCCGGTCTTGCCGAGCACCACGACGATGCCGCCGGTCATGTATTCGCAGCAATGATCGCCGGCGCCCTCGACGACAGCGACCGCGCCCGAGTTGCGCACAGCGAAGCGCTCGCCGGCGATGCCGTGGAAGTAGCATTCGCCCGCGATCGCGCCGTACATCACGGTGTTGCCGACGATGATCGACTCCTCCGGTACGATGCCGGAGATCTTCGGCGGCTTGACGATGAGGCGTCCGCCGGAAAGGCCCTTGCCGACATAGTCGTTGCCTTCACCTTCGAGCTCGAAGGTGACGCCCCTGGCAAGCCACGCGCCGAACGCCTGGCCCGCGGTGCCCTTGAGGCTGACATGGATGGTGTCGAGCGGCAGTCCTTCGTGGCCGTAGATCTTCGCCACCTGGCCCGACAGCATCGCGCCGGCGGAACGGTCGGTGTTGTTGATCTCCTCCTCGATCCTGACAGGCGCGCCACGGTCGAGCGCGGCACGGGCCTTCTCGATCAGGCGACGGTCGAGCACGGCTTCCAGATGATGGTTCTGGGCTTCCGAGCGGTAGATCTTCTGGCCCTTCTCTTCCTTCTGCCGCACGAACAGCCGCGAGAAATCGAGCCCCTTGGCCTTCCAATGCGCGACCAGCGAGGTCTGGTCGAGCATCTGGGTCTGGCCGACCATCTCGTCGAACTTCCTGTAGCCGAGCAAAGCCATGATCTCGCGCACTTCCTCGGCAACGAAGAAGAAGTAGTTGATCACGTGCTCGGGCTGGCCGGTGAAGCGCTTGCGCAGGACCGGGTCCTGGGTCGCGACGCCGACCGGGCAGGTGTTGAGATGGCACTTGCGCATCATGATGCAGCCGGCCGCGATCAAGGGTGCCGTGGCGAAGCCGAACTCGTCGGCCCCGAGCAGCGCGCCGATCACGACGTCGCGCCCGGTGCGGAAGCCGCCGTCGACCTGCACCGAGATGCGGCTGCGCAGCCGCTCGCGCACCAGCGTCTGGTGGGTTTCGGCGAGCCCGATCTCCCACGGGCTGCCGGCATGCTTGATCGAGGTCAGCGGCGAGGCGCCGGTGCCACCTTCGAAGCCTGCGATCGTCACGTGGTCGGCGCGCGCCTTCGCGACACCGGCGGCAACCGTGCCGACGCCGATCTCGGAGACGAGCTTGACCGACACGTCACCGTCCGGATTGACGTTCTTCAGGTCATAGATGAGCTGCGCCAGATCCTCGATCGAATAGATGTCGTGATGCGGCGGCGGCGAGATCAGGCCGACGCCGGGCGTCGAATGGCGGACGCGGGCGATCGTCGCGTCGACCTTGTGGCCGGGTAACTGACCGCCTTCGCCGGGCTTGGCGCCCTGCGCCATCTTGATCTGCATCATGTCGGAGTTGACGAGATATTCCGTCGTCACGCCGAAGCGGCCCGAGGCGACCTGCTTGATCGCCGAGCGCATGGAATCGCCATTCGGCAGCGGCTTGAAGCGATCGGATTCCTCGCCGCCTTCGCCGGTGTTGGACTTGCCGCCGATCCGGTTCATCGCGATCGCGAGCGTGGTGTGCGCCTCGCGTGAGATCGAGCCGAACGACATTGCGCCCGTGGAGAAGCGCTTAACGATCTCCTTGGCCGGCTCGACCTCTTCGAGCTTCACCGGCTTGCGCTTTTCTTCCGCCGCGGTCTTGATCCGGAACAGGCCGCGCAGCGTCAAGAGCCGCTCCTGCTGCTCGTTCAGGATCTTGGCGAAGGCGCGATAGCGCTCGAGCGAGTTGCCACGCACGGCGTGCTGCAGCGCCGAGACCGACTCGGCGGTCCAGGCGTGATCCTCGCCGCGGGTGCGGTAGGCGTACTCGCCGCCGACATCGAGCGCGGTCTTGTAGACCTGCGCATCGCCAAACGCATCGCCATGCCGCCGCGCGGTTTCCTCGGCGATCTCACCCAGCCCCACGCCCTCGATGCGGGTGTGCGTGCCGGCAAAATACTTACCGACGAAATCGGCCTTCAGCCCGACGGCGTCGAAGATCTGCGCGCCGCAATAGGACTGGTAGGTCGAGATGCCCATCTTGGACATCACCTTGAGGAGACCCTTGCCGATCGACTTGATGAAGCGCTTGACGATCTCCTTGTCGTCGAGCCCGCCCGGCAGGCGGCCCTTCATCGCGATGATGGTCTCGAACGCGAGATAGGGGTTGATCGCCTCTGCGCCGTAACCGGCGAGGCAGGCGAAATGGTGCACTTCGCGCGGCTCGCCGGATTCGACCACGAGGCCGACCGAGGTGCGCAAGCCGGTGCGGATCAAATGATGATGCACGGCGGCGCAGGCGAGCAGCGCGGGGATCGGGATCCGGTCGGTGCCGGTCATGCGGTCGGACAGGATGATGATGTTGATGCCTTCACGCACCGCGCCTTCGGCACGCGCGCAGAGCTCATCCAGCACCTGCTCCATGCCGGCCGCGCCGAAGCCGGCGTGGAAGGTGGTGTCCAGCGTGCGCGACTTGAAATGCGTCTCGGCGACGTCGGAGATCGAGCGGATCTTCTCTAGATCCGCATCGGTCAGGATCGGCTGGCGCACTTCGAGGCGCTTGGTGGAGGCGAGCCCCTGCAGGTCGAACAGGTTCGGCCGCGGCCCGATGATCGAGACGAGGCTCATCACGAGCTCCTCGCGGATCGGGTCGATCGGCGGGTTCGTCACCTGCGCGAAGTTCTGCTTGAAGTAGGTGAACAGCGGCTTCGGCTTGTCCGACAGCGCCGAGATCGGCGTGTCATTGCCCATCGAGCCCGCGGCTTCCTCGCCGGTCGCCGCCATCGGCGTCATCAGGATGTTGATGTCTTCCTGCGAGTAGCCGAATGCCTGCTGGCGGTCGAGCAGCGGCAGGTTCGAACGCACGCTCTTGGTCGGCGCATCCGGCAACTCTTCGAGCTGCATCTGGGTGCGGGCCAGCCAGTCGCGATAGGGATGGCTCTTGGCCAGATCGGCCTTGATCTCGTCGTCGGGAATGAGTCGGCCCTGCTCGAGATCGACGAGCAGCATCTTGCCCGGCTGCAGCCGCCACTTGGTGACGATCTGATCCTCCGGGATCTTCAGCACGCCCATTTCGGACGCCATCACGATGCGGTCGTCTTTTGTCACCAGATAGCGTGCCGGGCGGAGCCCGTTACGATCCAAGGTCGCGCCGATCTTGCGGCCGTCGGTGAACGCGATCGCGGCCGGGCCGTCCCACGGCTCCATCATCGCGGCATGATATTCGTAGAAGGCGCGGCGCTCTTCATCCATCAAGGGATTGCCGGCCCACGCTTCCGGAATCATCATCATCACCGCGTGCGGCAGCGAGTAGCCGCCCTGCACCAGGAATTCTAGCGCGTTGTCGAAGCAGGCGGTGTCGCTCTGGCCTTCATAGGAAATCGGCCACAGACGGCTGATGTCCTTGCCGTAGAGCTCCGAATGCACGGAAGCCTGCCGCGCCGCCATCCAGTTGACGTTGCCGCGCAGCGTGTTGATCTCGCCGTTATGCGCGATCATGCGATAGGGATGCGCCAGCGACCAGGCCGGGAAAGTGTTGGTCGAGAAGCGCTGGTGCACCAGCGCCAGCGCGCTCGCGAAGTCGTCCTCGTGCAGGTCGGGATAATACTTGCCGAGCTGATCGGCCAGGAACATGCCCTTATAGATCACCGTGCGGCACGAGAATGAGACCGGGTAGTAGCCGGCCATGCCGCGATCGCGGCGCTGATAGATCGCCTGCGAGATCGACTTGCGCAGGATGTAGAGCCGGCGCTCGAACTCGTCCTCGGTCTTGCCGACGCCATTGCGGCCGATGAACACCTGCAGGTGATAGGGTTCGGTCGGCCTCACGGTGACGCCGAGGGAGGAGTTGTCGGTCGGCACGTCGCGCCAGCCGAGCAGCTTGAAGCCCTCGTTCTTGATCTCGTCGGCGATGATGCTCTTGATGACGTTGCGCCAGGCGGCGTCGCGCGGCAGGAACAGCGCGCCGATTGCATAGTCGCCCGGCTGCGGCAGCTTGAAGCCAAGCTCGGCCGCCTTGCGCGCGAAGAAAGCGTGCGGGATCTGCACCAGGATGCCGGCGCCGTCGCCGGCGCGCGGATCGGCGCCGACGGCGCCGCGGTGCTCGAGGTTGCAGAGGATGTTCAGCGCGTCGGAGACGATCTGGTGCGAGGGCTTGCCCTTGATGTTGGCGATGAAGCCGACGCCGCAGGCATCCTTCTCCAGGCTCGGGTCGTACATGCCTTCGGCTTTGGGACGCCAATCGTGTTCGCGCGCCGGTTCGTCCGCTTTCGAGGCTGCGGTCGCCGACAGCGTTTCTGTCACGATGGTTTCGCGCTCGAATTCCGACCCGCTCATGTTTCCTCTCAAATTAAGGCTAAAGGGCCTCATGGTCGTTGGCGCACCTTGGGCGTTGCGGCACCCATCGGGCCACCGCTCGTCCTCCGCGAGCCGCAATGTCCTAAATCAGGCGAGGAGCGTTCAACGTCCCTGAGGAACGGCCTTGCCCGCAGCATTCTCGGAGCCCGAAGGGCCGAGTTTCCGTTGCAATCCCTATGCCGGGACTGCCCCGCGATTAAGACAGCTATACTGTCCTAACTCCGACCTTGCCAAATTTTTTTCTATCACACAAGCGCATGAGAGTCCTCGTCCGCATGTAGTTTTGCGTGGAGCGCGGCGGGAGGGCCGCCCCCGATTTGAAGCAAACGCGCCGTGATCCGGCCCAAGGACCGCCGGAATTGCCGATGAAGTTTCCTGCGGGCACCAGAGAGCAAAAATGCTCCACGCCCAGCGTCTTACAGGAGCTACCGGTGATGAAGCTGTTTACGGGATGGGTCTTGTCTGCGGGGCTCGTTCTCTCGGCCCCGACCGCCAATGCGCAGTTGCTGGCGCCCAATCACGTCGGAAATCCGTCGATCGTGACCGTGTCCGATTTCGACGGCCCGTATGCGGCGATGCCGCCGGAAGTGCCGGCGCCGCGTTATGGGCCGGCCTACGGACCGGGACCGGGGCTGCTGCCGCCGATCGAAGTCTACGCCGTGCTGCGCGAAAACGGGTTCCTGCCGCTCGGCATCCCGCGGCAACGCGGGCTGGTCTACACGATCGCGGTGATCGAGCCTGGCGGGAGCGACGGCAGGCTGGTGATCGACGCGCGCAGCGGACGCATCATCCGCTTCATTCCGGCCGACGGGATGGATGACGATTACCGAGGTGATCTGAGCGGCGCCTATGGCCCCGCCGGACCGTTGCCGCCGGCAACCCCTGTTCGCAGCAGCGTGCCACGGCCGCCGGCACCCATTCCGCATGTGGC
>NZ_PSRR01000311.1 GCF_004296405.1 Bradyrhizobium sp. Leo170
TGTGATAGACCACTAGTGGCTGGCGAGCCCTGTTAATCGCGCATAGCCGCCAACTATGTCAGCGAGCTCTGCGGTCGTGATCACGTCCTCCAGGCGGTTGAAGCCTTTCGGTGCCCGCTCGGCCACCAGATCCAGCACACGCTCGGGCCCGCCTCTACGATTGTTGCGTACGACCTCGGCAGTCTTGGGTCGTCTCTCAGCCTCATAGGCGCTGAGCGCCGCCTCAGGCGCCAGTTCGGACAAAAGCCTCGCCAGGCACGTCGCGTCGAGAATGGCCTGGGCTGAGCCGTTCGAGCCAGTGGGATACATGGGATGTGCCGCATCGCCCAGCAGCGTCACGCGACCTTGCGTCCACCAGGGAAGCGGATCGCGATCGCACTCCGGGTACTCAAAACACTGCGGCGTGGCCCGGATCAGCGCCTCGATATCGAGGAAGGGTAGCCGCAGGCGCCTTGCGAACGGCAGCGCCTCCTCGAGCTTGCCGGGGCGAGACCAGTTCTCACGCCGGGGCGGCGGCGATGCGCCGTCCGCCACCTTCCCGTTCATCACCCAATTGGTCAGCCGCGTTCCCGCCGATCTGCCCTCGGCGATCGCATAGACGGTCAGCTTAGCCATCGAGTCGGCGGCGATCAGCATGACATTGCCGCCCTCGTAAACAGGCCAATCCACTGCTCCTCGCCACAGCTGACTGCCTTGCCAGCGGATGCCGCCGTCGCCAGGATGCAGCAGGGCCCGCAACGCTGAGTGGATGCCATCAGCACCTACCAGCACATCGCCACGCTCCTCCGCCTCCGTGCCGTCGGCCAGCGTGAAGCGCGCCGTGACGCCATGGCTACCCTGAGTGAATCCGTGCAGGCGATAACCGTTGCGCAAGCCGCCAGCCGGCAATCGCGCCCGCGCCGCTCGCCACAGAACGCCGTGCAACCTGCCACGATGCATTGAGAGTTGGGGCACATCGTGCCCGCCCCAGAGGCCGCACTCGCCAGCCCATATCTGTTGTCCGAGGTGATTGAGATACCGCAGTTCGCGCGTGCGGATGGCGACATCGTCGAGCTCCCCTAACAGGCCGAGCGACATGAGCACGCGGGCGCTGTGTGGGAGGATATTTATGCCCACCCCGAGCTCCCGGACTTCCGTGGCGGCCTCAAAGACGGTGCAAGGAACGCCCAACTGATGCAGCGACAATGCCAGCGTCAGTCCGCCGATTCCCCCTCCCGCAATAAGAACGCGCCGATTGAGGGATCCATCGTGGCCCTTACGCGGCACGCTGCTGGTCGGTGGCTCATGATTCTTGTTCATCCGGATCGTCTTTCGTCACAGGATTTGCCGAGCTGTTGCGGCTCGAGCCGCCGGCGTCCTCCCCGAAGCGACAAACTCGATTACCGACATTGACATCTGACTTAGTCGCGGCCGGCCTCTACGATGGCCCTCGCTATCCGCTCCGGATGTGTGAAGCTTATTTCATGAGCCCCCGGAATCTGGATGAGGCGGAAAAGTCCAAGCTTCTCCGAAAGTCTCGGATGCCAGGGATGGCTATGCGGGGCCACTGTATCCTCGGTGCAGTTGATATAGGATTTTCCAACTTTCATGTCGGCCGGATTGGCGGATAGACGGATCTTGTCCCTGAAGGTCTGCATTGGGTGCGGATTGAGCATTTCGTAGGCTTTTTGCGCTGTCTCAAGGTCACCATCATTGATGAAAGCTTCACGAAAGAAAGGGAACGGCAATACGACCGAGCCATCATTCCGTTCTGCTGCGAGGGCCTCTATCGCGGCGACTTGATGTGGCGAGGTCGTGTCTTGGATGGACTCTCCATCATTGGGAACGTAGGCGTTCCAATAGATCAGGCGCCGGATACGGTGCAGAATGCGATCGGCCACTCCTGTAATCACCATTCCACCGTAACTGTGTCCGACAAGTATTGCATCCTGGGTGCCGGCTTCTTCCAGATATTCGACGATCGACTCTATGGCTTCTGACAAGCCGACCGCTTTCGAGTCACCAGGTCGGTTTCCTTTTATCGTAGGGGTGAGGACATCATGTCCCATGGCCTCGATCAGGGACGCCACACCCTGGAGGGTGGTACCTGTGTGCCAAGCGCCATGTATAAGCACGTAGTTCGCCATGCACTTTGCCTTTTCACGATCAATGCTTTTTTACGTCACATCCGTTTGATCGCATTCCACGGTGAACAATCGAAGGTTCAAGGATCGATGGCTATGGTGGATCAGCGTCGACCGGTGCTGCTGATCATGAAATAGGGGGACGCCTGATCTGGAACAGAACCAAGATTGACAAATCTCGATGTACCGTTGCGCGGAAGCGGAACGCCATTGCCGCGATGCGTCGGCTCCTCTCTAGGTTTCCTGATAAGAGGTACAGCTATAGCCGCGTTCGCGATGTCGATCTTTGCACCACAATCGTTCGCAAATGATCTTGCCGGTCAAGCTTGCGTCATCGACGTGAAACGCTAAAAACTCATGGGACGCGCATACGCTATGGGGAGTTAATTCGCCCGAGTCCGATCAGCGTTGGCGGACCAAACGTGACATCTCTTCAAACCCTCCATTCGACATGGGAGACCAAATCGTCGACATGCCGCTCCAAATCGGTGCTGTCGTGGCAAATGTGACGATGCTCGCCCGGGCCGGTGACGCCCGCCCGGGCCCGTCAGGTCCGTACTGTGGCGGTGTGGCCGCGCGCGCAAGCGAAGCAGAAGGTTCGGCCAGACGAACGCACCATGTCAGGCGCCGTGAACGAGAACCAAGGAACGGTGTGCCGCATTCAAGGTAGTCTCTACCTCGTCGCGACGTGGTCAGGTGGACATGCAAGCTTCGCGGCTTATCGGCTCGCAGCTTCAGTTTTTGGTCTTAGTTTTGTCAGTGTGACGCGGCCGGGCTATACATCTGCTGTTTCGCGCGGTTGGGCCGACGCTCGCTGGATGATCCGGATATGTGCCAACTCAGCCATAACAAGCGCAACGAATATTGACGCCGAACCGACCAGACTTAGATAGTGCACGTCGATAACGAGAATGACGATGCCGCCCAGCAAGCCTGAGCAGGCAAGCCCCGCATATAGTGCGGTGTTGTTGAGGGCCAGCAACAGGGGCGCGACGTGCGGCGCAAGCGTCACCAGCCGGTGTTGCTGCGGAACGTTCAGCCCCCAGCCGGAGATGCCCCAGATCGCGACGCTGACTAGACCCGTGCCCATATGCGCGGAGGTCCACGGCAGAGCCGCGAAGTTGATCGCAGCGACGATAAGCGCGCCGTTGATGATCTCACGACTACCAAAACGGTCGACTAGCCTGCCTGACAGAAGATTGCCAGCGGTTGCCGCCACGCCCCAAAGAAACAGTATTCCGGCCAGGACACCGACGTTACCCTTGGTGATGTGATCGAGCGTCAGCCCAATATACGTGTAGACCATCAACAAGCCGCCGTAAGCAAATAAAGTGGTCAGCAATGTCAGCGCAATGCGACTATCGTGGAGCGGACGGAGCCTTTCACGCAGGGTGATACGCGGAGGTGTCGGGATGGTCCGAAGCACTAGTGAGACGCCGATCATCGCTATCAGGCCAAGCCCAGCGACGGACCAGAGTGTGCCACGCCACCCGCCCAAGCCTCCGATAAACGTGCCGATCGGCGCTCCCAGTGCGGTTGCACCGGCAAGTCCCGCTGTGACGATTGCAAGGGCGCGCCCCCTTTTTCATGCGCAACGAGCGAGGCTGCTGCGCCGAGCGCTGTGGGAGCAAACATCGCCGCGCCGAGTCCGGCCAGGGCGCGGCTGACAAGGACGGTATTGAGGTCGGTCGCAACCGCGCTAAGCGCGTTGCCGACCACGAAGATTCCGAGCGCGGACATTAGCAAGAATTTGCGTGACCATCCGCCCGCGAGAGCGGCTATGACTGGCGCCAGAATTGCGAATGACAATGCATAAATCGACACCATTTGTCCCGCAGCGCTGGCGGAAGTATTCAGCGACATCGAAATGCTCGGTAATATACCAGCGATCACAAAATTATCCGTTCCAACAGCGAACATTCCAACGGCGAGAACAAGTAGTCGACGATCCATGATTGGCCTTCTTAGTTTGTTAGCACCTGGGTGCCGGCGCAGCACCGATGTTTCTCGGCGCTGCATATGGCAACGGTTATGCTCGGGACAGTTCAGAGGTTTGGACGAATAGTCAGTGTTTCCAGTGGGAGCCCAAAAAAATGCTACATAAGCTCGCGCGCCGAAAGTTCGGCTCCTTCAACGCAACAATATCAAATGTGCTGTCGGGTCTACGCTTCACCCCCTGATAGAATGCCTCGATGATCTCACGATTGAAGTCTTTGCTACGCGGATAGGCGGCAATCACTGCCTGGCGTTGTTCGCTTTGAAAATAGTCAGAGCCCCGACCCACAACATCCATTTCATACCCTTCCTGAACCAGGGCGATCTCTGGATGCATGTATTCCGGGATGTCCGGAGTCGTGTGAAGCGCCACTGCGGTCCAAACTTTCTGGATATCTCTTTCAGAGATACTATAGTTCTCAAGAAATTCGCGCGCGGCATTCGCGCCGTCCACTTCAAAGGGAAGCTGGCTCTCCCGATAGCCGTCGGTAAGGCCGATGTCATGGAACATCGCTGCTGTGTAGAGAAATTCTGGATCAAACGTTAAGCGCTTCCGCGTTCCAATCAGGGCACCCCAAAAATAGACCCGAGTGGAATGGTAAAACAGAAGGTCGTCCTCTGCGTTGCGAATGAGCTGCGTTACGTCGCGCGCCATTTTGCTATCGGGAATCCTTACGCCGAAAATGTCGTTCGTCATCTGCATTCTCCTCAGCAAGCATCGAAGCTCTGGCGAGCGACGCCTTCCGCTTTGGACAACCCTGACACAAGAGATTGAAGTTGGATCGGAGTCGCTCAGGCCGCTGGTCATGGCGAGCAGATGCGTACCGTCCTAGCCATAAAGCAGTACCAAGATTTGCAATTGTGCGTGTACCATCGCGCTATGACTGCGCTCCCCATCGACCGCGTTTTGTGGCGCGGCCGCCGCGGCCCAGCGCCCGGACCGTCGGGGCCGCGGATCGCCGGACTCTAACGGCAGGATTCAACGAGGAAATTCCCACGTCTGCTGCTAGTCGTGCTGGAGTCGACCAGATGCACTTCGTACGGCAGGCCAATCTCCTTCAACATGATCGAGACGTTGAGAGCGTTGGCGTCGGGAATGAATAAAGTTGCAAGCGGTCTGGGTGTTTGGCGAGCCGACGCCGTGGATCAGGAAGGGTCTGGCATCTCTCACTCGCTCTTTCCGAGCCCTTCACCACCAGCGCACCGACCGGCCGGCCAAGACCTGCTGCTGCCCTGAGCGGCGGGCAGCGGCGCTCTCCTCCTAGCCGCCAGCTGGCAGGCTGATCGAGTGAGCCCTAGAGCGCTAGATGCGACGACGCCGCCCAGATCGTTGCTTGCAACTCGCGAAATTGGGCGCGTGAAATCGTTCGGCAGAGCTACGCTGGCTGCCTCATCGCAGCGCATGAAACATCAACTGCATTATGCGATGACTGCCCACAATGCTGAGGATCTCCGCGCGGGTGTCGATCCGCGCGAACTCCTTGGGCACATGGGCAGTGCACGCACACGATAGCTGTGCGTATCGAGGACACGCCTAACCGCATTGCGCAGCGCCTGCGGCGTTGGCGCGCTCGTTTCACATTGATGCCGAACCCGACCATGGCAAACGCGCGTTCACGTCAGCCTTGTCTTCGGTCCTGCGGAGACCAGACGTTGGACTTTCTATTCAGTAGGGAGGCAACATTTGGGCTCACGGGGGTCCGGATATCCGACCGGCGCCGCCGCAGCACAGTACGGTGCAATCAGAATCACCGATCTTGGTACTGTCAAACGATCTGATGGGGCACATCTCTTTCGTTGATAGCGCCTCTGCGTTGAGATGTTTCCGGCTGCCGCTCCCGCCGAGAATCGGATCGGCTCTTACCGAAAGGGTTCTCCAAAACGAGAAACGTCATGCAGAGAGGTATGGACGGTCAATGGATCAAATTAGCAATCGCTCGGAGCTCGAAAAGTCACTCGGCTCCTCGCCCCCGCAACGACGGTGGAAGTTCTTGAGCACAGGCGCGGCTCTTGTAGCCCTAGCGCTCAGTTACTTCGCATTCTCCCGCTACAAAGATGATCACGCGGCGCCGCGACAAGCCGGAGCACTTCCGGTAACAGTAAGCGAACCCTTGCGGCGAGACGTCGATTCCCGGCTCGGATTCCTTGGACAGTTCTCGGCCATCGACCGCGTGGAGTTGCGCGCCCAGGTTGGAGGTGTCCTCACCGAAATTCATTTCAAGGATGGGCAAATCGTACACAAGGGCGACCTGCTTTTCGTGATTGACCCGCGCCCCTACGAGATCAAACTTGCGCAGGCGAATGCCCAGCTCCACACCGCAGTAGCGCGCCTCGCGCTGGCAAACAATCAGCTCTCACGCTCACAATCGCTCCGGCGTGATGATTTTGCGACCCAGGAAACGGTCGACCAACGCACCAATGAGCAGCATGCCTCGCAGGCCGCGGTGGAGGACGCCAGAGCCCGCATCCGAGATGCCCAGCTCGACCTCGAATATTGCCGGGTCACGGCGCCTTTTACCGGACGAATCGGCGCCCGCCAGGTTTCGATCGGCGACCTGATCGCCGGCAGCCGAGCGGCCGTCAGCCCGACCACCTTGCTCGCAACGCTGGTTTCGCTCGATCCGCTCTATCTCGACTTTGACATGAGTGAATCCGACTACCTGGCGTTTTCACGCGAACGCGCACCCATTGCAGGCCCGCTCGCCGACACGATCGCGTTTGGCCTGAGCGACGAGACCAATTTCAAACGGCACGGCACCCTCGATTTCCTCGACAATGCTCTTGATCGCTCGAGCGGAACGATCCACGCCCGCGCTACCGTGCCAAATCCGGATCTGTTTCTCGCGCCCGGTCAATTCGCGCGGCTTCGTGTGGCTGTTGCGGCGCCGACGCCGGCTCTCCTGCTGCCCGATTCGGCGCTGGTGCTCGATCAGTCGCAACATCTGGTGATGACGGTTTCTCCGGACGCGACCGTGGTGCCGAAGGTCGTGCAACCGGGAGATCTTAGAGGCGGCCTGCGGGTGATCCGATCGGGGCTTGAACCGAACGACCGCGTCGTCATCGACGGACTGGTGCGCGCTAGGCCAGGCACGAAAGTCGTGCCGCAGCATGGTGCGATCCATTACGACGCAATCGCCGATGGCCAAGACTGAGCAAAAACTGAGACTGGAACGATCCCATGCGCCTCGCACACATTTTCATCGATAGGCCTATATTCGCGACCGTACTGAGCGTCTTCGTCACTTTGATCGGGCTTGGCGCGCTCGCCATTTTGCCTGTCGCTCAATATCCGGAAATCGTGCCTCCCACGGTTCAGGTGACGACCACCTATCCGGGCGCTTCCGCGGAGACGGTCTCGCGGACCGTTGCGACGCCGCTTGAGCAACAAATCAATGGCGTCGAGAACATGCTCTACTTGACTAGCCAATCGACCGGTGACGGCAAACTCACGGTAACCGTGACGTTCCGGATCGGGACCGACCTCAACGTCGCGCAGATGCTGACGCAAAATCGCGTTCAGGACGCCCTCCCTCGGTTGCCGGAAGACGTCCAGCGCCTTGGGGTGCAGGTGAGAAAGGCGACGCCCAACATTCTTTTGGCGGTCCACCTCTATTCGCCGGACAGTTCGCGTGACACCCTGTATTTATCGAACTATGCGACGCTGCACGTAAAGGACGTGCTGGCGCGGCTGCCCGGCGTGGGCGACGTCCAATTCCACGGCGCGCGCGAATACGCGATGCGCATTTGGCTCGATCCGGACAAGGTCGCGGCTCACAAATTGAGCGCGGGCGAAGTCCTTGCGGCACTGCGAGCGCAGAATGTTCAGGTCTCGGCCGGCATCCTCAACCAGCCGCCGGTCGCCTCGGATCAGGCGTATCAGCTCAACGTACAGACGCTAGGGCGGCTCGCTACGCCGGAGCAATTCGGCGCCATCGTGCTCAAAGCTGATTCTGAGGGGCGCGTTACCCGCATCCGCGACGTAGGTCGTGTTGAAGTCGGTGCGGCGGACTATGGCTCGACGGCTTTTTTGGACCGCGGGTCGGGCCTGCCGCTGCTCATCTTCGCCCAGCCTGGCGCCAATTCTCTGACGGTGGAGCACGAGGTCCTGTCGAGCATGGAGACGCTTTCAAAGGAGTTTCCGCCCGGCGTCGCCCATAAAGTTATCTACGATCCGACCATATTTGTCGGCAAATCCGTTGACGAAGTCATCACGACCATCTTCGTTGCGATCCTATTGGTTGTGGGCGTGGTCTTCCTCTTTCTTCAGAGTTGGCGAGCCGCGATCATTCCGGTGATTGCGATCCCGGTGTCTCTCGTCGGCACCTTCACGGTTCTCTACGCGGTCGGGATCTCCCTCAACAATCTTTCGCTGTTCGGGCTGGTGCTTGCGGTTGGCATCGTCGTCGACGACGCCATTGTTGTGGTCGAAAACGTCGAACGGAATCTGGAACGCGGGATAACGCCTGCAAAGGCCGCCTATGTCACGATGGACGAGGTGGGCGGCGCGCTGATTTCAATTGCACTGACACTTTGCGCCGTGTTCGTGCCGTCAGCATTCCTGTCGGGCATTTCCGGCCTGTTCTTCCGCCAGTTTGCGGTGACGATCGCCGCGTCGACGTTGATCTCCTGTTTCGTCTCACTGACCTTGAGCCCAGCGCTCTGCGCGGTTCTGTTCAAGGCGCACGAGCCGGGTCACAAGATTCGTCCGTCCGGCATTCGCCGCTTGGTGCGGGCAGGATTTGACAAGTTCAATTTTGGATTCGAGTGGCTGTCGACGCGGTATGGGCGCGTGACGGGGCGCCTCGTCCAAGTGACCGGCGTAGTACTGTTGGCTTATGCGGCGCTGATCGGTATCGCCGGCGTCCAGTTTGCCCGTGCGCCGACGGGGTTCATTCCGGAGCAAGATCAAGGCTATCTCATTTCCGTCGTGCAACTGCCGCCGGGTGCGACCCTGGATCGCACCGAAGCTGTCCTCAAGAAGGTGATCGACATCATCTTGACAACGCCGGGCATCGAACATGTCGCGCCTTTCGCCGGCCTGGACGCGACGACTTTCACCGTTGCCTCCAACGCCGCAACGATTTTTTCAGGCTTGCCGTCCCTGTATAGCCATCATGTCGATGGCGTCACTGCGACGACCGTGCTCGCAGACCTGCGCAAACGCCTTTCTGTGATACAGGATGCCTATGTACTGACTATCCCGCCGCCTCCGGTGCAGGGCCTCGGCACCGCCGGCGGCTTCAAGATGATGCTTCAGGATCGCGCGGGGCTTGGTTCTGACGCGCTCGCACGCGCGGCTCAAGCGCTCGTCCGGGCGGCCAACAAGGACCCGAGCTTCGCAGGCGTCTTTACCTTGTTCAACACCGGTGCGCCGTCAATCTACGCGGATATCGATCGCGAGAGAGCCGAGAAAGTCGGCCTGACCCTGACGGACGTGTTTTCGACGCTGCAAGTTTATCTCGGTTCTCAATATGTCAACGACTTCAATTATCTTGGCAGAACCTACGAGGTGATCGCGCAGGCCGACGGAAGTTTTAGACGAGATCCGCAGGATATCGCACGGCTCAAGGCGCGGAACACGTCGGACGAAATGGTACCTATTGGGACCGTGGCTAGGTTCAAATACGAGAACGTTCCGTACCGAGTGCCACGGTACAATCTTTTCCCCGCGGCTGAAATCATGGGAGTAGCCGGGCCGGGTGTGGCGACAGGCACGGCGCTGCAGAGGATGGAGGAGCTCGCCCGACAGGTTCTGCCGCCCGGCATCGGCTTCGAGTGGACCGAACTGGCCTTCCAGCAACAGCAACCTGGAACGTCGTCCCTGCTCATCTTCGGCGCGGCAGCCCTGTTTGTGTTTCTGGTGCTCGCGGCTCAATATGAGAACTGGAAATTACCACTCGCGGTGGTCATGATCGTGCCAATGTGCCTGCTTGCATCGGTTACAGGCCTAGTAACACGTGGCTTACCGATCGACGTCCTGGCACAGATCGGTTTCGTTGTTTTGGTGGGCCTCGCGGCCAAGAACGCGATTCTGATCGTAGAATTTGCACGACAGGCCGAAGAGCACGGTGCCACCCCAGGTGACGCGGCGGTCAGCGCCGCGCGGACTAGC
>NZ_PSRR01000312.1 GCF_004296405.1 Bradyrhizobium sp. Leo170
CGCACGGTTGATCTGCAGACGGAGAGCTCGGCGTTATCGCCCAGCAACCAATTATCGATGCTGAGCACAGCGTGCCCTTGTCCTTGGAAGGGAGGTCGAAGAGGACTCTTGATCTGAGACTCACTGATTTTGAGGCTGATCTTCACTTGGCCACAGGCGCCGCAACAACATCCCGATCAGAGGAAACTTCGCAATCTGGCAAGTTCCGTGATGTGATCGGCTGACAAGACGTCCGGTATGAGCGGAGGCTGTGGCGCGGTGTGGATTTGGTAAAGATGACGTGTGGCCTCACGCTTGGTCATAAACTCTCGTATGCAGTCGTCCAGTGTGCCTTCCGCCGACAGATATGTACTTTTGTCTGCACGACGCTCATTTTTTATGGAGGGCCATTTGCGAAGCATCGCGGGCGCATCGTGTCGTTCGCGTCCGTCATCTCTGTACTCGATCCTTCAACGCGGCGCTCTGTCCACGGAATAGCCGGGAAGTAGCCTCATTGCCTCACGAGGCCCCATCACACTGCCACCCCGAAGCCGCGTCGAATTCTTCGCAAACGGCACAAAGCGGGCGTCCTGGACTGATCAGCGTTCGCTCGCAGGCAGCAACCCCGCTAACGCCTTGGCTTCCGATTTGAGAGCATCGATTGCCGCCTTGCGCGCACCGGCATTGAAGCGAGTCCTGATCGCCGACACTGAAAGGGCGCCCCTCAGTTCGCCGTGTACGTCGATCAACGGCACGGCCGCCGCGGCGACCTCCGGGTCCCGCTCTCCGATCGAAACATAAAAGCCTCGGTCGCGGATTTTCTTCCCTTCGGCGTTCGCTGGCTCGCGGAATACAGTGAGAATTCGCCCGGCGGCTCCGCGATCAATGGGCAATCGCTGACCTTCTTCGAGATGATGTCGAACTGAACGTGGAGAATTGACGCGGTAAAGACAGATACGTTCGTCCTTGTCTGCAACATAAAAGGATGCAGTTTCCCCAGTTGCCTCGACCAGTCGACGAAGCGATGGCCGGATGATTTGGCCAAGATCAAGGCCGCGCTGATAAAGCACCCCAAGGCGCCACAACTCCGGTCCTGGTCGAAACAACCGGTCCGCGCCGCGGACGAGAAAGCCGTCAGCCTCCAACGAAGAGGCCAGTCGCAGCACTGTGCTCTTGTAAAGGTCCGCCGTCTCCGCGATCTGCGTCAGTGTCATCGCAGTACGCTCCGCGTTGAAACTTTTCAGGATTGCGAGCGCTCTGCTGACCGCGTCAACTCCTGTCTTGCTCATTTCTGCTCCGGTTCTGCACTATAGAACAACTATCAGAGCTAGGGGGTGAACCCTATTTCAGAAGCATTGAGGCGGTTCTGCAAGCCAGAATAGTTTGACTCTTCTTCTAACTAAGAGTATCGGTTTTGCACGTAACGGAAGTTCTGAGACGCGAAACAATGGAAGGGGTAGCCAAGGCTGGCCGTGACTTGCGCGAGGTGATGATCCGCTGAGACTGATTGGTGGCTCGGCGCATGGCGTCGGGGGTGTATGATCACCTGATCCAGATGCACGCAGGGGAACGAGATCTCGTTCGTCTTCCTGCCGCACCACATACTCGGCGTTCTTCTCGGGGTGCGCAGCGATCTTGCCGCCATATGCCAATATGAAGAGCGGCTCCGACCTAGACGGCCCGAAGCTCGGCATCACGGCTCCTGGTTCCTGGACGGGCAGAATGGCGCGCCATTGCATCAAGATGCCGGGATTGGGACCGCGCGACGTCAACATCATCGCGGTCGGGAGCGATGCGCCGGACGTGGTGGCACTCGACCCCAAAAAAGTCGACGCGCTGGTCTATTTCGATCGCATTGCGACCCTGCTCTCGAGGAAGATTGGGGCCAATTCGCTGTTCGATGCGCGCACCGTCGAAGGCGCCAAGACTGCCTTTGGCGGGATCCGTCTAGCGCCTGTCGCTACCTGCCGCAATCTTCATCGACAAAAATCCCGAAACCGCGCAGCGCTTGGTCAATGCCCTGCTGAAGAGCCACCGCTGGGTCAACTCTGTATCAACGGAGCAGTTCGTGGCGCAGTCCCGGCACAGTACGAAACTGATCGCGAGGTGAACATCGAGATCCTGAAAGCGTCCAAGGCGCCGTTTTCCCGGGCCAGCCTAATGGACGCCCAACCGCCCAAGGTACCCCCGGCTGTGTTGAGCGGTTTCTACCCAGGATCACCGCGGCAAGCAAAACCTTCACCGATCGCCTCGCTGGCGTGCGGCCCAGCGGTTGAACTAACAACGGCGGGCGCCGAAGATACCACAAAGTAAGGCTTCGTCATGTCCCTGCCGCTCACCGGCATCCGTGTCCTCGACCTGTCAAACGTATTGGCAGGCCCATTCTGCGGCTACCATCTCTCGCGCCTCGGCGCGGAGGTTATCAAGGTCGAAAACCCCAATGGAGGCGATCTCGCGCGGCGCCTTGGCGCCGATCCGGAAAGGGCAGAGCGCCTTCAGGGCCTCTCCTTCGTCAGCGTCAACGCCGGTAAGCAGTCGGTGGCGCTCAATCTGAAGTCTGAAGCGGGAAGCGAAGCGTTTGTCGGGCTGGTGTCCGAGGCCGACGTCCTTGTCGAAAACTTCCGGCCAAAGGTCATGGAGCGGCTTGGTCTCGGTTTCGACGCGTTGTCCAGGCGCAACCCGCGCCTCATCTATTGTGCAATCTCAGGCTTTGGGCAAAACGGTCCTTGGTCCGCCCGCCCGGCCTACGACCAGATCGTCCAGGGCCTTTCCGGCGCGATGAGTGTTACCGGTGATGCAGCCACGGCTCCGCTGCGGACTGGCTTCCCGATCTCCGATACCATCGCCGGGCTAACGGCCGCCTTTGCTATCGCCGCGGCGCTCGTCGAGCAGCAGCGAACGGGCAGGGGCCGCTTCATCGACGTGTCGCTGCTCGAGGCGACCATCGCGGCTATGGGATGGGTGGTTTCCAATCACCTGAATGGCGGAGTCGAGCCGCGGCCGATGGGGAACGAAAATTTCACGGCCGCACCCTCCGGCACGTTCTGCACCGCGACCGGACCGCTGAATATCGCCGCCAACGAGCAGAAGCAGTACCGGACACTTTGCGATCTGATCGGCCGGCCGGATTTGAAGACGGATCCGCGCTTCGCGAAGCGGGAAGCACGTAAACTGAACCGCGGAGCGCTTAACGATGAGCTGAACGTGGCGTTGAGCTGCAGGTCTGCGGAGGAATGGGAGGCGCTGTTGAATGCCGCCGGCGTCCCTGCCGGCTGTGTGCTGACCGTCCCGCAAGTTTTGCGTGAGCGGCAGGTGCTGGAGCGCGGATTTGTCGAGACGCTGCCGCTCGATAGGGCTGGCGAACCGCCATTACGCATTACGCGCCCTGGTTTTCGGCTGGATGAGGCGTTTCCTGCCCCCGCGCTCCCCCCGTCGCTCGGTGCGGACACGGAGCGATGGCTGGCTCGACTCGGTTATACAGATCCGGAAATTGAGCACCTTATCGCAAGCGGTGCCGCCGGAACGTCATGTCAAGGAGGAGCTCATTTTCCGCGGGTCCGCCCGGCAACAGATGGAGCAGCGTGACGACCAGGCAGTTGCGCGCAAGCAAACCACTGCCGGGCATAGGCTAACGGGATTGGAAAACAGGGATGAGCGAAACGGAGCTGCGAGAGCAGGCCGCCCATTGGTGGCGGAGCTCTATATGCGACATCGCCCCCGGGCGGATCGCCTATCGCGGATACACGATCGAGGAATTGATTGGTCATATTTCGTTCCCCGCGATGATCTGGTTGATGCTGCGTGGCGAGCTACCCACACCGGCACAGGAGCGGCTCTTTGAGGCTGCCCTGGTTGCATCGGTGGATCATGGCCCACATGCACCTTCCATCGCCATCGCGCAGATGGCTGTGAGTTGCGGGCTGCCGCTCAATGGCGCGATGGCATCCGCAATCAACACGCTGGACGGTGTGCATGGCGGAGCGGGGGAGCAGGCGATCGAGCTCTATGACGAGGTCCTGCGACGCAGCGAGACCAAGGACCTCGATGAGGCTGCCGCGGAGGTGATCGACCATTTCACCGCCGCGCGCAGCAAATATCTGCCGGGCTTCGGTCACCGCTTTCATCCCGTCGACCCGCGCGCTGAACCGCTACTCGCGCTAGTCGATGCTGCGATCAGTGAAGGTGCCGTCAACGGTCGCTACGCCAGCGCTGCGCGCGCGATCGAGCGCGTTATGCGCGAGCGCAAAGGCAAGCTCATCCCGCTGAACATCGATGGAGCCACCGCAGTCATCTACGGGGAGCTGGCCTTTGCTGCACCCCTGGCCCGCGGCATTTTCTGCTTGTCACGGGCGGTAGGGATTCTGGCCCATGCATGGGAGCAGACCGGACGCAAGGACCGCAACAAAGGCCCGATGCCCAAGCAGTTCGCCTACAAATACGAGGGGCAGCCAAGGCGCAGCCTAAAGCAAGCGCCATGATGTACCATAAGGACTGCCGAGCTCATCGAAACGCGCGTCTTTTCGGCCACCGCCAATTGCGTCGGTTCGGATTGCGCGGACGTCAACCGTGGAGACAAGCCGGCTGACTGCTTCATCGAGGGCCGTGGTTCGAGGCGTAGGGAAATCTCTATCTAGTCAACATTTCCTTGGCCGCATCGTCAGGCTTGCACCCGGTGGCTCCTGGTCCTCGATCGTCAATAACGCTTGGCGGAATGGCCTGGCCGCATTCTCGCGTCCAACAACGTCTGGGGCGTGCCCCTGATGAAAGATGGTGCTGTAAGATCGGCAGGTTTAGTCATTCTTCGGAACGAGTGGTCCGGTCGTGCTGGCAATGGACGCCAGACGCTGTTCGTAACTCGTGCATAGCTGGGCCACGTCTTCGTCCTGGCATCGGATGGCGAGTGCATCGCTCCTCAGTCCTGCGCTCGCTCGACGTGTTCTGAGCCTGCCCATGACGGGCAGGCTCTCTCGACCTTTTTCGCCGCTGTTACTGTGCGGTGATCTGCGCCAGGATAAGCGCGGCAATGGTGAGTTGAGCGATCGACGGCGCCAGATTGCCCCTTGAGACCTTGCCCCGCAGATAGTTGCTGAACTTGCCACCCTCCATATAGACATCCTGCAACCATTCCCGATACGCGGCGAGAGGGTAGCACAAGGATTCTTGCGGATTCGACTTCGATTGCGGATGGCTGGCGAGGTAGTGGTGAGGATATTTTCCACGCTCGCCGTTCGTCGCCGCCAAGTCGTCGTCGCAGCAGTCTTTCGACCAATGCTGTCCGATCGAGATATCAACGACGCTCTTCTCCCGATATCGGCACTGGCCATGATCAGTTCGTAGATCACGGGGGGGCCTCGTTGAAGACGTGCAAGAAACCCTTTGGCGCGGACTGAAAATTGAGCACGATGCGCTCATGCCATTTGTCGAACTTCTTCGAGAAAGCGCTGACGCCGCTGATCCGGAAGACGCAGCCCTATGCCAAGCGCGTCGCGCACCAGGGGCATTTGGGTCGAGCCAAAGCTGCTGGCCGAAATCGAGTACCGCGCCAGATCGGCCAAAGGCAAGGTGCGACAGCCGGTCTTCAAAGGCTTGCGGGAGGACATGCAATGAGATGGTGCCCGCGCTGCGATAACTGCCGGTGGGTTTGCGAAATCATTCGGACCAGCCTACCCATGCGTGCACCTGCGGCGGCGCCGGTATGCCGTGCCCATTTTGCAATAAGAGCGGTGACGAGTCGTCGTCCCCGGCGCTGCCAAAAGGATTGTTAGCCGCGACGACGACGCGTCCTTAAACGCAAAAAAAGCCCGGCGACCCATCAAGGACCGCGGGGCATTGTCGTTTTGTGATTGGGGGGTGCATTGCTTCACGGGCCACGGCCTCGTCAGCTTCTCGACAGCTTGCCCGAGTAGGAAGCTCAGCTGATCTGTAGACGTGAGGCTAGCGTGGACCCGCACAATTTTGACCCCTCCAATGTAGCAGCTTCGTCAGAGGTGCAGCACGCCCTCACGGAAGATCAGCAAGCGGACACGGCGGAGCAAGAAGCCTTTGAGCAGCAATTTGAAGCGGCGCGCCTGGCCGATACGGCGATGCCCGACCGGGGGCCGCGCCGTAGCCCCCCTGCCAATGTGGCTAGCGACAGCCAGCAGCCCCGGACGAGTTGATGGGGGCACTTGCCAGGAGCAACCTCCTGCCAAGCGAGGAGGTCCTCATCAACGATGAGCATGACACAGCCGGGTTGAGACCAGCGAAGAGGCCGAGGACCCTAAACAATCCGCAAAGCGTTGCCATTGAGCGGCAGCTGAGCGAGATCGCTAATTCAGGTGGAGGTGGTGGAGCAATGCCGGCCGCCTCGGCGCTGCAGCCGGCTCCGTCAACGGGGATTGTGATAGGGTGGGACAGGCGGCCTCTTTATTCCGAGGATGCTCCCATTATCTTGGGGCTTGAGGGGGCCCTCATCAAGGGCGGGATGAACGAAGGCTGGGCCAAGCAGTATGTAGGTTATCTTCGTAGCTTTAGCCGTTGGCTCTTCGCAAAAAACAAGCCGAGCATTGTTGCTCGGCTCGAGAGTAAGTCGCTGAGCGGTGATGTGTCCGAGTTCACCGGAAGGGGTAATCCCAAGAACCTCCTTAAGGCAATAGACCATCTCCGGACCTTCCGGTCGACAGGCGTGCCGATCGTACACCGCCGCGCAAAGCGCAATCCTCACCCCCAGAACGCGGCCCTCATCAATCCTGAAGACGCTGTACTGATCGAGCCGAGGCGCGTCGACCAGGCCGCTGCGCAGCACAGCGCGTGGCAGGAAGCCGGCAGTCGGCCCGAGGGGATTCGGGGACTGCAGGATGATCAACCCGCCCCGTCGGTTTTCGTCCAAGAGCACGTCGCGTTCGACCCAGAGCAGATGTCTCCGGGGGAGCTTCGGCGAGTGCTCGATCATCTGGATGATCAATCTATGCCTTCTCCAGAGGGGCTTCTCCGACTGGAACAGGAGCTTCGCCAGGACATTCAGGGAGGCAGAATAATCAACCCGCTCCATCATTTTCCGTCGGTCCAGATTTCGATCCAGAACAGTTCACTTTTGAACCGGGGGAGCTTCGGCGACTACTGGATGATGAACCGGCGCAGTTGGGAGTGGCATCTAGCTCAGGCCCGGCAGATCAGTAGGCTTAGCCGGGCCCGCTGCTGAATCTATCAATGTACCTCCCCCTGGATTTCCAGCACCGCCCCCAATGGGCGTCGGAAGACTTCATGCAAGGGATGAGCTTGCACAACCTGCTGCCGAGCGCGTCTCAGCCGGCGACAAAATCCCTCTCGGCGGCGTGAACTACACGGCCACATTGGAGGAGCATCAGATTTTTCTGCGCCCAACATGAATAGCGGATTGTCGCACGGCAAAGAGGATGTAAGCTCTCGGCTTTGAGCCCGGGGAATGGCCTCCCAACCGGCTTTCTCCCATAGGTACGTAGAGCCGTTGGGAACGTGGTGGTACCGGCGCAGTTCGAGAGCGGCAGGTGCAGGTATTTCGTGATGAGGGAAGCGAGGAAGCCCGCCATTGCGGCAATCGCAAGCATCATCCACCGCACGCCGCGCGCTCGCATCAGAAGATCATGCATCGCGTTGACCTTGATTTGCACGTTGGAGAGCTGCGCGGTGACGTGCTCCAATTTCGTTTGCAGACGAATGACGCGGTCGCGGGTACCCGTGGGTCATTTCTCGATCGCCTTGATTGCGGCGACCGCGGCGACAGCCGTCGACACTCCGATGAAGAACGAGGTGAAGATCGCCTGCTCGGTCTTGTCCCAAGTGGATTGCCCGTCGATGCCGGGCTTGCCGATGCTCGGGCGCCCCAAGAGCCGAGCCTGTGATGGATCAGTTCCGGCGCGAGGACGATCATCATCATCAGGACGGGTCGGCCCCCGAGTCTTCTTTCTGACAAATCTGCGCATTCGGGTTGTCCGCGTTCCGAAGGGGCGCTACCCGCGATGGTGCGTCTGCGCGCCGAAAGATCATCCGCAGTGGGCCGGCTCCTTCCTGATGAGCGGCTCCGTCATCACGGTTATCGCCCGCATCGCTCCATCCGAAAGGAGCACGGCCGTGATTGAAGCCATCCTCGGCGTGCTGACGTCGATCCTGTCGGCGCTGTTCAACTGGCTGAACGCCCGGGTCGACGCGGACAAGAAAAGGTACTGGATGTTCGATATAGCGAATGCGCCGCCGACCGCTTGTCGCAAATTTTGCCAAGAGCAAAGTTCGAGAAGGTGTTTACCTACAAGGGCGATTTCATTTGGACGTGGTGCGTCAGCAGACGCCGTTTCCGTGGGATCGTCTCATCAAGGCGGTCAATCGGCCGTGGTGGACAGGATCTCACCATGCTGAGCAGACGAGCGTCTCGGTGCCTGCGGTCCGGTGAGAACGGGGCCGGAAGACGCTGGGGCGGACAGCGTCCTCTCCGTTCCCGCGCTCTCTAAGCCCCTTACAGCAACGAGAGCTGCATCTGCGGCTCTCCTTTGCGCCTCTGACGATAGCACCTGCTGATCACTTGACTTTTTCGGATCTGTGCCCCGGCGCGACCGTGGGCACGGGCGCGCCGGGGCCTTGCTCCCTCTTAGTCTAGCCAACCTGGGGGTATAGGGGGCTGCGGTAGATCAGCGAGAGGTCGCACGATCAGAAAGCACAGCGGCAAGGCTGACGTCAGCGCACATTCGTGCTCCTACACAAGGAACTTTGGCCCGAGCAGCGAGAGCTGGATATCGACGTGATGCCCCCGCCGCTTGAGAAAGCCCTCCAACGACGGCGGTACGTCGCCACGATCGTCGATTTTGAGATAGACGAATGAAGTGCGCCTACGTTCGTCCGCTTCGCGCGCCCGACGGTTGATGGTCTGGCCAGGTCGGTACGAAAACTCGGCGGAGAATGCCTACCGGCGCAAACGGATTGGCGCGGGCGCACGACCTCATGCGGGTCCCGGCTGCGGCTGATCAAACGAGTTGGGGAAGGCCGGGAACGGAATTGAGGACCTCGTCCACGAGTTCGTCGCCGGCATGTTCGTCGGCGAACGCGATCGTCTCGTTGACGAGGCCGGCGATCTTTCCTAGGCTGAGACCCTCATTCATCAATTGCTGGCCGAAACCGGTGACGCCGGCTCCGCCGAGGACGCTGCCGCCCTCTGAGTCTTCACCATCATGCTTCGTCACTGATTCCGAAGCGCCGGGAATGGACTCGATCATACGCCCCACGGGGCCGTCGGCTCCCTCGCGTTGCAGGAACCCAGCATCATGGCAACGGCCTTCTCTGCGAGAGCCGGGTCGACGCCGACATCGGTGGCGATGCGCGAGACGAATTCTTCTATGCAGGGTTTCTCGCTTGAGGGCGTGTGGTCAGTTATCGCATCCATAGCACGATAGCTGCGAGAGTGACGACTGGGCGGTAATTCGGGCAGTTTTTTCGTGGGTTGCTACGCGTCGGAACTGTTTGAGCTTACCGAAGCAGCACTCCACCAGATGTAGTTGTTCATAGAGAGTCTGCCGGGTTTGTAACCCTCGGCGGTCACGACGATCAAGATCGGCATATCTACCCCTTAGAATGCATTTGTGGGACCGATCCATCGTGTGATTGTCGTCCATCAAAGCATTGATTTACGGATAATGAGAATGGCGAATACTTGAGCTTGGTCGAGGTCAGATAATTGGCGATCTTTGTCCTGTCTGCGACAAAGAGGTGGAGAGGGAATATCAGCGGAGGCTCGTGTCCGTTCTGATCGGCATGTACGTCACAAGTCTCGCGTGGCTCATACCGCGCCGTCTGTAGACAAACCTTGGTATAGGTTTTGCAACCGGTTCTATATCGCCTGTTTACCTCTGTAGAGTTGAGCCACCCGTTGAGTCGTGTGTACTTTCGACGTCGAAGCTGGACCATTTGACAATCGGGGGGTCGCGAAACCTTAAGCTCACTTGATAGGCTGTTGCGTGCCATTGAGGCGCGAGGGACGAAGTTGAATGGAAACACGTGAGCCCACTTTCGCCTTGGAGATCCATCAGCACATTGTTTCGTTCCTGCAGAAGTCAGATCCAGTGATTTTGGACATTGGCTGCTACGACGGCGTTGCCTCGTTACGTTTTCTTCGGCTTTGCCCAGAGGGCTGAGCCCTGCTGCTTCCAGCTGCCCCCGGGCGATTGCTCGCTTTAGAGAAAAACATTGGTGCCTATCTTGAGAAGGTGCCTCTAATGGGG